>JAIYDD010000093.1 GCA_027487675.1 Acetobacteraceae bacterium | reverse complement strand
GGTCGCCCCGGGGGCCGTGCCAGAACGTCGGGAAAGCGGGTGCCATGAAGTTCACTGTCGACCGGGCCGTGCTGCTCAAGGCGCTCGCGCATGTGCAGAGCGTGGTGGAGCGCCGGAACACCATCCCCATCCTGGCCAACGTCATGCTGGAGGCGCGCGAGGGCGGGCTGAAGCTGACCGCGACCGACATGGAGATCGCCGTGGTGGAGGAAGTGCCGGGCGTCAGCGTCACCCGCCAGGGCCGCACCACCGCGCCGGCCGCGACGCTCTACGAGATCGTCCGCAAGCTGCCGGAGAGCGCGAAGCTGGAGCTGGACCATCCGGGCGGCGATGCGCAGCTGACGCTGCGCGCCGGCCGCTTCGACGCCAAGCTGGCGGTGCTGCCGGTGGACGACTTCCCCTCCATGACCGAGGGCAAGCTGCCGCACCGCTTCGCGATCCCCGCCGGCCAGCTGCGGGAGCTGATCGACCGCACCCGCTTCGCGATCAGCACGGAGGAGACGCGCTACTACCTGAACGGCATCTACATCCACGCCGCCGAGAGCGGCGGGGCCAAGGTGCTGCGCGCCGTCGCGACCGACGGCCACCGCCTGGCGCGGGTGGAGGAGCCGCTGCCGGAGGGTGCGTCCGGCATGCCGGGCGTGATCGTCCCGCGCAAGACGGTGAACGAATTGCGCAAGCTGGCCGAGGAAGTGCAGGACGAGGTCGCCGTCGCACTCTCCGACACCAAGGTGCGTTTCACGCTCGGCGCCGTGCAACTGACGTCCAAGCTGATCGACGGCACCTTCCCGGAATACGAGCGCGTGATCCCGCGCGGCAACGACAAGGTGCTGCGGGTGTCGAAGAAGGAATTCTCCGAGGCGGTCGGCCGCGTCGCCGGCATCAGCAGCGAGCGGTCGCGGCCGGTGAAGCTTTCGGTCGATCGCCACCACCTTCTCCTCAGCGCGGCGAGCGCCGAGCTCGGCATGGCGCAGGAGGAGCTGGAGGGCGACGTGGTGAGCTACGATTCGAGCCCGCTCGAGATCGGCTTCCAGGCGCGCTACCTGAACGACATCACCGACCAGATCGTCGAGCAGGTGGAGTTCCGCTTCGCCGATGGCTCCGCCCCGACCATCGTGACGGACAGCGCGAAGCCGGAGGCGCTGTACGTGCTGATGCCGATGCGGGTGTGACCCGCGCCGCCCGCAGGGTCACAGCCGGATCGGCGGGCTCCGCGGCGGGTCGCCGATCGGCGCGTCCGGCGCATCGGGAACCGGCGTGCCGGGGCCGGGGGGATCGCGGACCGGAAGGTCCGGCAGGTCTGGACCCGGCGGGGTGCCCGGCGGGCCGGGCGGAACCGGAGCCGGCGGCTCGTCGGGCGAGATGGGCACCTGGGCATGCATCATGACGGGTCCTGATGTGTGACCGGCGGCCGGGTTCAGCCGCGCGCTCGGGGTCCAACGCTTCGGTGCCTTCCGGCGTTCGCCCTGGCCCAAGGCTCGCCTTGCCGTTCCACCCGCAACCATCGCCCGGAGGCAAATCCTTGGACGCGACCGCCGCCACCATCCGAATCGGCATGCTCGTGCCGTCCTCCAACACCGTGGCGGAGCCGCTGACGGCGGCCATGCTGGCCGGCGTGCCGGGCGTCTCGCTGCATCTGGCGCGCTTCCGTGTGACGCGGCTCGACCGCGGCGCGGAGGCACTGGCGCAGTTCCAGGCGGCGCCGCTGCTCGATGCCGCGTCGCTGCTTGCCGATGCGCAGGTGCATGCGACCTGCCTCAATGCGACGGCGTCCTGCTACACGGGGCTGCGCCACGATCATGCCTTCCTGGCGGCGCTCGGCGGGCCGGGCGACACCTCCATGCTGGCACTGGTCGAGCTGCTCGGCAGGCTGGGCGCGAAGCGGATCGGGCTGGTGACGCCCTTCCTGCCCGATGTGCAGGACGCGACGCTGCATGTGCTGCGGGAGGAGGCGGGCCTCGACGTCGTCGCCGAGCGGCATCTCGGCGATCCCGGCAACTTCTCCTTCGCGCGCTTCGGCGAGGATGTGGTGGAGCAGCTGATCCGGGAGGTCGCGGCGGCGCCGGGCGTGCAGGCGATCGCCGTCATCTCCACCAACCTGCGCGGCGCGCGCCCGGCCGCGCGGCTGGAGGCGGAGCTCGGCCTGCCCATCCTCGACAGCGTCGCCACCGCGCTGTGGGGCGCGCTGCGGCGCGCGGGGGCCGATCCGGGCCTGGTGCGTGGCTGGGGGCGGCTGTTCGGCGTGCCGGCGTGACATCACCCGGCCAGAGCGCGGGCCCGGGCGCGGCGCCGCTGTTGTTGCGCGCCGCGGCCCTGATCCCGGGCGGTGGCTTGCCGGAGGAGCGGCCGGGCCGCCTTCTGGTGCGCGACGGCGTGATCGCCGCGACCGGCGCGGCGGCCGAGGATCCTGGGGCAGAGATCTGCGAGCTCGGCGGGGCGGTGCTGCTGCCGGGCTTCGTGAACGCCCATCAGCATGGGCGCGGCCTGTCGCAGATCCTGCTGGGCTACCCGGACGATCGCCTGGAAGCCTGGGCGAACCGTCGCCGCGGCCGCGGCTCGCCCGACCCTTTCCCGCTGGTCCGGCTGGCGGCACTGCGCATGCTGGCCAATGGCGTCACCGCCTGCCTGCACGCCAACTGGTCCTATGGCGGCGACCATGAGGCCGAGTTGGATTCCACGCTCCGCGCCTACGACGTCGCCGGCATGCGTGCCGCGGTGATGGTCGGGGTCGCCGATCGTGGCGCCCTGCTCTACCCGCCGCTGGCGGAGGCAGACCTGCTCCGCGGGCTCGACGGCGCCGCGCGCGCGCTGGCGGAGGCTTCGCGCCGGCATGCCTTCCCGCACACCGCGACCGGCGCCGTCGACATCCACGACCGGCTCCGGGCGCGCTGGGCCGGCCAGCCGCGGCTGGCGCTCGGCTTCGGGCCGGCAGGGCCGCAATGGGTCTCGGACAGGCTCTTCGCCGAGGTCGCGGCCGCCGCGGCGGAACGCGCGGCGCCGCTGCATTTCCACCTTCTCGAAAGCCCGGCGCAGCGCTCGGCCTGCGCCACCCTCTACCCGGACGGCACCGTGGCGCGGCTCGCAGCGCTTGGCGTGCTCGGGCCGGGCAGCAGCGCCGCGCATGGAGTGTTCCTGTCCGGTGCCGATCTCAGGCTGCTGGCCGAGAGCGGCACGAGCCTCGTCGCCAACCCCGGCAGCAACCTTCGCCTGGGCAATGGAGCGCCTGGCTATGCCGCCTGGCGCGCCGCCGGCCTGGCGGTGGCGCTCGGCGGGGACGACACCGAACTGGCAGATGACGGCGATCCCTGGGGCGAGCTGCGCCTGTTCGCGGCGCTGGCGCGCAGCGGTGACCGCGCCTCCCCGCCTGGACCGGGGGCGGCGGAACGCCTGCGCGTCGCGACCGAGGGCGGGGCCCGAGTGCTGGGTCTGGCGGGGCGGATCGGCCGCCTGGCGCCGGGCTTCGCGGCAGATGTCGTCGCGCTCGATCCACGCCGCGCGGCCTGGCCTGGCTGCGACGCGACGCTGCCGCTGCTCGACCTTCTGATGGCGCGCGCCGGCGGCCGCGACGTGCGGATGACGATGGTGGCCGGGCGCATCCTCTACCGTGATGGCCGCTTCACCCATCTCGACGCCGAGGAGGCGGCTGCGGCGGCGTTGGGCGAAGCAGCTTCTGTCCGGCACCATCCGGCGCGGAGCGTCGCGGCGGTGGAGGCGCTCGGACGCGCGCTCCTGGACGCTTACGATGCGGAGTGAACGCCGCTGGCGTCAGGTGCCGCAGAAGGTCTGCAGCACGCGCTCCTCCGGCCGCGCCGGCAAGGCGTGGCGCCCTGCGCCGGGCTGCTCGTCGAACGGCCGGGCCAGTACCTCCACAAGCGTCTCGAAGGGGCCAAGGTCGTCACGGGCGACGGCCGCGGCGATGGCTTCCTCGACGAGGTGATTGCGCGGGATGTAGAGCGGGTTCGCGGCAAGCAGGGCGCCGCGCGTCGCCGCCGCATCGCGTCCCTGTTGCGCCAGGCGCGCCCGCCATGCCTCGGCCCAGGCGTCGAAGGCAGCGGGATCCTGGAACAGGGCGCGGGCCGGCGCGTCGTTGCCGGACGCCGCCTCCGCCAGGTGGCGGAAGGTCAGCGTGAAGTCGGCGGCATTCTCGGCCATGCGCTGCAGAAGGTCCTGTGCCAGGGCCGAGTCCCCGGCGCCGTGATCCGCGATGCCGATCTTGCGGCAGAGGCCGTCGAGCCAGGCGGCTTCGAAGGCCGGACCGAAGCCGCTGAGCGCCGCCTCGGCCAGCTTCACCGCCGCATCCTCGTCTTCCGCCAGCAAGGGCAGAAGCGCCTCCGCGAGGCGCGTCAGGTTCCACAATGCGATGCGCGGCTGGTTGCCCCAGGCATAGCGCCCGGCATGGTCGATCGAGCTGAACACCGCGCCGGGGTCGAAGGATTCCATGAAGGCGCAGGGACCGTAGTCGATCGTCTCGCCTGACACCGTCATGTTGTCGGTGTTCATCACGCCATGGACGAAGCCGACCAGCATCCAGCGGGCAACGAGGCTCGCCTGCGCCGCGATCACCGCGTCGAGCAGCGCGCGATAGGGCAGTTCGGCATCGGCCGCCTGCGGGTGATGGCGTGCGATGACGTGATCCGCCAGGATGCGCACCGCTTCGACGTCGCCGCGAGCCGCGAAGTACTGGAAGGTTCCGACGCGCACATGGCTCGCGGCGACGCGGGCGATCACGGCGCCAGGCATCGCGGTCTCACGGAACACCTGCTCGCCCGTCGTCACCGCGGCCAGCGCGCGCGTGGTCGGGATGCCGAGCGCGGCCATCGCCTCGCTGACCAGGTACTCGCGCAGGACCGGACCCAGCGCGGCACGGCCATCGCCGCGGCGCGAGAAGGGGGTCGGGCCGGAGCCCTTCAGCTGGATGTCGCGGCGCAGCCCGTCGCGCCCGACCACCTCGCCGAGCAGGATCGCGCGGCCGTCGCCGAGCTTCGGCACGAACTGCCCGAACTGGTGCCCCGCATAGGCGAGCGCGATCGGCTCCGCGCCGGCGGGGAGCACGTTGCCGGCGATCATCGCCACGCCCTCCGGCCCGGCCAGCCAGTCCGGATCGATCCCGAGTTGCACCGCCAGCGGCCCGTTCACCCGCACCAGGCTCGGCGCCGCGACCGGTGTCGGCGGCAGGCGTGCATGGAAACGGTCCGGCAGGCGGGCGTAGCTGCTGTCGAAGCGGATCGGCATGGCTCCTCGGCGCGCGCGTGGCGACATGAGATCGGGCGGCACGGGCCCTGGGGCAAGGCCAGGGGGCGGGACACCTGACCGGCCGCAGAATACACGTATAGGTTGTTTATTAGGTGCGATGACTCGTCACATGGTTGTCGCGTCCAGCTTCGGCAGCGCCGCCCGCGCCATCGCCAGCGCGCCCTCTCGCGAGCGCGCCGCGCCGACGAAGCGCCGCAGATGCACGAAGACGGCGTCTGCAACGCCGGTCGCGGCGGCCAGCTCGGCATCGCGCAGGCCGGCCCAGGCATCCGGCAGCGGGTGCCGCTGCTCGAAGGCATTGGGCGAAACCGGCATCGCATCGACCATCCAGTTCCCGTTCGGCACCGGGTACACGGCATAGAGCACGGGCAGGCCGGCGGCATGCACCGCCTCCTCCCAGGGCAGCTTGCCGGGAAGCTCCAGGATGCGCGGATCGGCAGAGGCGCCCTGCGCTGCCAGGACGGCGTCGCGGGCACGCAGCCGAGCGCAGGTCGCCGCGATCCGACGGCGCAGGAAGGCTTCGGCTAGGTCGGCGGCGCGCAGGAACGCAGCGTGTTCCGCGGCGGCATCGCCGCTGGCGGGGCTGTCCCAGGAGGGGTTCAGGTCCTCGACAGCCCAGGACAGGCTGAGCGGATCGGATGGCGGGCCGGTGCCGTTGTCGATCTCATCGATCCGCCGCACGACGCCTTCATCGAGAAGATGTGCGATCTCGGCTGCCAGTTGATGGTCGCCGGGGCGCAGCGCGGCCAGCACCGCCGCCTGTCCGTGGTGGCGCCACACCAGGCCGGCGGCGCTGAAGGGCTGCCCGTCCGGGCGTGTCGGGGCGCCGCGCTGGTGGTGATCGTAGCGCCGCGTTGCCGCATCATAGACCGTCCCGACATCCCAAACGATGTCGGCGGTCGCCAAGGCGGCCGTGTCGCGCGTGCGAAGCAGGACATGATCCCCGCCCTCGGCCCGCAGCCCCAGGGCAAGGCGCAGCACGGCATGCGCAAAGGCATCGTCGAGGTGGAAGCTGCCGCTATGGGTCGCCAGGACCAGCGGGCGGAACCGCTCGGCCACGGGTTCGGTCGGCGTTCCCGCAACCGCGCTCACGCGAAGCGCAGCCGCTGGCCGATGCCGAGCCGCCGTGCCTTCTGGAGCATGGCATGACCCAGCGCCACGTCCGACAGGGACAGCCCGCGATGCCAGAGCAGGATCGTCTCGTCGTCCCGCTCCCGCCCCGGCTTCAGCCCGGCCACGACCTCGCCGAGTTCGGCATGCAGCGTGGCTTCGGAAAGCCGGCCGGTGTCCACATGCTGGCGCATCGCGCCGAGCTTGCCGGACCGCGCCTGCCCCCAATCGTCCATCAGCATCTTGTCCATGATGTCGGTCAGCGACAGTTCCAGCGCGCTGACCGTGCCGTAGGGCACGACGAAGGCGCCCTTCTTGATCCACTCCGTCCTCAGCAGCGGCTCGGGCGTGGTCAGGCGGGAAGCCTCCACGATGATGTCGGCTCCGCGCACCGTGCTCTCCCAGTCCTCCGTCACCACGACCTTCTTGCCGAGGTCACGCGACAGGCGCTCGCCGAAGGCGTCGCGGCTTTCCTTGCGGCGCGAATGGACGCGAATTTCCTCGAAGTCGAAGAGCCGGTCGAGCAGCCGGACGTTCCAATAGGCCGTGCCGCGGGCACCGATGTGGCCCAGCACCTTGCTGTCCTTCCTCGCCAGGTGCTTCGCGCCGATCGCCGTCACCGCGCCGGTGCGCATGTCGGTGATGCCGCCGGCGTCCAGGATGGCGACCGGCTTGCCGTTGCGTGGATCGAGCAGCAGCAGCGTGGCGAGTTCGCTCGGCAGGCCCTCCTTGTAGTTGTCGACGAAGTCGCCGACGACCTTGACGCCGGAGAGGCCGATCTCGCCGCCGACATAGCCGCGCAGCACGTTGAAATGGCCGTTGGCGACACCTGGCATGTGGTGCATGCGCGGATCGATCACCGTCTCGCCGCGGCCCTGGGCGGCAAGGCTGCGCTCGATCGCCTCCAGGATCTCGTCGTCGGTCATCGCGAGCTCCGCGATGTCCGGTCCGTTCAGGAAGTCGACATAGACAGGCGGGTGGTGGCCGGGCATCGGGCTGCTACTCCACACGGATCTGGGCAGCGCGCACCACCTCGCCGAGGCGGGCGCGTTCCTGCGCAACGAGAGCGCCGAGCGCGTCCGGGCCCATGGGCTCGCCCGACAGGCCCATCGCGGCCAGCGCCTGCGCGGTGGCGGGCGTGGCCAGCACCTCGTTCGCCGCATCGGCGATGCGGGCGCGCAGCGCCGCCGGCGTGCCGCCCGGCGCAAACAGGGCGAACCAGGGTACGGCCCGCACCGCGGGCAAGCCGGCCTCGGCCGTCGTCGGCACATCCGGCAATTCGCCGGCGCGGGCGCCGCTGGTGACGGCAAGCGCCCGCAGCCTGCCGTCGCGCAGGAAGGGCAGCGTGGCGGGCATGTTGTCGAACATTACGTCGAGGCGACCGGCGACGAGGTCCGTCAGCGCCGGAGCCGAGCCGCGATAGGCCACGTGCTCCGCCGGCAGGCCGGTGGCCTGGGCGAAGAGCGCGCCTGTGACGTGCACGTAGGACCCGGTGCCGGGCGAACCGTACAGCACCGGGCGGCCCGCGCCGCGCGCCCAGGCGACGAAGCCTGCGACATCGCGCGCCGGATGCGCGGCGGGCACCACCATCACGTTCGGCAGCAGCCCGAGCATGGCGACCGGCGCCAGGTCGCGGGCGATGTCGAAGGTCAGGTCGCGGTAGATGTGCGGGTTCACGGTGATCAGGCCGGCCGTGCCGACCAGCAGCGTGTGCCCGTCGGGCGGCGCCGAAGCGACCGCCTGCGCGCCGATGTTGCCGCCCGCGCCGGTGCGGTTCTCCACCACCACCGGCTGGCCCCAGCGCGCCTCGAGGCCACGCCCGACAAGCCGCGCCACCGCATCGAGCGAGGCGCCGGCGGCGAAGGGCACGACAAAGCGCACCGGTCGCGTCGGAAACGGGTCCTGCGCCGCGGCGTGGCGCCACAGGGGAGGCAGGCAGCCGGCCGCCGCCAGGGCGAGCGTCCTCCGGCGGGTCGGGTGCATCATGCGCAGGCTCTCCGTTGGCGATCCGGTGAGGCCATGGTGGACCACGTTGCGCGCAGGGCCAAGACAGGACAAGCGGCCGCCCGCCCCTTCCGTCGCTCCCCGCGCGCGGATAAGGTGCCGCGCGAAAAGGGAGAGCGGAATGGTCGCGTACCGCACGATGTCCGAACTGCTCGCGCAAGGCGAGGCCGATCGCCCGGCGCTGCGCGCGACGGAGGGCCGCGCGCCGCTGTCCTATGGCGGGCTGCGCGATCTGGCGGCGCGGACCGTCGGGTGGCTCAACGACCACGGCATCGGCCGCGGCGACCGCGTCGCCATCGTGCTGCCGAACGGGCCGGAGATGGCCGCCGTCTTCGTCGCGGTGGCCGCGGGCGCCACCACCGCGCCGCTGAACCCCGCCTACCGGCAGGAGGAGTTCGAGTTCTACATCGACGACCTGAAGGCCAAGGCGCTGCTGGTCGCCCGCGGCGTCGAGACGCCGGCCCGCGCGGCGGCGGCCAGGCTCGGCGTGCCGGTGATCGAGGTGGTGCCGGGCGCGGCGGCCGGCGAGTTCACGCTGGAGGGCGGTGCGCCCGGCGCCGCCGCGCGGCCAGGGCCGGCGGAGGCGGACGACATCGCGCTGGTGCTGCACACCTCCGGCACCACGGCGCGGCCGAAGATCGTGCCGCTGACGCAGGGCAACGTCACCGCTTCCGCCCGGCACATCGGCGCGACGCTGGCGCTGACGCCGGCGGATGCCTGCCTGAACGTGATGCCGCTGTTCCACATCCACGGGCTGATCGCCGCCGTGCTGTCCTCGCTCGGCGCCGGCGCCTCGGTGTGCTGCACGCCGGGCTTCGACGCGCTGCGTTTCTTCCGCTCAATGGACGAGGAGAAGCCCAGCTGGTTCACCGCGGTGCCGACCATGCACCAGGCGATCCTGTCGCGCGCCGAGCGGAACCGGGAGATCATCGCCCGCGTCCCGCTGCGCTTCATCCGCTCCTCCTCGGCCTCGTTGCCCGGGCCGGTGATGCAGCAGATGGAGCAGGTCTTCGGCTGCCCGCTGGTCGAGAGCTACGGGATGACCGAGGCCTCGCACCAGATGGCCTCCAACCCGCTGGCCGGGCCGCGCAAGCCGGGCAAGGTGGGCCTGCCCGCGGGGCCGGAGGTGGCGATCATGGGCGATGACGGCAGCATGCTGCCGCAGGGCGAGATCGGCGAGGTGGTGATCCGCGGCCCGAACGTGACCGGCGGCTACGAGGCGAACCCGGAAGCCAATGCCAAGGCCTTCGCCAATGGCTGGTTCCGCACCGGCGACCAGGGGATGTTCGACGAGGACGGCTTCCTGATGCTGACCGGCCGGCTGAAGGAGCTGATCAACCGCGGCGGCGAGAAGGTCTCGCCGCTCGAGGTGGACGGCGTGCTGAGCGCCCATCCCGCGGTCGCGCAGGTGCTGTGCTTCGCCATCCCGCACCCCAAGCTGGGCGAGGAGGTCGGCGCGGCGGTGGTGCTGCGCGACGGCGCGGCGCTGACGGAACGCGAGCTGCGCGACTTCGCGGCGACGCACCTGGCGGATTTCAAGGTGCCCCGCAAGGTGGTCTTCGTGGCGGAGATCCCGAAGGGCGCAACCGGCAAGCTGATGCGCATCGGGCTTGCCGAGAAGCTGGGCATCAGCCTGTGACGGCGCGGCGCCCCCTTAACCCGAGCGAGCAAACTCGATGACGAAGGTCTGCGTGTTCGGCGCCGGCGCGATCGGCGGGCTGATGGCGGCGAAGCTGGCCGCCAAGGGCGATGTCGAGGTCACCGTGATCGCCCGGGGCCCGCACCTCTCCGCGATGCAGGAGAAGGGGCTCGTGCTGCGCAGCGAGGGGCAGGAGAGTGTCGTGCACCCTCGCTGCGTCGCGAGCGCCGAGGAAGCGGGACCGCAGGACTACGTTGTCGTCACGCTGAAAGCCCATTCGCTGCCCGGGGCCGCGCGGCAGATGCAGCCGCTGCTTGGCCCTGACACGGCGATCGTCTCGGCCGTGAACGGCATTCCCTGGTGGTACTTCCACCGCTTGTCCGGCCCCTACGCCGGGCGCCGTGTCGAGAGCGTGGATCCCGGCGGCGTCGTCTCCGCCCTGCTGCCGCCGGAGCGCGCCATCGGCTGCATCGTCTATCCCGCGGCCGAGGTGCCCGAGCCGGGCGTGATCGAGCACACCTATGGCGACCGCTTCACCCTGGGCGAGCCCGACGGCAGCCGCAGCGCGCGCGTCAACGCGCTGTCCGAGGCGCTGATCGCCGCCGGCTTCAAGGCGCCGGTCCGCCCGAAGATCCGCGACGAGATGTGGGTCAAGCTCTGGGGCAACATGGCCTTCAACCCGATCTCCGCGCTGACCACGTCGACGCTCGACGTGCTGATCGCCGATGACGGGCAGCGCGGGGTGGCGCGGGCGATGATGCTGGAAGGCCAGGCGGTGGCCGAGAGGCTCGGCGTGCGCTTCGCCATCGACGTCGACAAGCGCATTGCCGGCGGCGCGGAGGTCGGCGCCCACAAGACCTCCATGCTGCAGGACCTGGAGCGCGGCCGCCCGATGGAGATCGACGCGCTGCTCGGCGTGGTCGTGGAACTCGCCGAGTTGGTCGAGGTGCCGGTGCCGACCTGCCGCACCGTGCTGTCGCTGGTGCGGGCGCGCGCCCGGGCCGCCGGCTGCTACGAGGGCTGAACGCCGGGCGGGTCCGCCGATGCGAAGACGTTGCGGAGCGTGCCGATGCCCTCGATCGTCACTTCCACCGTCGTGCCCGGCTTCATCGGCAGCACGCCGACAGAGGTGCCGCAGGCGATGACGTCGCCAGGCTCCAGCGTCATCTCCTGAGAAATCATGGACACGACGCGGCCGGGCGGGATGATCATGTCGCTGAGCGGATAGTCCTGCCGCACGCGGCCGTTCAGCGCGACCTTCACACGCAGGCTCGACCAGTCCAGCCCGGTCGCGATGGCCGGCCCGATCGGGCCGAAGCCGTCGCAGCCCTTGGCGCGCGCCCATTGTGCAAAGGACGCATCGGCTGTCAGCAGGTCGAGCGCGGTGACGTCGTTCACGCAGGTGAGGCCGAAGATCGCCTCCGCCGCGCTGGCCTCCGTCGCGCGCGCGCAACGCCGACCGATGACCAACCCGACTTCGCCTTCATAGACAACGCGGCCGCCATAGCCGCCGGGCATCGGGATGGGGGCGTCCGGCCCTGACAAGGCCCGGGGCGATTTCACGAACCAGAGCGGTACTTCCGGGCGCGCGAGCCCCTGCCTCGCGGCCGCCTCCCCGAAATTGTTCCAGAGACCGATGAACACTCCGGGGCGAACCGGCGGCAACAGGGTGACCTGCTCGCGTACAAGGACTTCGCCTGTCGGGATTGGCGCCGCGAAGACGTCGCCGGCGTGCACGTGCACGCGCCCGCCATCAAGCGCCCCGAAGCCTTCGGAGTTACCGTGCCGGTATCGAACCCAAAGCGTCATCCGAACCCCTCTTCCGGGGCAAACCCGACCAGAGCCAGTCAAGGCGCACAAGCCGGAGGCCCGCCTTTGACACGATTTTCTTTGATTTACTGTGGTTTGCGCCCCATTCGGTCAAGCCGCTGGACGGACCCGTGCCTTTCTGTGCCCGTCCGCGCGAGGAAATGTCAGCTTCGGAGGTCGCACGACGATGCAGGGTATGGTGTCTCGCCGCCAGGCGATGCTTGGCCTGGGGTCCTTGGCGGGTCTCGCCGCCGTCTCTCGGCAGGCCGTCGCGCAGCGCAGTTGGGAGCCAAATCGTCCCGTGCAGTTCGTCGTGCCTGCCGGCACGGGCGGCGGAGCCGACCAGATGGCGCGCGTGATCCAGGGCATCGTCTCGAAGCACAGCCTGATGCGTCAGCCGATCGTGGTCGTGAACAAGGCGGGCGGCGCGGGGGCGGAAGGCTTCCTTGAAGCCAAGGGCGCGCGTGGCAATCCGCACCTGCTGATCATCACCCTCTCGAACCTGTTCACTACTCCGATGGCCACCGGCGTGCCGTTCAACTGGCGTGACCTGACGCCCATCAAGATGATGGCGCTGGACGAGTTCGTGCTGTGGGTGAACGCGCAATCGCCGTGGCAGACGGTGGCCGAGTTCGTGGCGGCCGCGAAGGCCGGGCGCCTGCGCATGGGCGGCACCGGGTCCCGGCAGGAAGACCAGATCATCACCGCGGCGCTGACGCGCGCGACGGGCGCGCAGTTCACCTACGTGCCGTTCCGCGGCGGCGGAGAGGTCGCGGTGCAACTGGTCGGTCGGCATGTCGACGCGACCGTGAACAACCCGATCGAGGCGGTGACGCATTGGCGGTCCGGCGCGCTGCGTCCGCTCTGCGTCTTCGACGGCCAGCGGCTTTCCGGCATGGACCGGATGACGGAGACCATGGCCTGGCGCGACATCCCCACCTGCCGCGAGGCGGGGCTGGACGTGGAATACCTGATGCTTCGCGGCATCTTCGGCGCGCCCGGCATCACCGCGCCGCAGATCGCCTTCTACGTCGACCTGCTCAACAGGGTGCGCGAGACGCCGGAATGGCGCGAGCTGATGCAGCAGGGCGCCTTCAACACGACGACGCTGACCGGCGATGAGTTCCGCGGCTGGCTGGAGCGCGAGGAAACGCGGCACCGCGCGCTGATGCAGGAAGCCGGCTTCCTGGCGGGCCAGGGCTGAGGGCGAAGGAGAGAACGACATGGCGATCCAGCAGATTGCCGGCCGAGAGGCCGACGGCCCGATGCGTGCCCCCGAGGGCGTCGCGACCGCCGAGGGCTTCGTGGTTCCGGCGCGGGACAGTGTGGCGGGCGTCTCGGTCCGCACGATGGAAATCCTCACCTCGCTCGGCTTCGCCATGGCCGGCGCGGCCGCGATCTGGGACAGCCTGCGCCTCGGCGCCGGCTGGTCGGGAGACGGCCCGCAATCGGGCTACTTCCCGTTCTGGATCGGCGCCCTGCTGGTGCTCGCGGCGGCGGCGAACCTGCTTTCCGTCGCGCGCGCCGGCGCGCCGCAGCGCAAGGCGGAGGAGACGTTCCTCAGCTTGGAGCAGGCACGGACCGTCGCGACCGTGTTCATCCCGACGTGCCTCTACGTCGCGGCCATCCCCTTCACGGGCATCTATGTCGCCTCGGCCGTGCTGGTCGCCTGGTTCATGGTGCGGCTCGGCGGCTTCTCGGCCACCCGGGCGGTGCCGGCGGGCATCGCAACGGCCATCGTCACCTTCGTGGTCTTCGAGATCTGGTTCCTCGTCGCGCTGCCCAAGGGTCCGATCGAGGATTTCCTCGGCTACTGATCGTCTCGTCGCCGCCTGCTTGACGCCGACCGACGGCCCCGTCCATTGGGCGGGGCCGCGATCCGCGCCGTTTCCCGTCCATCGCAACAACAGGCACCACCGTTCCCCGCATGCGCGGCGGATCGTGGCGGTTCCTTGCCCGCGGGCCTCTCGGAGCGTCTGATTCATGGAAGAAGTCGGCCTGTTGATGCAGGGCTTCGCCGTCGCCCTGCAGCCCGACAACCTGTTGCTGATGATGGTGGGCGTCATCCTGGGCGTGCTGATCGGCGTGCTGCCCGGCCTTGGCGGAGCGAACGGCATCGCCATCCTGCTGCCGCTGACCTTTGCGATGTCGCCCGTCTCCGCAGTCATCATGCTGTCCTGCATCTACTGGGGCGCGCTGTTCGGGGGCGCCATCACCTCCATCCTGTTCAACATCCCCGGCGAGCCCTGGTCGGTGGCGACGACCTTCGACGGCTATCCGATGGCGCAGCAGGGAAGGGCGGGTGAGGCGCTGACGGCGGCCTTCACCTCCTCCTTCGTCGGCGCGATCGTCGCCGTGATCATGATCACCTTTGTGGCGCCGGTGGTCGCGGGCTTCGCGCTGCAGTTCGGCCCGCCCGAATTTTTCGCGGTGATGTTCCTCTCCTTCGCGGCCTTCGTCGGCATGGGCCGCGGCAAGCCGATGAAGACGCTGGCGGTGATGCTGCTGGGCTTCCTGCTGGCCGCCGTCGGCATGGATGCGATGACCGGCCAGCTGCGCATGACCTTCGGCCAGACGGAGATGATCCGCGGCTTCGACTTCCTGGTCGCGGTGATCGGCCTGTTCGGCATCAGCGAGATCCTGTCGAGCATCGAGGACGGGCTGCGCTTCAAGGGCCAGAAGGCCAGGATCGACCTCAAGGTCGTGCTGCGCACCTGGGCGGAACTGCCGCGCTACTGGCTGATCGCGGCGCGCTCCTCCCTTATCGGCGTGTGGATGGGGATCACGCCGGCGGGTGCGACGCCGGCCTCGTTCATGTCCTACGGCGTGGCGCGGCGCCTGTCGAAGCACGGGAAGGATTTCGGCAAGGGAAGGATCGAGGGCGTGGTGGCGCCGGAGACGGCGGCGCATGCTGCCGGCACGTCCGCGCTGCTGCCCATGCTGACGCTCGGCGTGCCCGGTTCGCCCACCGCGGCGGTGCTGCTCGGCGGGCTGATCATGTGGGGGCTGCAGCCCGGGCCCATGCTTTTCGTGGAGCAGAAGGAGTTCGTCTGGGGGCTGATCGCCTCGATGTATCTCGGCAACATCGCGGGCCTGATCATCGTGCTGGTGGCGGTGCCGTGGTTCGCCGCGATCCTGCGCGTGCCCTTCTCGATCATCGCGTCGTTGATCCTGGTGGTCTGCGCCATCGGCGCCTACACCGTGAACAACGCCGAGTTCGACATCGTCCTGATGCTGATCTTCGGGGTGATCGGCTATGTGCTGAAGAAGCTCGACTACCCGCTGGCGCCCCTCGTGCTGGCGCTGGTGCTGGGCGACCGCACCGAGGAGGCCTTCCGCCAGTCCCTGCTGCTGAGCGACGGCAACCTCGCCATCTTTTTCCATGGCTGGCTGTCGGGGTCGATCATGGCCCTGGGGCTGGCGATGCTGGCGTGGCCGCTGATCGGCGCGATCTGGCCGCGCCGGAAGGCAGCGGCGGCGGCGTGAGGCGTCATGGCGGCGCGGAAGCGCGCCGCCGTGACGCTCAGGCGGCGTCGAAATCCAGCGCGACGTGGCTGGACTTCGGCCGGCTCTGGCAGGTCAGCACGAACCCGGCCACGGTCTCCCAGGGCTGGAGGGAATAGTTCAGCGCCATGTCCACCTCGCCCTCCGTCACCTTGGCGCGGCAGGTGCAGCACATTCCGCCGCGGCACGACCAGGGAAGGTCCATCCCGGCGCGGAGGCCGGCTTCGAGGACGGTCTCGCCCTCCGCCACCGGCACGCCGCGTGTCACCCCGTCGAGCGTGATCTCGGCGGTGGCTCGCCGGGGGGCGTCGGCGGCTGCCGGCGGGCGGCGGATCGCGGCGGTCTCGCCGGCGGGGGTGAAGCGTTCCACATGGATCCGCTCGGGCGGCATGCCGAGGCCCGAAAGCGCTTCCGTCGCTGCCTCGGCAAGACCGGTCGGCCCGCAGAGGAAGGCCGCGTCGATCGCGGCGGGGTCCGCCAGGCCCGGCAGCAGCGCCGCGATGCGCGCGGCGTCCAGCCTGCCATGCAGGGCGGCGAGCTCGTGCTTCTCTCGGCTCAGCACATGCACCACCGCGAGCCGGCCGAGGTAGCGGTCCTTCAGGTCCTCCAGCGCGGTGCGGAACATGATCTCGGCGGCGCTGCGGTTCCCGTAGAGCAGCACGAAGCGGCTCTGTGGCTCGCGCGCGAGCAGGCTCGATGCGATGGACAGCAGGGGCGTGATGCCGCTGCCCGCCGCGATGCCGAGCACCGTGCGTGGCCGGCCGGCCGGATCGGGCATGCAGCCGAAGCGCCCCTCGGGCGGCATCGCGTCCAGCACGTCGCCCGCGCGCAGGCGGTCCACCGCCCAGCCCGAGAAGGCGCCGCCCGGCACGCGCTTGATGCCGACGCGCAGCGCTCCGTCATCCAGCCCGGCGCAGATCGAATAGCTGCGGCGCTGCTCCGCGCCATCGACCACGCGGCGAAAAGTCAGGTACTGGCCGGGTTCGAAGGCGAACAGCGCCTCGGCCTGCGGCGGCGGCTTCAGGGTGACGCACACCGCGTCGGTCGTCTCACGCGCGATGGCGGTGACGCGGAGCGGGTGGAAGCGGGTGCTGGCCATGGCGGTCATGCGGTTGCTCCCGCTAGACCATGATCGGTGAGGAGTGAATCGCCGATCGTGGTCTAGCCCATTGTTTTGCCGTGTGATTCACGCCTTCGGGAGTTCCGCCCTTCGGCGATCACGCTCTACAGGCACTTGAAATAATCGAACGGTTCGCGGCACGCCGTGCATCGCCACAGCGCTTTGCAGGCGGTGCTGCCGAACTCCGAGAGCTTCTGGGTCTCCCCGCTGCCGCAGCGCGGACAGGGCACGTCCTCGTCAAGGCCGAACAGGGCGCGGCGACCCGCGCGCGGCGTCGGCGGGGCGATGCCGTAGCGACGCAGCTTCTCACGCCCTGCCTCGCTCATCCAGTCGGTGGTCCAGGCCGGGGAGAGCACGGTGCGCACCTTCGGCTTCGGGAGATCGGCAGCAGCCAGCGCGGCCTCGACCTGCAGCGCGATCATGTCCATTGCCGGGCAGCCGGAATAGGTCGGCGTGATGTCCACCTCGACGGCGCCATCCGCGGTTACGCGGGCATCGCGCAACACGCCGAGATCGGCGATCGAAAGCACGGGGATCTCGGGATCCGGCACCTCGCCGGCGATGTCGAGGGCGCGGCGTCGCAGCTTCTCCGCGTCGAGGGGGACGACGGCGCTCACCAACTCGCCCCGGGATAGGCGCGCTGAAGATGCTGCATCACGGCGAGCAAGTGGCCGAGCGCCTCGGTGTGCGTGCCGCGGCGGCCACCCAGTTGCATCCAGCCGTCCCGCGGCCGGGCAAGCGTGGCCTCGGCCAGCACATGCGCGACCGTCGCGTCCCAGGCAGGGCGGATGATTGCGGGGTGCGGGATCACGCCCGCCTCGATCAGCGGCTCTTCCTCGGCGTCGATCGCGAACATCTCGCCGGTGAAGCGCCACAGGCGATCGAGCGCCTCGGTGGAACGGCGGTGGCTTTCCTCCGTGCCGTCGCCCAGCCGGATCAGCCATTCGCCTGCGTGCCGGACGTGGTAGGCGGCTTCCTTCTCGGCCTTGGCCGCGATGGCGGCGAGCGTCGCGTCGGTGGAGGACATCGCCGCCTTCCACCACGGCAGCATGAAGGCGGCATGCAGGAACAGCCGCACGATCGTGTTCGCGAAATCGCCGTTCGGCTGTTCCAGCAGCAGCAGGTTGCGGAACTGCGGGGCATCGCGGAGATAAGCGAGGTCGTCCTCGCTGCGTTCGAGGCCCTCGATCGCGGCGGCATGGGTGTAGAGGCTCCGCGCCTGGCCAAGCAGGTCGAGCGCGACATTGCCGAGCGCCAGGTCCTCCTCCAGCATCGGCGCATGGCCAACCCATTCGGACAGCCGGTGCGCGTGGACCAGCGCATCGTCGGCCCGCGCCAGCACCGCACGCAGCAGCGGCGTCTCCGCCACGGTGATGCTTGTCATGGCTACATGTGCCCCACTTCGTCGGGCACCTCGTAGAAGGTCGGGTGGCGATAGATCTTGTCGGCCGTCGGCTCGAACAGGCTGCCCTTGTCGACAGGGTCGGAGGCCGTGATCGCCGCCGAGGGCACGACCCAGATCGACAGGCCTTCTCCCCGCCGCGTGTAGGTGTCGCGCGCGGCCTGCAGCGCCATCTCGGCATCCGGCGCGTGCACGCTGCCGGCATGGCGATGCGCCAGGCCCGCGCGGGCGCGGATGAAGACCTCCCAGACCGGCATGTGCGCTTCGGGCATGCGCGTCACTCCGCGGCGAGCTGCTGGGCGGCGGCCTTGCGCGCACGGCGCTTGGCGGCGTGCGCGAGGGCAGCCTCCCGCACCCAGACGCCGTCGGCATGCGCCGCCCGGCGCGCCTCGATGCGCTCGCGGTTGCAAGGGCCGTTGCCGGCCAGCACCTGCCGGAACTCCTCCCAATCGATCTCGCCGAACTGCCAGTGGCCGCTGGCCTCGTCGAAGCGCAGCTTCGGGTCGGGGAAGGTCAGGCCCAGGTAGTGCCCCTGCGGCACCGTCGCATCCACGAATTGCTGGCGCAGCTCGTCGTTGGTGAAGCGCTTGATGCGCCACCGCATGGACTGGTCGGTGTGGGCGCTTTCCGCATCCGGCGGGCCGAACATCATGAGCGCGGGCCACCACCAGCGGTTCAGCGCGTCCTGCGCCATGGCCTTCTGCGCTGGCGTGCCGCGGCACAGCGTCAGCATGATCTCGTAGCCCTGGCGCTGGTGGAAGCTCTCCTCCTTGCAGATGCGCACCATGGCGCGCGCATAGGGGCCGAAGGAGGTCCGGCAGAGCGGGATCTGGTTCATGATCGCCGCGCCATCCACCAGCCAGCCGATCGCGCCGATGTCGGCCCAGGTCAGCGTCGGGTAGTTGAAGATCGAGGAATACTTGGCCTTCCCGCTCAGCAGCTGGTCAACCAGCTGCTCGCGCGAAGTGCCGAGCGTCTCGGCGGCGGCATAGAGATAGAGCCCGTGCCCGCCCTCGTCCTGCACCTTGGCCAGCAGCGCGGCCTTGCGGCGCAGGCTCGGCGCGCGGGTGATCCAGTTCCCCTCGGGCAGCATGCCGACGATCTCGGAATGCGCGTGCTGGCTGATCTGGCGCGTCAGCGTGCGACGATACGCGGCCGGCATCCAGTCGTTCGGCTCGATCTTGTCGTCGGCCGCGACCCGTGCCTCGAAGCGCGCCAGCCTCTCGGCGTCCTCGGGCGCTCCGGCGGGAGGGCCGCTGTCCTTCTGGTTCAACGCCTGCGTGTACACGGGCGGCTTCCTCCCCTCGGAACCTGCCGCAGAATATGTCACGCGATATCGCCAGTTCAAGTGAATTCCGTAACGCGTCATCGGTCGGCGAACCGGTCGCCCGTCAGCCTTCTCGGGAGGGCCCCCTCCTCGTTGCGGCCCTCACGGTCGAGCCAGGCTTCAGCATCGGGCGACAGGCGCCGATACAGCGCGACAACCAGCGACCGGGCCGCGGTCCCCGGCCAGGGGGCGGGCAGCAGTTCGGCCGGCAGCAGCGGGTCGCGCAGCACGATGCGGCGCCATTCATGCACCAGCAGCAGGCGCAGCGGCAGCGCCTCCACGGGCGGGATCTCCGCCTCGGCGAGCGGGGCGAAAGCCGCGTCGAAGCGCCGGTAGCCCTCCGCCAGCGCCTCGACGGGCCAGGCGTCGGCGGCGATGCGCCTGGCGTCGACCTCGTCCCGAGGGCGCGCCACCAGCACGGGCGCGGTCCGCGGCAGCTCCTCGGGCTGGCCTTGGGTGCCCACCATCAGGCCAGGGCCGAGCTGGCCGAAGCCGCGCGATGCCAGCGCCTCCCGGATGGCGTCGTCGGCGCCGACCAGGACGCGGAAGCAACCGTCCCAGCCCGGCTGGACCCCGGCATAGATGCGTGACGCGGCGGCACCGAAGGCCTGCTCCCCGCGCGGCCCGAGCCTGTAGAAGGAGTTTCGGCCGAGCCGCTGCCGGGCCAACCAGCCTTCCTCGGCCAGCCGTGACATGGCGGTGCGCACCTGGCCCGGGGTGCAACCGAAATGGTCAAGGATCGCCTGGAGCGATCCGAGCCAGAGCGAACCGCCGCGCGGCGCGACCGCATCCCCCCACACCGTCACGATGAGAGAGGCGATGCGCGGCGGCCCCGTGCGGGCGAGGGTTGCCGAAAGGGGCGACATGCCGGACGCGCCTTAGCACGCGGACACCAAGACGACAGTGCCAGCCGGGCGCCAGGGTTGCGGGACGGCGGGTGTGGGCCATGTCCGCGCACGCCATGACAGACCAGAGCCGCCCCGGGATCCCCCCGACCCTCGTGCCCATGTCGCCAGCGCCCATGCCGCCCTGGCTGGCCGCCGAGTTGCGGTCGGACCACGCCGGGTAAACCGGGGCGGTCATGATCTATCGCGGCATCCTCGCCGTGGCGCGCGACCCCGGGGTGCTGGACTTCGCGCGTCGCCACCGCGCGACGGAGCAGTCGCATCTCGACCTGCTGGAAACCCTGCTGCCGCCGGCCGAGCGCAGCCGGCTGCTGCCGATCTGGCGCATCGCAGGCTGGCTGACCGGCGCCCTGCCCGCGCTCTTCGGGCCGCGTGCGGTGCATGTGACGATCGACGCGGTCGAGACCTTCGTCGACGCGCACTATCAGGCGCAGATCGACCGACTGGATGCCGAGGCGATCCGGCCCGACCTGCGTGCCGATCTGCGCCGCTGCCAGGAGGAGGAGGTGCATCACCGCGACGAGGCGCGGTCCCTGGCCGGCGGCCCCCCGGGGCCTGTCCTGCGCGGCTGGGCCTGGCTGGTCGGTGCCGGATCGGCGGCGGCGGTGGCGGCGGCAAAGCGGATCTGAGGCCTTGGGGGGCGGCCTGCGCTGCCCGGCGTCGCTGCCCGCGCGGCAGTCCCGGTCACCGGCATGCGGCCGGCGGCACGCCAGTCCGTGCCTTCGCCATGCGCGCAACCTCCGGAACGGGACCAGCAGCGGCGCCGGAGGGCCTTCGCGCGACGGCGCGTTCAGCCGCCGCGCGCTGTCGCCCGGCTGCCGGTAGGCGCAAAAAGCCGCTCCGCCTGCGCGACCACGCGCGCCTGGTAGGCGAGGTTCAGCGCCGCGGTGCGCGAGTGGTAGTTGCCGATGGCCCGCATCAGGTCGCCGCGCTCGGTGCGCAGATGCAGGCGCAGGATCGCGCCGGCGACGTGGATGCCGAAGCAGCCATCCTCGATCAGCCGCGCGCGTATGGTCGCCTCTGGCAGGCCGGTGGCGCGGGCGACCGGGCCGAGCCAGACGGTGTTGACCTGCATGAGGCCGAGATCCTCGGTGCCGTTGGCATTGCGGCTGACCAGGCCGGGCCGGCCGCCCTCGACCGCCTGGATCGCCGGCAGCACGCGGGGCGGCAGGCCGTTCAGCTCCGCCGCGGCGATCATGCAGGCGAGGAGCGGTGAGGTGAGCATGGCGTGGTGCGTGGCGCTCCGGGAGGGTGGTCGGCGGGGCCGGGCAGGCGCGACGTGACAGGAAAGGGCGGCCCCCGGCAAGGAGGGCCGCCCCGGTCAGGCTTCCGCGGTGGCCGCCGCACCCAGGGGCGCGGCGGCGAGGCGGAAGGTTACGAGCCGCTGGTGCAGCTGGCCGCGCCAGGCGGGGTCGGCTGCGTCACGACGCGCATGTACAGGCCCAGGGGCGCGGCGGGGCCCACCTGCGTCAGGAAGGTCTCGCGGATCGCGGTGCGCTGGCCGCCCGGCAGCGGCGCGAAGCCGTTGCTCGTCAGGACGGTTTGCACCGTCGAGTTGTTCTGCATCAGCCACTGGAGGAACGAGTTGTTGGCACGCGCCAGGGCATTCAGCTTGGTGCCGTTGCTGTAGCAGGTGTAGCCGAGGAAGTTGGTGGTCCCGGAGATCGGATAGGACGTCGCGCCACCCGGCCACGCAGCCGGGTTCTCGACGCCCCCAGCCAGCTGGGCGCTGCCCGGATAGGCCCACTTCAGCGGGTCGGCGCGGTCCGCACCGACCGGAACGGCCGGGAACAGCGGGCTCCGCCGGATCGCTTCGAGCGCGGCCGTGACGTTGGCCGGCGCCGGGGAGACGAACACCGGGGTGGCGCCGGTGGCCGTGCTGTTGCGGGTCTGCAGGTCCGCCGTATGCAGCGCGTTCAGGCGGAACACGTTGCCCGGGGCCAGGTTGTTGACGGCCGGCAGCGCGAAGTCGGGCGAGAGGTAGCCGATGCGCCCGCCAACGGTCGTGGCGGCGGCGCCGACGACGCCGGACGCCAGCTCAGGCGTGTTGATGCAGTTGCTCACGCCCTCGTTGCCGCGCGCGTAGAAGATGCGGCCGGGCAGGTTGAGGTTGGCGAACACGCTGTTGCCGTCGGCCTGGCAGGTGGTGGTGTCGCCGGCCGGGATGCTGCCCGGGCTGTTGTTGCCCGGGAAGGCCACCATCGTGGCGGTGGCGGCGGGGACGAGCGGATTGGTGTTCCACTGGCTGCAGACCGCGCGCAGGTGGCGGGTGAAGAGCGTCGTCGTGCCGGAATTGTCGTCGCGGACGACGAGGCTCAGGGCGCGCCCGCGGGTGTCGGTGCCGCCGACCGCGGAGGTGTCGGCCGGATCCGGCCAGAGCGCCGTGCCGCCATTGGTCGCGGTCAGGCCGGCATCGTCCCACCGGTTGATGCCGCCGCTGAAGATCGTGCAGTACTGGTTGCGGGTCAGGCGCAGGCCGCCCGAACCGTCGGGACGCGGGAAGGCGACCTGGTAGAAGAACTCGGTGACGGTGCCGGCGGCGTCACGGACGCGCTTGTAGACCGGGTCGTAGGCGATGGTGACCGGCGTGCCGAAGAGCGGGAACTGGATCGGTGCGCCGTTCTCGACGCGCGGGTTGTCGTAGCAGGGGGCCGGCGGAACGGTGTCGCCGCCCGTCCCGGTCAGCGGGGAAACGCAGGCGTCGCTGGAGTTGGCGATGTTGATGCCGCTGACAAAGACGCCGCCGTTGTTGAAGGCCGCGAGCTGCGCGCTGGTCAGCGCGCTTTCGGAAACGCCGAAGTTGACGTCCGGGAACGGCGTGGCGCCGGACGGCCCGAAGGCGCTGCCGAAGCGCGCCGGGTCCTGCGTGACCCAGCCGTTGAGACCGGCGCCCGAGCCGACCGAGGCGTAGAAGAACTGATAGGCCGAGTTCACCGCCGTCGTGCACACGGCCGGCGCGCCGGCGTTGCCCGAATAGCAGTCGAACAGCTGGCGCAGGGTCAGGGACGGCAGCGTGGCGCCGCCGCCATAGATGTTGGTCTGCGCGGCGGCGGTGGCCGGGGCGAAGGCGATGGCAGCGGCCACGCCAACCGCACCCAGCGACGCGCGCGCGAAGTTGCGCGGCAGGGTGTTCTGCATGCTGTGCTCCTGTGTCTCTCCGCGACGGGGCGGCGGACGTGCAGCATCGCGGGCAAGCAGTGGCCGGCCCGGCCGCGTTCCCTGTCGTTGTGTCCGGATCCCCCCTGGACCCGGATGGCCGCTCTCTTAACGCCGGCAAGGTTTCTTCACAAAAGAAGCAACGAAGGCAGAATCGCGTAAAATCCGTGAGACAACAAAGACTGTCCGAGAAACGTCATCGTAGTTACACATGCGTTCAACGCCGGCCGCCCCTCCTGCGCCTGTGATGTTTGCGAGACGGTTTGATGTCTGCACCATGAAGATGGCTCGCCTCCCGGCCGATCTCCTTCTGGCCGCGCCGCCCACGGTGCTATCGGCGCCCAGCAGGAGAGACACCTTGGACGGCCCCGCGACGACGACCGGCGGCATGCCGCCCCTCAGGCTCGAGCAACGCACGGGCGCCGCCGTCCCGGCGAACGGCGCCGCGGGCCTTCGCGACATCCTGCTCGGCCAGCGCCGCCTCTCCGCCGAGGCCGCCGCCCGTGCCGAGCGCCTGCAGGCCGAAAGCGGCGAGCGGCTCGACACCATCCTCACCCGCCTTGGCATCCTCTCCGAACGCGCCATCGCCGAGGCGCTGGCCGAGGCGCTGGGCCTGACGCTGCTCGGCCCGGCCGAGCTGTTCGCCGCCGAGCCGGTCGCCGAGCGCCTGACGCCCGGCTTCCTGCGCCACCACCGCGTGCTGCCGCTGCGCTTCGAGCGCGGCGCCCTGCTGCTGGCCAGCGCCGACCCGCTCGATCCCTACCCGGCCCGCGCGGTCGCCTTCGCCACCGGGATGCCGGTGCGCCAGGCCGTCGCCGCGGCCGGCGACCTCGACGCCGCGCTCGAACGGCTGGCCGGCGCCGCCCCCGTCGCGGCCGAGGCCGTCGTCGCCGCCGAAAGCCTGGAAGATGCGGAACGCCTGCGCGACCTCTCCTCCGACGCGCCGGTGGTGCGCATCGTCAACGCGCTGATCACCCGCGCGGTCGAAACCCGCGCCTCCGACATCCACTTCGAGCCGACCGAGGACCGGCTGCGCGTGCGCCTGCGCATCGACGGCGTGCTGGCCGAGGTGGAGGGCCCGCCGCCCAACCTCCGCCAGGCCGTGGTCAGCCGCATCAAGATCATGGCGAAGCTCAATATCGCCGAGCGCCGCCTGTCGCAGGACGGCCGCCTGCGCTTCGCCGTGCGCGGCAAGGAAGTGGATTTCCGCGTCTCCACCACCCCCGTCCTCTACGGCGAATCGGTCGTGCTGCGCGTGCTGGACCGCGGCGCGCTGGTCCTGGAATTCCCCGCCCTCGGCTTCGCGGAGGACGTGCTGCCGCGCTACCTGGACATCCTCCAGCGCCCGCACGGCATCCTGCTGGTCACCGGGCCGACCGGCAGCGGCAAGACCACCACGCTCTATACGTCGCTGATGGCGCTCAACACCGCCGAGCGGAAGATTCTGACCATCGAGGACCCGGTCGAGTACCAGCTCGCGGGGATCAACCAGACCCAGGTGAAGCCGCAGATCGGGCTGAGCTTCGGCGCGGCGCTCCGCTCCTTCCTCCGCCAGGACCCCGACATCATGATGGTGGGCGAGATCCGCGACCTGGAGACGGCGCAGATCGCCGTCCAGGCGGCGCTGACCGGCCACATGATCCTGTCCACGCTGCACACCAACGACGCCGCCAGCGCGGTGACGCGGCTGCTCGACATGGGCCTCGAGCCCTTCCTGCTGACCTCGACGCTGAACGCCGTGGTCGGTCAGCGCCTGGTCCGCCGCCTCTGCCCCGCCTGCCGCCGCCCGCGCCGGCCGGATGCCGCGACTGTCGGGACGCTCGGCCTGAACCGCCTGGCGCAGGTCGCGCGGATCGAGGAGATCGCGCTGTGGGAGCCGGTCGGCTGCCCCGCCTGCGCGGGCGGCTTCCGCGGCCGCACCGCCATCACCGAGCTGCTGCCGATGAGCGAGGCGATCGCCCGCCTGGTCCTGGCCCGCGCGGAAGCCCGCGCCATCGCCGAGGTGGCGGAGCAGGAGGGCATGCGCGGCATGTTCGCCGACGGCATGCTGAAGGCGCTCGCCGGCGTCACCACGCCGGACGAGGTGCTGCGCGTGACGCGGGACGCCTGAGCCAGCCATGCCGCTCTTCCGCTACCGCGCCATCGGTCCCGGCGGCGCGCCGGTGACCGGCTCGATCGAGGGCCCGGACCTTGCCGGCGCGCTCGACCGGCTGCGCGCCATGGGCCTGCTGCCGGTGGAGGCCGCGGAGGGCCCCGCGGCACCCGCCGTGCCGCCCTGGTGGAAGCGCGAGATCAGGCTGGGCGGCGGCGCCGGCTCGGCCAAGGGGCTGGGGCACGCCGTGCAGGAACTGGCGGTGCTGCTCGATGCCGGGCTGCCGCTCGACCGCTCGCTCGCCATCCTGGCCGGGCAGCGGGAACACCGCGCGCTCCGCCCGGCGCTGACCGAAGTGCTGGAGAAGGTGCGCGGCGGCGCTCCGCTGGCCGAGGCGCTCCGCGGCCGGCCGGACGCCTTCCCCCCCGTCGCGGTGGCGCTGGTGGAGGCGGGCGAGGCCTCCGGCGCGCTGAACGCCACGCTCGCCCGTCTCGCCGAGATGCTGCTGCGCGCCGAGCAGCTCCGCGAGCAGCTCCGCTCCGCCCTGATCTACCCGGTGCTGCTGCTCATCGCCGCCGGCGCTTCCATCCTGCTGCTGCTGACCGTCGTCGTGCCGCAGTTCGAGGCCTTCTTCGCCGATGCCCGCGCGCCGCTGCCGCCGGCGACCGTCATCGTGCTCGCCGCCAGCCGCCTGGTGCGGGAGGACGGGGCGCTGGTGCTGCTGCTCCTGCTCGGCGCGCTGGCGCTGGCGCGGATCGCGCTGCGGCGGCCGGCGGCGCGCGCCGGGCTGCATCGCGCGGCACTCTCCGCCCCCATCGCCGGGCCGCTGCTGGCGCGGATCGAGACGGCGCGCTTCGCCCGCACCCTCGGCACGCTGGTCGAATCGGGCGTGCCGCTCGCCGCGGCGCTGCCGATCGCGCGCCGCACCTTCGCCAACCTCGCCATGGCCGGCGCGGTGGATGCGGCGACGCAGAGCCTGAAGGAAGGCGAGGGCCTGGCCGGGCCGCTGGAAGCCACCGGCCTGATGCCCCCCATCGCGCTGACCTTCCTGCGCACCGGCGAGGAGACCGGCCGCCTCGGCGAGATGCTGACGCGGCTGGCCGATGCGCTGGACCGCGACATCCAGAAGACCACCGCGCGCTTCCTGGCGCTGCTGGTCCCCGTCGTCACCATCCTGCTCGGCCTGGTCGTCGCCACCGTCGTCGGCGCGATCCTGACCGCGATGCTGAGCATCAACGAGCTGGCCGCCTGACCGCCGGGACAACGAGAGAGAGAGATGCTGCGCCTGTTCCGTCGCCCCCTGCCGATCCGCCGCCCCGGGCATGAAGGCCAGCGCGGCTTCACCCTGCTCGAACTGCTGGTGGTGCTGACCATCCTCGGCCTGCTCGGCGCCATCGCGGTGCCGCAGGCGATGCGCTACCTCGGCACCTCCCGCTCCCAGACCGCGCGGGTGCAGGTGCAGGCGCTGATGTCCTCGCTCGACCTGTTCCGCCTGGATGTCGGCCGCTACCCGACCGAGGAGGAAGGGCTGCGCGCGCTGGTGGACCGGCCGAACACCGCGCCGAACTGGAACGGCCCCTACCTGACGCGGCGCAACGGGCTGACCGACCCCTGGGGCAATGCCTATCTCTACCGCTCGCCCGGCCGCAACGCGCCGGTTGAGGTCCTCTCCCTCGGCTCCGACCGCGCCGAGGGCGGCACCGGCGAGGCGCAGGATGTCGGCAGCTGGCAGTGACCGCATGCCGCCGGAAGCCGGCCTGACCGCGCTAGAGCTGGTCGTGGCGCTCGGCGTCGCGGCGCTGCTCGCCGCCGTCGCGCTGCCCTGGTTCGGCGGCGTGGCGGAAAGCGTGGAATTCCGCTCCGCCGCGCGGGCGCTGGCCGCCGAGCTGCGCGCCGCGCGCGGCGAGGCGTTGCGCGGCGGCGTGCCGGTCGCCATCGCCTTCGACCCGGCCGGCCGCGCCTATGGCCGCGCCGGCACCGCCGCCTGGGTCGAGCTGCCCGCCGGTCTCGGCCTGCAATGGCAGCCGGCGCCGGGCGCGCCGCCGGGCGCGCCGCTGGTTTTCTTCGGCGATGGCAGCTCCTCCGGCGGGGTGCTGTGGCTGGCCGGCGGGCGGCAGTCGGCGGGGATCGGCTTCGATCCGCTGACCGGGCGCTCCGCCGCCCTGGTCGCGGCGCGCTGAGCATGCGACCCGCCCGCCCCGCATCCGCCGGCTTCACCATGATCGAGGTGGCGATGGCGCTCGCCGTCGGCGCCGGCGCGGTCGCGGTCATGCTGCAGGTCTTCGGCGGGGCCGGCGCCCGCGCCGAGCGGGCGGCAGCCGACCGGCTGGCGCTGATGGTGGCGCAGTCGGCGCTGGCCGGCGCGGGGGCCGAAGGCCCGCTGGCGGCCGGCGCCGCCTGGGAAGGGCAATCGGCCGGGCTGCCCTACCGGGTCGCGGTGGCCGAATGGTCGGAGGCCGCGGCGGGGCCTGGCCTGCCGCCGGCGCTGCTGGTCACCGCCGCCGTGCAGGCCTGGCCTGGCGGGCCGGAGCTGTCGCGGCTGTCCACGATCCGGCTCGGCGCGCCGCCACCACCGCCGCCGCAGATGCAGGCGCGGCCGCAAAGCGGACCCGGCCGTGCGCGCTGACGTCCGCCCCCACGTCGCGGCCTGCGCGTCCGCGCCGGCGCACCCGCCCCTTCGTGCGGAGGCCGGGCTCAGCCTCCTCGAATTGCTGGTGGCGATTGCGTTGCTCGGGATGCTGGTGCTGTTGCTGCGCGACGGCTTCACCCTCGGCCATCGCGTCTGGGAACGCGCCGGGGCGCAGGTCTCGGCCGCCATCGAGCCGGTGGAAGCCGTGCAGGGCCTGCTGCGCGACCGCTTCACCACGCTCAACCCGGCCTGGCTGGCCGAGGGTGCGTCGAGCCGCGTGCTGTTCGAGGGCGAGGCCGGGCGCGTCACCTTCTTCGCCCGCCCGCCCGATGCGTTGGGCAGCGGCACCTATTTCCGCTTCGTCCTCGCCGCCACGCCGGAGGGCGTGCTGGAACTGGCCTGGCACCCGGACACCGACCGCCGGCTGCTGCCGGCCTGGCAGCGCGCGCCGCTGCTCGACGGCGTGGCGCAGTTCAGCATCGCCTATTTCGGGCCGACCGCGACCGACCAGGTGCCGCGCTGGCGCGACAGCTGGCGCGGCCAGCCGCGCCCGCCGGAACGGGTACGGGTGAGCCTGTCCTTCGGCCCCAGCGACCGGCGGGTCTGGCCCGACCTGGTCGTCGCGCCGCGCGCCGTGGTGGATTCGACCTGCATTTTCCAGCCGCAGGCGCGGCGCTGTGCGGGGCGGACATGAACGCCCCCGCCGCCTCCGGCCGCGCCGCCGCGCTGGCGCCGGCGCTGGACCAGGCGCGCGCCTTCTGGGCCTGGTGGACGGCCGAGCTGGCCGCGATGCTGCCGGCCGCCCTGCGCCCCGCCCCGCCGCCGGTGCTGCTGGCCGAGGCGCTGCCGGGCGATGGTCGCTTCGCCTTCGCTCGCCTCGTCCGCGGCGCCCGCCACCCGGCCGGGCCGGAGGAGGCGGCGCGCCTGCCCACCTGCCTGCTGCTGCCCGAGGCGCTGGTGCTGGACAAGGAGGCCGAATGGCCGCTGATGCCGGAGGCCGACCTGCGGCGCGCCGTGCGGCTCGACCTCGACCGGCAGACGCCCTTCCCGGCCGAGGCGCTGTGGTTCGACGTCGTCCCGATGCGCGCCGACCCGGCGCGGCGGCGCGTCGTGGCGCGGCTGCTGGTCGCCCGCGCGGCGGAGGTGGAGGCGGCGCTGGCGCGGCTGCGCGCCGCGCATGGCGTGGCGCAGGTGGCGCGCGTCGCCGTCGCCTCGCCGGGCGGCGCGATCGCCGGCGCGCTGCGCCCCGCCGCGGCGCAGGCCGCGCCGCAAGCAGCGGGGCGGGGCCGGCTGCGCGCCTGGCTGCTGGCCGCCTGCCTGCTGCTCGGCGGGCTGAACCTCGTCCTGCACCTGGACGCCGAGGCGCGGCGGGCGGAGCGGCTGGACGCGGCGGTCGCGGAGGCGCGCGCGCGAGTGCAGCGCGTGGAGGCGCTGCGGACCCGCATCGCCGAGCAGCGGCGGCTGCGCGACGAGATCCTCGGCGGCCGCGCCGGCGTGCCGATGCTCGCCTTGCTCGACGAGCTGACCCGCCGCATCCCGGACGGCGCCTGGCTGGACGGCGTGGAGCTGCGCGGCGGCCAGGTGCAGCTGACCGGCCAGGCGCCCGCCGCGGTCGGGCTGGTGGCGGCGCTGGAAGCCTCGCCGCTGTTCGCCGAGGCGCAGTTCCGCGCCCCCGTCACCCTCGACCGCGCCAGCGGGCGGGAACGGTTCGACATGGTGCTGCGCCTGCGGGACCGGCCATGAGGAGGCGCGCATGACAGGCCCCGATCCGAACCCCGCCCTGCTGCTGCCGCCGCCCGGCCTGCCGGTGGACCCGAAGCGGCGGCGGCTGCTGGCGCTGGCGCTGGCCGGGCTGGCGGCGGCGCTGCTGCTCGGCCTCGTCGCGCCGCTCGCCGAGGGGATGGCGGAGGGCGAGGCGCGGGCCGAGCGGCAGCGCGAGCTGCTGGCCCGCTTCGAGCGCGTCGCCGCCCAGGCGCCGGCGCTGCGGCGCGAGCTGGATGCGCTGGAGGCGGAGCTCGCCGACCCCGCCCTGCTGCTGCGCGCGCCGAGCGCGTCCCAGGCCGGCGCGCTGCTGCAGGCGGCGCTGCGCCGCATCCTCGACGCCGAGGGGGTCGTGCCGGACAGCGTCCAGGCCCTGCCGCCGGCGCCGCACGGCGCGCCGCCCGCGGCGACGGGCGCCTTCGCCGCGCCGCGCCCCGCCGCCCCGCGCGGCGCCGCG
>JAIYDD010000064.1 GCA_027487675.1 Acetobacteraceae bacterium | reverse complement strand
CCCGTCTCCCGCGCCAGGCGGGCGGCGTCGCCGACCTGCCAGGTAAGGCCCGGCGCGTTGGAGCCCGGGCGCGGCGGGCGGTGCAGGATGGTCTGGCCGTGGAAGCCGATCAGGTCGGCCTCGCGCCCGATGGCCCGCACCGCCTCGATGTGGCGATCGGTCAGGCGGGCGACGCAATCGGCGAGGAAGGGGTCGTCGGGGGCGATGTCGGCCGCGTCGGGCGACGGCCCGCGGGACACCAGGTCCAGCAGCGCGCGCAGGTCGCGGCGCAGCGCTGGGGCGTAGGGCAGGGTCAGGGTCGGGCCGATGCGGCCGATCGCCTCCCCATCCGTCTCCAGCCAGGCGGCGTCCACCCCGTCCAGCGAGGTGCCGCTCATCAGCCCGATGGTCCTCAGCATGTCGTTCTCAGCATGGGGGCAGCGTGCTACGCCGCTCCCCCTTCGCGAAAGCCCCGGCCAGACACACGATGAGCGCCAGCACCGACTTCCTGCACGAGGCCCGCGCCCGCGGCTTCATCCACCAGGCGACCGAGCCGGAGGCGCTGCATGCGCGCCTGAAGGCCGGGCCGCTGCCGGGCTATATCGGCTTCGACGCCACCGCGGACAGCCTGCATGTGGGCAGCCTGGTGCAGATCATGCTGCTGCGCCTGCTGCAGCGCACCGGCAACAAGCCGGTGGTGCTGATGGGCGGCGGCACGACCAAGGTCGGCGATCCCTCCTTCCGGGACGAGGCGCGGCCTCTGCTGGACGATGCGCGGATCGAGGCGAACAAGGCCGGCATCCGCAAGGTCTTCGCGCCCTTCCTGCAGTTCGGCGAGGGCGCGACGGACGCGATCATGGTGGACAACGCCGAATGGCTGGACCGCCTGCACTACATCCCCTTCCTGCGCGACATCGGCCGGCATTTCAGCGTCAACCGCATGCTGACCATGGACAGCGTGCGGCTGCGCCTCGACCGGGAGCAGAACCTCAGCTTCCTCGAATTCAACTACATGCTACTTCAGGCCTACGACTTCCTGGAGCTGCACCGCCGCTACGGCGTCGCGCTGCAGGCCGGCGGGTCGGACCAGTGGGGCAACATCGTGATGGGCACCGAGCTGATCCGCCGCGTCGCCGCGGAGAAGCGCGGGGGAACATCCGGGAAGGAAGCCTTCGGCATCACGACGCCGCTGATCACCACCGCCTCGGGCGCCAAGATGGGCAAGACGGCGCAGGGCGCCGTGTGGCTGGATGGCGCCAAGGTCAGCCCCTACGACTACTGGCAGTTCTGGCGCAACGCGGAGGACGCGGATGTCGGCCGCTTCCTCGGCCTGTTCACCGAGCTGCCGATGGCGGAGGTGGCGCGGCTGGCGGCGCTGCGCGGCGCGGAGGTGAACGACGCCAAGAAGGTACTGGCGACGGAAGCGACCGCCCTGCTGCACGGCCGCGAAGCCGCGGAAGCCGCCGCCGAGACCGCCCGCCGCACCTTCGAGGAAGGTGTCGCCGCCGAGACCCTCCCGAGCTTCGTCGCAGCCCTGCCGATGGGCGTGGTGGACCTGCTGGTCGAGGCGAAGCTCTGCGCCAGCAAGGGCGAGGCGCGGCGGCTGATCGCCCAGGGCGGCGTGCGGCTGAACGACGCGCCGGTGGCCGACCCGGCCGCGCAGGTGACGGCCGCGGATCTGGCCGGCGATGCGGCGAAGCTCTCGCTGGGCCGCAAGCGGCACGTCCTGGTGCGGGCGGGCTGACGCGCCGGGCGGGCGGCTCGCGGCGAGGTGACAGAGGTTTCACGCAACGAATCGGACGGATCAACCCAAGCCGGAGCAATGTCCCGCCCCCGCGTCCAGGGAGATCCCCGTGAAGACTGCCAGCCTCGCCACCGCCGCCGCCCTCGCCGCCCTTCTCGCCGCCGCCCCCGCGCGCGCGCAGGACGGCGATGCCGAGGCCGGCGCGCGCGTGTTCAACCAGTGCCGCGCCTGCCACATCATCGACAACAACGGCCGCAACGGCGTCGGGCCGAACCTCTACGGCGTGGTCGGGCGGCGCGCCGCCGCGATCGAGGGCTTCCGCTATTCGGCCAACATGCGGCAGCTGGGCGAGCAGGGTCACAGCTGGACCACGGACAACCTGCGCGCCTATCTCCGCAACCCGAAGGAGGTCGCGCCCCAGGGCAGCATGGCCTTCCAGGGGCTGCGCAACGACCAGCAGCTGAACGACGTGATCGCCTATCTGCGGTCCCGCGCCGGCTGAGGCGCCAGGGGGCGGGGGCGGCGGGGGCGGGGGCGGGGGCCGGTTGAGGCGCCGCCCGGCTTCCGGCACCCTTCCGGCACACACCGGGAGGACCCGCCCCATGCGCCGCCGCACGCTGCTTGCCGCCGGCCTGGCTGCCTTGCCGGCGGCCGCCCTCGCCCAGGGCTTCCCGGCACGGCCGATCCGCCTGGTGATCCCCTTCGCCGCCGGCGGCCCGACCGACATCGTCGCCCGGCTGCTGGCCGAGCGCATGGCCGCGCGGCTCGGCCAGCCCGTGGTGGTGGAAGCCCGCCCCGGCGCCGGCGGCGCGCTGGCGGCCGAGGCGGTGGCGCGCGCCGCGCCCGATGGCCACACGCTGCTGATCGGCACGGCGACCACCCATGCGGTGAACCCCGCGCTGCAGGGCGACCGGCTGCCCTTCCACCCGATCCGCGACTTCGCGCCGATCGCCCAGGTGGCGCGCGCGCCGATCGTGCTGGCGGTGCGGCCGGAAGCCGAGGCGCGCGACCTGGCGGGCTTCGTCGCGCTGCTGCGGGCGCGGCCGGGGCAGCTCAACTACGGCTCCTCCGGCACCGGCTCCATGGGGCATCTGGCGAGCGTGCTGCTGCTGCAGAAGCTGGGGGCGGAGGCGACGCACATCCCCTATCGCGGCTCGGCGCCGATGGCGGCCGACCTGGTCTCCGGCCGGCTCGACTTCGCCTCCGACGCGCTGGCCTCCCTGGTGCCCTTCATGCGGGAGGGGCGGGTGCGCGCGCTGGCCATCGCGACGCCGGACCGCGCCACCGCCCTGCCCGACCTGCCGACCTTCGCGGAAGCCGGGCTACGAGGCCTATACCTGGAACGTCGTCTTCGCCCCCGCCGGCACGCCGGCCGCGGTGGTCGCGACGCTGAACGCCGCGCTGAACGCCGCCGTGGGCGAACCCGAGCTCGCCCGCCGGCTGGAGGAGATGGGCCAGCCCGGCGTGCGCGGCACGACGCCCGAGCAGACCGCGGCCTTCGTCGCGGCGGAACTGGCGAAATGGGCGCCGGTGGTCCGCGCCTCCGGCGCCACGCCGAGCTGAAGGAAAAGCTTCCAATGGACGGTCTGCGCAGCCTCTACCCCGAACCCTCCGCGCTGGCAGTCGCCAAGCAGCTCGACCGGCTGGACCCGCATGCGATCCATTTCATCGGCCGCTCGCCCTTCCTGGTGATGGCGACGGCCGATGCCGCCGGGGCCTGCGATGCCTCGCCGCGGGGGGACGCGCCGGGCTTCGTCGCGGTGCTGGACGGCCGCCGCCTAGTGATCCCGGACCGGCCCGGCAACAACCGCGTGGACAGCCTGGGCAACCTGGCGGCGAACCCGCAGCTCGGGCTGCTGTTCTTCGTCCCCGGCGTGCTGGAGACGCTGCGCGTCAACGGCCGCGCGGCGCTGACCACCGACCCCGCGCATCTCGCGCCGCTGGCGGTGGAGGGCCGCCCCCCGCGCAGCGGCCTGCTGGTGACGGTGGAGGAGGTGTTCTTCCACTGCGGCAAGGCGCTGAAGCGCAGCGCCCTGTGGGACCCCGCCCGCCACGCCGCACCCGGCGAGATCCCGAGCCTCGGGCGGATCCTGGCCGACCAGACGCGCGCGATCGGCGTGGCGGAGGCGGAGGCACGGGTGGCGACCGGCTATCGCGACCACCTGTACTGACGCGCCCCGATGGCCGCAGGGCCGTCAGGCCCGGAGGCCTGAATCGGGTCGCCCACAAGCACGCCCCGATGACCGCAGGGCCGTCAGGCCCGAAAGTCTGAACCGGGTCGCCCGCAAACGCGCCCCGATGGCCGCAGGGCCGAAGCGCCCGAAGGTCTGAACCGGGTCGCCCACAAGCACCCCCCGATGGCCGCAGGGCCGAAGCGCCCGAAGGTCTGAACCGGGTCGTCCGCAAACGCGCCCCGATGGCCGCAGCGCCGTCAGGCCCGGAGGCCTGAATCGGGTCGCCCAGGGTCAACTCTCCCCGGAATATCGATAATCGGGGCTTGCCAAGCCCGATCACCGATCATCCAATACGCCGAGAACACGGCGCGGGAGGACGCGGCCAGGTTGATCGCTGCCCGGGACAGGCCCGGCGCAGGCATCGCCGCGGCGCGCCCCGGCCAGGACGGGGACGATCCGATGAAGCTCGCCAGCTTCCGCCATGCCGGGACCGCCAGCTGGGGCGTCGTCGGCGACGGCGCGATGCACGATGTCGGCGCCATGCTGCGCGGCCGCCTGCCGGACCTGAAATCCGCCATCGCCGCCGGCGCGCTGGGCGCGGCGCGGGAGGCCGCCGCCGGCGCGCCGCGCATCTCGCTCGCCGAGATCGAGTGGCTGCCCGTCATCCCGAACCCCGACAAGGTCTTCTGCGTCGGCCTGAACTACGAGGAACACCGCAAGGAGACCGGGCGCGAGGTGGTCGGCAACCCGACCATCTTCTCCCGCTTCGCCAACAGCCACATCGGGCACCTGGCGCCGCTGGTGCGGCCGAAGGTCTCGACGCAGCTCGACTACGAGGGGGAGCTGGCGATCATCATCGGCACCTCCTGCCGCCACGTCCCGCGCGCCGACGCCTTCGCCCAGATCGCGGGCTATGCCTGCTACAACGACGGCAGCGTGCGCGACTGGCAGCGCCACACTTCGCAGTTCATCCCGGGCAAGAATTTCTGGGGCACCGGCCCCTTCGGCCCCTGGATGGTCACGCCGGACGAGGTCGGGCCGCTGGACGCGCTGCGCCTGCAGACGCGGGTGAACGGCGCGGTGCTGCAGGACACGACGCTGGGCGAGATGATCTTCGATATCCCGCGCCAGATCGAATACTGCTCCACCTTCACGCGGCTCGAGCCCGGCGACGTGATCGCCACCGGCACGCCCGGCGGCGTCGGGTCCCGCCGCACGCCGCCGATCTGGCTGAAGGCCGGCGATGTGGTGGAGGTGGAGATCGACCGCGTCGGGCTGCTGCGGAACACCGTCGCCGACGAGACCTGAAGGCGCCCCGATGACCGCAGGGCCACAAGGCCCGGAGGTCTGGATCGGGTCGCCCATCAAACCGCTTGCCGCAACGACGGCGCGGGCAACGGGGAGGAGAACGGGCATGCATATCACTCGGCGTGGCGCGCTGCTCGGCGGCGCGGGGCTGCTGGCGATGCCGGCGGTGGTGCAGGCGCAAGGCGCCTGGCCGAACCGGGCGGTGACGATCATCGCGCCGACCGGCCCCGGCGGCAGCCCGGACATTTTTGCGCGTGTGCTGGCGGAGCCTCTGCAGCGCCGGCTCGGCCGGCCCTTCGCGGTGGAGCTGCGTCCCGGCGCGGGCGGCATCCTCGGCACGCAGACCGCGATCCGCGCGGCACCCGACGGGCACACGCTGCTCTTCGCCTCCTCCTCCCCCATGGTCGTCGCGCCGCATCTGCGCCGGCCCGCGCCCTACACCACGCCGCGCGACCTGATCCCGGTGGTGCAGACGCTGGCGGGGCCCTCCGTCGTCGTCGTCAGCCGCGAGATCCGCGCCAACACGATCCAGGAGCTGGTGGCGGAACTGCGCGCCAACCCGGGCAAGTACAACCTCGGCAGCCACGGCATCGGCAGCTTCAGCCACGTCTCCATGGAGCTGTTCATGGCGGAGACGCAGACCGAGATGGTGCACGTGCCCTTCAACGGCGGCGCGCTGCTGGCGCAGGGCGTGATGCAGGGCCAGGTGCATGTCGCGCTGTTCGATGTGCTGAACGGCGCGCCGCTGGTGCGCAACGGCTTCGGCCGCGCCCTGGCGCAGGTGGGCGAGCAGCGATCGCCGATCTTCCCCGACGTCCCGCTGGTGAGCGAGACGGTGGCCCCCGCCGCCAATTCCGACTTCTGGCTCGGCCTCTTCGCGCCTGCCGGCACCGACCCCGCGATCGTCGAGAAGCTGCACGCCGAATGCACCGAGGTCATGGCACTGCCGGAGAATGTGCGCCGCGTCGCCGAGGCCTCGATGCTCGCCCCGGTGCTGTCCCAGGCCGCCTTCCGCGCCAAGGTCGAGCGCGAATGGGAGATGTGGGGACGCGTGGTGCGCGACCGCAACATCGCCGCCGCCTGAGCATGGACCCGCGCGTTCCCCTGCCGACACGCGACGAGTTCCCCGAGGAACTCCGCCCCGTCTACGACCGCATGCTGGCCGAGCGCGGCAACCCGGCGCCGCATGTCTTCCTGGCGCTGTGCAACATCCCGCCGCTGCTCGGCCCGCTGCTGGACTTCACGGCCGCCATGCGCCACGGCGCCGCCATGCACGCCCGCTACCGCGAGCTGGGCGTGGTGATGACGGCACACACCGCGCGGTCCACCTACGAGTTCAACAAGCACTGGAACCACGCGCTGAAGGCCGGCGCGCGGCGCGAACAGCTGGAGGCGATCGAGGCAAGCACCTCCGTCGAGGACCTTCTCGCCTCCCCGCTGTTCGACGCGAAGGAACGCGCCGTGCTGGCCTATGCCGCGGAAGCCACCGCGCGCATCGAGGTCTCCGACGAAACCTGGTCCGCGCTGACAACCGCCTTCCCGCTGCGCGAGGCGATGGACCTGGTCATGGCTGTCGCCTGGTACAACGCGGTCGCGCGCATCAACGGGCCGCTGCGCATCGCCCTCGAACCCTGGTTCCAACGCGCCTGACGCTTGTGTTGGATCGCGTGATCCACGCCTCCGGGCGTCCCGCCCTCCGACGACCACGCTCCACCTGACGGAGACGCACAGCATGGCCACCATCCCGCCGCCCGTCTTCTACCCGCCCTTCCAGATCACCCGCGTCAGCCACGCCGCGATGACGGTGCGCGACCTGGACCGCAGCATGGCCTTCTACACGCGCGTGCTCGGCCTGGTGGTCAGCGCGCGCGAGGGCGACACGGCGTATCTGCGCGGCATCGAGGAGGTGGGCCACCACAGCCTGATCCTGCGCCAGACGGCCGACGCCCCGCGCTGCGAACGCATCGGCTTCCGCGTGCTGACGGAACTCGAGCTCGACAAGGCACACGCGCACTTCACCGCGCTCGGCCTGCCCGCGGAATGGGTGGACCGCCCGCACCAGGACCGCACGCTGTCCGTTCGCGACCCCTTCGGCATGCCGGTGGAATTCGTGGCGCGCATGACGCCGATGCCCCGCCGCACGATCCAGACCGACCACTTCCCCGGCGGCGCCGCGCTGCGCTTCGACCACCTGCAGGTCCACTCCGCCGAGATCACCGGCGCCTGCGACTTCTGGACGAGCCTCGGCTTCCGCACCTCCGACTTCGTGGTGGGCGGGCCGGACGACACGCTCATCGGCGTGTTCATGCACCGCAAGGACATCCCCTGGGACATCGTCTTCATGCCCGGGCCCGGCCCGCGCCTGCACCACTTCGCCTACTGCATCCCCGGCGTGCAGGAAATGATGCGCGCCTGCGACGCCGCCGGCATCCACGGCTTCGGCCAGCAGGTCGAACGCGGCCCCGGCCGCCACAACCAGGGCCACGTGCAATACACCTACCTGCGCGACCCGGACGGCCACCGCGTCGAGATCATCCCGGAATCGCCCAAGCAGATGCTGGACCTGGAAAACACCCCCCAGCGCTGGGACGAAGCCAAGCGCAAGGCGACGATGGACTGGGGCTACCCCGCGCCGCAAAGCTGGTACGACGACGCCTCCCCCTTCGCCGGCGCGGAGCCCAAGCCCGGCATGACCGTGCCGGGGCGCATCAGCCTCGAACAGTACCTCGCGCAGCGGGGGCGGTGAGGCTGGGCTGGCGCCGGTGATCCTCGGGAGGGCTCCGCCCTCCCGAACCCTCCCGCCGGGGGGCGTGGCGCCCCCCGGACCCCGCCGTGAGTTTCGTCGTCGGTCAAGGAGGGGGCATGGCGCTCCAGCGGACCGTGTGCGCCCGCGATGCCCCCTCCCTGACCGACGACAACGCTGATGGGGATCGAGGGGCCTCATACGGCCGGCGTCATTGACTGACCTGCGCCCACGGTCGTTGGGCGATGGCGGTGATGCGTTCGGGTTGGTTGGTGAGCCAGTTCCAGGCGTCGCAGCAGGCGTCGAGGATGTCGT
>JAIYDD010000017.1 GCA_027487675.1 Acetobacteraceae bacterium | reverse complement strand
TTCTTCTCGTTGTAGTTCACGACATGGTCCGCGCCGAGCGCCTTGGCCTTGGCGCATTTCTCGTCGTCGCCGGCGGTGGCGATGACGGTGGCGCCGATCGCCTTGGCCATGCGGATGGCGACCGAGCCGATGCCCGACCCCGCGGCCTGCACCAGCACCGTCTCGCCCGGCTGCAGCTTCGCGTTGTCGAACAGCATGTGCTGCACGGTGCCGAAGGTGACGACGCCGCAGGCCGCGTCCTCGAAGGGCACCTCGGGCGAGGCCTTCAGCACGGTGCGCGCCGGCCAGTTCGCCACTTCACGGGCGAAGCCGTCCACGTGGAAGCCGGCGACGCCCTGGACGTTCTCGCAGAGGTTGTCGCGGCCTTCCAGGCAGGCGGCGCAATGGCCGCAGGTGCGGGCCCCGTAGGGCACCGCGCGGTCGCCGACGGACCAGCCGGTGACGCCGGGGCCGACGGCCACCACCTCGCCGGCGGCTTCCGCGCCCACCACGAGGGGAAGCTGGCGCTGCGCGAAGGCCATGCCGCGCCAGCCCCAGACATCGATGTGGTTCAACGACACGGCGCGCAGCCGGATCCGGATCTCGCCCTCGGCGGGCGGCGGTGGCGGCTCGATCTCCTCGAGCCGCAGGTCGCGGTCGCCATGCAGGCGCAGCGCGCGCATCAGGCAGCATCCCCCGAAATCACCAGGCAGACATTCTGTCCGCCGAAGCCGAAGCTGTTCGACAGCACATGCGCGACCTTGGCGTCGCGCGCGACATTGGGCACCACGTCGAGCGCGATGGCGGGGTCGGGCTCGTCATGGTTGATGGTCGGCGGCAGGCGCTGGTCGCGCAGCGTCAGCAGGCTGAACGCCGCCTCGATCGCGCCGGCGGCCGACAGCGTGTGGCCGATCATGGATTTGTTGGAGGAGATCGGCGGCCCAAAGGGGTCCGGATGGTTGCCGAACACGGCGCGCATGCCGAGCGTCTCCATCTTGTCGTTCTCCGGCGTGCTGGTGCCATGCGCGTTGACGTAGGAGATCTCGCCGGGCGAGAGCCCCGCATCGGCGATCGCGTTGCGCATGGCGCGGATCACCGCGCCGCCATCCGGGTTCGACCGCGTGCGATGGAAGCTGTCCGACTTCTCGCCGCAGCCGCGGAGAATCCCCAGCACGCGCGCGCCGCGGGCCAGCGCGTGATCCAGGCTTTCCAGCACCAGGCAGGCGGCGCCTTCGCTCATCACGAAGCCGTCGCGCGTCTTCTCGAAGGGCCGCGCGGCCTTCTCCGGCGCCTCGTTGCGGGTGGACAGCGCCGAGAGCAGCGAGAAGCGGATCAGCGCCTCCGGCTGCACCGTACCGTCGGCGCCGATGGCGAGCGCCGCATCGGCCTCGCCGCGCTGGATCGCCTCCACGCCGAGCTGGATCGCGGTGGCGCCGGTGGCACACGCGGTCGATACGGCGATGGGCGCGCCGCGCGTGCCGAAGCGCTCCGCCAGCCGCTCGCCGACCCCGGCGAAGGAGGCGGTGCGCCACAGCGCGTCGAAGCCGACCGAAGCCTCGACCAGCGCGGCGTAGCGGGGCTCGGCCGGCGCGGCGCGGGCGGCGAGCGCGAAGCGCACCGGCCATTCGGTCTCGACCGGCGGCATGCCGAGCATCAGGGGCCCCGGGAAGCCGCCGCGCGGGCCGCCGAGGCCGGCTTCCGCCATCGCCTCCTCGGCCGCCATGGCCGCGATCCGCTCGACGCGCTCGGAGGAGGTCAGCACGCGCCCGCCGGCCGCCTCCTCCGGCAGGTCCACCGTGCCGGCGATGGTGGTGCGCAAATGGTCGGTCGGGAAGCGCGCGATGCGGCGGATGCCGGACCGGCCGGCCAGCAGCGCCGCCCAGTTGTCGGCGACGCCAAAGCCCAGCGGCGTGACGAGGCCGATGCCGGTGACGGCGACGACGGGCCGGCCGGCATGGTCGGTGCGGGGTGCGGTCATGCGGTGCCTCCCGGCTGGTCGGCGGCGGGGATGGCGGCCAGATGCGCCAGCGCCTCGCCGCGCCAGGCGCCGAAGCCGGTCACCAGCATGTCGGTGGGCGGGCCCTCGAAGGGCGCTTCCAGCGGCCCGAGCGGCGCGGGGACCCGGCCTTCGGAGAGCGCCAGCGCGGCCAGCGCGACCGAGGCGGGAAAGGCCGCCTCCACCCCCCAGCCGACCCGGCTGCCCACGGCGCGCACGGCGAGCGGCCGGTAGAGCCCGCCCAGGAATTCACGTTCCAGCGCGGTCGGGGCGGCGACGCCCGTCGCGCCCGAGATCACCGGCAGCGTCCCGGCCGGCAGGCGCGGTGCGAGATGCGCGAAGGCCTGGGCCATCGCCTCCCGCCCGGTGTCGGCGGGGCTGCGGCGGGACTGGGCGGTGGCCACCGTGCCGATGCGCGCAAGGCCCTTCGCGCCGCGGGCCCGGGCGCTGTCCGCCGTCTCCAGCACCAGGAAGGCGCCGAGCGTGCCGGTGACGGCGCCCGGCGCGTCCTCCCGCCCGAACACCGGCGCCCAGGCGCCGCGGCGCAGCAGCCCGCCCGAGCCGTAGAGCAGCAGCATGTCCCAGCGCGGCGCGGAATAGGCCCCGCCCACCAGTGCCACGCTGCCGCGGCCCTCCGCCAGCCGCATGGCGGCGACGCGCACGGCGTCCGCGCCGGCGGCTTCCTCGCCCATGAAGGTGCGCGACGCGCCGGTCACGCCCTGCACGATGGAGATGTTGCCGGCCAGCAGGTTCGACAGCTGCGCCAGGAACAGCGTGGGGCGCAGGCCGGAGGCGAGCAGCGCGTTGAGCCGCACCGCGCCCTCCTCCGGCGGCAGCTGCGAGACCTCGGCCAGCACCGAATCATCGAGCGCGATGTCCCGCTCGCCCCCGCCGGCGGCGACGATCAAATCCATCTCGCCGACCAGCCCGCGCGCCCCGGCATCGTCGATGGCCAGCCCCGCGGCATAGGTGCCCAGGCGCTGCCAGGGCTCCATCTGCCGCTGGTCACCCTTCTTCGGGATCTGCCGGTCGAGCTCCAGCGCCGGGCCGGGATGGATGGGGAAGGGGGCGAAGGACGCCTCGTCCACCGGGGGCGGCGTACCGGCGGCCAGCATCGCCGCATGCGCGGCCCGGCCCTCGCCCGCGCAGGAGACGAGGCCGATGCCGGTGATCCAGACGTCGTGGGGCATTCGTCAGCCGTGGCCGGGCAGGCCGATGCGCCGGGCGGTGGCGAGCATGGCCTCGCGCAGCGCCGGGTCGGGGAAGGGCAGGGTGCGGAAGGTGATCCCGGCATCGGCCACGCGCTTGCCGGCGGCCTCGATCCGCGCCTCGGTCACCGCATAGCCCGAGCCGTCATGCACCAGGCGGGAGGTGACGTGCAGCGCGGCGCCGGGGCCGACGAAGCCGCGGAACTTCGCCTCCCCCACCTTGGAGAGGAAGGGCATGCGGTCCAGGCCGTTGAGCGACAGCAGCAGCCAGCCGCCGGTCTGGGCCATGGTCTCCACCATCAGCACGCCGGGCAGGATGGGGTGGCCGGGGAAATGGCCCTCGAAGACCGGGCTGTGGTCGGGGACGTGGCTTTCCACCGTGATGCTGTCCGAGTCGAGCGCGACGACACGATCCACCATCTGGAAGTATTCGAGCCGCATCGCGTCCCCCGCTATGTGCCGGGCGGGTGGCCTCAGGCCTTCGCCTGCCTGGCCGCGACCAGCTCCTCGATCCGCTGCGCCAGGTTGCCCATGACGAAGTAGTGCTCGGCCGGGGCCTTCCCGGCATTCACGTCCTGCGTCCAGGCCTCGACCGGCACCTTGATGTCGAAAGCCTTGTCGATGGCGAAGACGATGTCGAGGAAATCCAGGCTGTCGATGCCCAGGTCGTTGATCACATGCGCGTCCGGCACGATCCGGTCCCGGGCCACGTCGCTGTTCTCGGCAATGATGTCGGCGATGCGTTCGAACACCGGGGAGGTCATGGGAGGGGGGCTCCGGGCAGGGCGGTCGGCTTTGGGGTGCGTGAAGGCGGGGGTATTCGCCCGATCCGGCCGGCTTGTCCAGGGCGGGGGGCTTCCCAGCGGCGTATCGTTGACCGACATGTTGTGGTGGCGAAGCGACGGGCGCCGAGACGCCCGCCTGCGCCGGAGGCCGGGAGACACTGTGGAATGATGCCGCATCCAAGCACCCCGCGCGCGACGGCGCGCCTAGAACCCGGGCGCGCGACGGCGCGCCAAGATCCCGCGCGACCCGGCCCCCGGCCCGCCTGGGCCGGCCGCGCCCGCGCCGCCGCCCTTGCCGTGGCGCTGGGGATGCTGCCGGGGCTGGCCGCAGCCCAGCCGGCGCGCACGCTCTCCGTCGGCATGGGCGGCGTACCGACCGCGATGGATCCTCACTTCCACTCGACCAACAACAACAACGCCCAGCTGCGGCAGATCTTCAACCCGCTGATCGACATCGACACCCAGGGAAGGCCCTTCGGCGTGCTGGCCGA
>JAIYDD010000239.1 GCA_027487675.1 Acetobacteraceae bacterium | reverse complement strand
CGAGCCGAGCACCAGGAAGATCAGCAGCATGGTGGGCACGAGGTCGCGAAGCGCCGCGAGCTTCATGGCAAGCGGCAGCTTAGGCGGCTTCTCCATCGGGTGCCGCAGGCCATGGGCTGCGATCAGCAGCAGGAAAAGGCCGGTGACGAGGAGCGAGGGCAACAACGCCGCGATGTAGAGTTGGCCGACCGAGGTCTCGGTGATCAGCCCGTAGATGATGAAGGTGATGCCGGGTGGGATGAGGTTGCCCAGCGCACCGCCGGCCGCGAGCGAGCCCAGCACCCAGCGCTGGTTGTAGCCCGTCCCCTGGAAATAGGGCAGCGCGACGGAGCCCATGGTGGCGGCGGTCGCGACGGACGAGCCGCTGATCGCGCTGAACACCGCGCAGGAGACGATGTTGGTGTGCAGCACGCCGCCGGGCAGCCGGTTCAGCCACACGTTCAGCGCGCGGTAGAGCCGTTCCGACAGGCCGGCGCGCAGCAGGATCTCGCCCATCAGCAGGAAGAGCGGCACGGCGACCAGCACGTAGTTGGACGACGGCGCCCACAGCGTCTGCCCCGCGAAGGCCCACCAGGGGCGGTCGCTGAACAGGAAGCCGGTGAGGAAGGCCAGCACGCCGAGCACGGCCGCCACATGCACGCCGGCGCCGAAGAAGACGACGAAGATGCCGACCAGCATCAGGATCTCGGCGACCGGCAGCGCCGCCGCGCCGGTCGCGGCGGTGACCAGCACCACGCCGAGCAGGCCGAACAGGAAGACGATGGCGATCACCGCGCGGGATCCCTGGCCATCGCGACGGCGTCCAGCGCTTCCGCCGTCTCGTCCTGCAGGGACCGGCTGCCGAGCAGATCGTCCAGCCGCTTCGGCTCGCCGGCCAGCAGGGCGAGCGCCGATTCCAGCAGCAGCACCGCACACATCAGCACGAAGGCCGAAAGCCCCACCGCCCAGATGCCCTGCGGGACGATCAGCGGGATGCGCAGCGCGGAATTGTCATGCGCGTCGAACAGCGCGCTTTCGTCCACCAGCTCCCACGCTGCCCAGGCGATGAAGGCGGCGAAGCCGAGCAGCAGCAGCAGGGAGAGCAGGTGCAGCGGCGCGCGCAGCGCCACCGGCAGGCGGTTCGCCAGCACGTCCACGCGGATGTGCGCGCGGCAGGAGAGCGTGTGCGCCAGGCCCCAGGCGATGCCGCAGGCCAGCATGTAGCCGGTGACCTCGACGGTCGCGGCGGAGGACACGCCGAGCAGGTTGCGCCCGATGATGTCGGCGGTGACGAAGAGCGCGCAGGCGACGTAGTTCCACCCCGCCGCCCAGGCGAGCAGCGCGGAGAGGCCCGCGACCCCCCGGCGCAGCCAGCCCGCGGCGGCGAGCAGCTTCACCCGCCGAAGCGCACGCCGGAGATGGGCGCGATGGTCTGGTTGTAGATCTCGCCGCAGCGCGCGCCGCAGCGGCGCACGAAGCCGGGCAGCACCACCTGTTCGAAGATGCGGCGCGTCTCGGCGCGGTCGGCGGCGCTGGCCTTCACCTCCGTCATCGGGCGGGCGGCGATGTTGTGGATGCGGCAGGCGTCGCGGTTGCCGATGTTGCAGTCGATGCCATCCCGCGTGGCATCGGCGCCGAGCTGCCAGAGGCGGTCGCCCATCTCCCTGAACGTCTCGTCGATCAGCGCGCGCACCGCCGGTTCCTGGCGGTTGTACCAGGCGAGGTTCACGACATAGGCGGCGACCGCCCAGCTGACGGGAAGGTCGCTGATATGGGTGGAGACCTCCGGCCAGCGCGCCGCGGCGCCGGAGCCGGAACCGGTGATGGCGCAATCCACCACGCCGCGTTCGAGCGCCGAATAGACCTCGGGGAAGCCGATGGAGACGGGCTGCGCGCCGAGGGCGGTGTAGAAATCCACCAGGCTGTTGCCGAAGGTGCGGATGCGTCGGCCGCGCAGATCGGCGAGCGAGGTGAAGGGCGCGCGGCAGAACAGCACCTGCGCGGGGAAGGGATACATCGTCAGGATGCGGACGCCGAAGCGCTCGAGGTCGCGGTTGGCGATCGGGGTCATGGCGTCCGCGATGCGGCGTGCGATGGCGATGTCGGGGGCGAGGCCGGAGAGGTCCACGCCATCCAGGATCGGCACGTCGCCCGACAGCGTCGTCAGCGTGCCGGCGCCGATCTCGGCCTGGCCGGCGCGGACCAGGCGGATGATCTCGGCGCCGCCCAGGTTGCGTTCCGCGTGGCTGGCGAGCGTGACTTCGATGCGGCCGTTGCTGCGCGTGCGCAGCCCGTCGCGCAGGATCGGCTGGTCCACCAGCGTGTATTGCGGCTGGGTCGGCACCGGCTGCGTCACCGCGGTGATGGCGATGCGCGGTCCGGGGGGGATGGTGGTCTGCGCGGCCGCCGGCAGCGCGAGGGCGAGCGATGCGAGTGTGGCGAGCAGCAGGCGGCGCATCCTGGGGGCCTCCATCCGGAACGGGGAATGCTCGCACAGCGCGGGCGCGGCGCAAGCCCGGGCGGGCGAGGGAAGCGGCGCGGCGCGGCGCGGTTGCCCGGTGCCTGGGCAGCGGCGCAGCGATGCGCACAAGAAGAAGCCCGGGCGGCGGGGAAGCCGCCCGGGCGAAGTCGAGGGAGGAAAACGTGCTCCGCGGGGCTGGTCGGCCCGCCGCGGTCCAGGCCACGCCCCCGGGCCGGGTGCCTGGGGCGGACGTCACCGGGGCGCTGCCTGAACCCGCCCCCGTGCCGTCAAGCCAGACTTACACCTTCCCAGAATAGCTGTCACGTCAAATTGACAGCCGCGGTTGTTTTTCAGGCGCTTCGTCTCAGCGGCCTGTTCCCCGCCCTATTCCGCCGCCTGGGCGTAGGCCTCCAGCGGGGCGCAGGTGCAGACCAGGTTGCGGTCGCCATGGACGTTGTCCACGCGCTTCACCGGCGGCCAGTATTTGTGCCGGGCGACCCAGGGCAGCGGGAACGCGGCGAGCTGGCGGCTGTAGGGGTGGGTCCAGGTCTCGGCCGTCACTTCCGCCGCGGTGTGGGGCGCGTTCTTCAGCGGGTTGTCCGTCTTGTCGAAGCGGCCCTGCTCGATGGCGCGGATCTCGCCGCGGATCGCGACCATGGCGTCGATGAAGCGATCGAGTTCGCCCTTGGTCTCGGATTCCGTGGGCTCGACCATCAGCGTGCCGGTGACTGGCCAGGACATGGTCGGCGCGTGGAAGCCGTAATCCTGCAGGCGCTTGGCGATGTCCTCCACCGTCACGCCGCCCCCAGGGGAACCAGCTTGCTGGAAGCCGCGGCAGTCCAAAATGCATTCATGCGCCACCATCCCCTCGGCGCCCTTGTAGAGCACGGGGTAGTGGCCGGAGAGGCGGGCGGCGACGTAGTTGGCGTTCAGGATCGCCACCTGCGTCGCGCGCTTCAGGCCCTCCGCGCCCATCATGCGGATATAGGCGTAGCTGATCGGCAGAATGGAGGCGCTGCCGAAGGGCGCGGCGCTGACCGGGCCGAAGCCCGTCGCGGGGCCGGCTTCCGCCAGCATCGGGTGGTTCGGCAGATGCGGCGCGAGATGCGCCGCGACGCCGATCGGGCCGACGCCGGGGCCGCCGCCGCCATGCGGGATGCAGAAGGTCTTGTGCAGGTTGAGGTGGCAGACATCGGCGCCGATCGCGGCCGGGCTGGTCAGGCCGACCTGCGCGTTCATGTTGGCGCCGTCCATATAGACCTGGCCGCCGCGGGCATGGACGAGGTCGCAGATCGCGCGGATCTCCGTCTCGAACACGCCATGCGTCGAAGGGTAGGTGACCATCAGCGCGGCCAGTTTGTGCGCGTGCTGCTCGGCCTTCAGCTTCAGGTCGTCGAGATCGACATTGCCGTCGCGGTCGCAGCCGACGACGACCACCTTCATCCCCGCCATCACCGCGCTGGCCGGGTTGGTGCCATGCGCGGAGGAGGGGATCAGGCAGACGTCGCGATGGCCCTCGCCGCGCGCCTGGTGGAAGGCGCGGATGGCGAGCAGGCCGGCATATTCGCCCTGGCTGCCGGCATTCGGCTGCAAGGACACCGCCGCGAAGCCGGTGACGGCGGCGAGCCAGGATTCCAGGCGCCTGATGAGTTCGACATAGCCTTCCGCCTGGTCCACCGGCGCGAAGGGATGGATGGCGCCGAAGCCCGGGAAGGTGACCGGGATCATCTCCGCCGTCGCGTTCAGCTTCATCGTGCAGGACCCGAGCGGGATCATGCTGCGGTTCAGCGCGACGTCCTTGTCCTCCAGCGACTTCAGGTAGCGGAGCATCGAATGTTCCGCGTGGTGGCTGTTGAAGACGGAGGCCGTGCAGAAGGGGCTGCGCCGGGCGAGCGATTCCGGCAGGCCGCCCGTGGGGGCGATGCCGTCGAGCGGCTGGGCGGGGGTGTGGGACGCCTCGGCCAGCACGTTGACCAGCTGCGCCAGATCCTGGCGGGTGACGGTCTCGTCGAGTGCGATGCCGACGCCGTTCCCGGCGTGGCGCGCCAGGTTGAAGCCGTGCTTGAGCGCGGTGGCGACCAGCGCCTCGGCCTTGTCGCCGGCCTCGATCACGATGGTGTCGAAGAAGGCGTCGTGGCGCAGCGCGAAGCCGGCGGCCTTGGCGGCGCCGGCCAGGATGCGCGCCTGCAGGGCGACGCGGCGGGCGATGCGGCGCAGCCCCTCCGGCCCGTGCCACACGGCATACATGCCGGCCATGACGGCGAGCAGCACCTGCGCGGTGCAGATGTTGGACGTCGCCTTCTCGCGCCTTATGTGCTGCTCGCGCGTCTGCAGGGCGAGGCGCATGGCCGGGTTGCCGGCGGCGTCGAGGCTCACGCCGACCAGGCGGCCCGGCATCAGCCGCTTGTGCGCGTCCTTCACCGCCATGTAGGCGGCGTGCGGGCCGCCATAGCCCATCGGCACGCCGAAGCGCTGGGTGGAGCCCACCACCACATCGGCGCCCATCTCGCCCGGCGGCGTCAGCAGGGTGAGCGAGAGCGGATCGGCGGCGACGATGGCCAGCCCGCCGGCGCGGTGCACGGCGGCGATCTCGGCACGCAGGTCGCGCACCTCGCCGGTCGCGCCCGGATATTGAAGCAGCAGGGCGAAGGGCTTCTCGGCGTCCACCGTCGCGACCAGGTCGGCCGGCGCGGCGACCACCACGCGGAAGCCGAGCGGCTCGGCGCGGGTGCGCAGCACGGCCAGCGTCTGCGGCAGCGTGTCCGCGGCGACCACCACCGTGTCGGACTTGGCGCGCGTGGCGGCATGCGCCAGCGCCATCGCCTCGGCGGCCGCGGTCGCCTCATCCAGCAGGGAGGCGTTGGCGACGGGCAGGCCGGTCAGGTCCGTCACCAGGGTCTGGAAGTTCAGCAGCGCCTCCAGCCGGCCCTGCGCGATCTCCGCCTGGTAGGGGGTATAGGCGGTGTACCAGCCGGGGTTCTCCAGCACGTTGCGCAGGATCACCGGCGGCGTCAGCGTGCCGTGGTAGCCGAGCCCGATCAGCGACTTGATGTCGGCGCGGTTGCGCGAAGCGAGCGCGCGCAGCTCGGCGATCGCCTCGGCTTCCGTCGCTGGGCCGGGCAGCGGCAGCGCGTCCAGGCTGCGGATCGCGGCGGGGACGGTCTTCTGCGAGAGCTCGTCCAGGCTTGCGGCGCCGAACGCCTTGAGCATCGCGGCGATCTCGGCCTCGCTGGGGCCGATGTGGCGGCGGATGAACTCGCCCTTGTCTTCCAGGGCGGCGAGGTCGGTGAGCGCGCTCATGCCAGGCTCTCCACGAAGGCCGCATAGGCCGCTTCGTCCATCAGCGCGTCCACCGTCGCGGCGTCCACGCCCTCGATGCGGAAGAACCAGCCCTCGCCGGTGGGCGCGGAATTCACCAGGGCCGGGTTGTCGGTCAGCGCGCCGTTCGATTCGACGATGCGGCCGGCGACGGGGGCATAGACGTCGGACGCGGCCTTCACGCTTTCGACCACGGCGCAGGCTTCCCCTTCCGCCACCTCGCGCCCGGGCTCGGGCAGGTCCACGAAGACCACGTCGCCGAGCGCGGTCTGCGCATGGTCGGTGATGCCGATTGTCGCGACGTCGCCGTCCAGCCGGACCCATTCATGGTCCTTGGTGAAGCGCAGCTCTGCCATCGGGGCGTCCCTTTCAGCGGGCGTAGCGGTGAGGGGTGAAGGGCAGCGGCGCGACCCGCGCGGGGATCGGCTTGCCGCGCACCAGCAACTCGAGGGGGGTGCCGTCCGCGGCGTGCGACCGCGCGACATAGCCCATGGCGACCGGGCCGTTGGCGGAGGGCCCGAAGCCGCCGGAGGTGACCTCTCCCATGACGGCACCACCCGGCGCATGGACGGGCGTGTGCCCGCGGGCCGGCTGGCGGCTGTCGGGGCGGATGCCGACGCGCAGGCGCTGCGGGCCGTTGTCCAGATCGGCGCGGACGCGGTCGGCGCCCCGGAAATCCCAGGCGGTGCGGCGGCGCTTGCCGATCGTCCAGGTCAGCGCGGCCTCGACCGGGCTGGTCGTCTCGTCGATGTCGTTGCCGTAGAGGCAGAGGCCGGCTTCCAGCCGCAGGCTGTCCCGCGCGCCGAGCCCGGCGGGCTGCACGCCGGGCAGGGCCAGAAGTGCCTTCGCGAAGGCTTCGGCGGAGTCGGCGGGGACCGAGACCTCGACGCCATCCTCCCCCGTGTAGCCGGAGCGGCTGACCAGCGCGGGGACGCCCGCGATGTCGAAGGCGCCCACGCCCATGAAGGGCAGGGCCGCGATGCCTGGCGCCAGCGTCGCAATGGCGGCGACCGCGGCCGGGCCTTGCAGCGCGACCAGCGCGCGGTCGGGCAGCGGCCGCAGCGTGACGGAAGGCGGCAGGGCGGCGCCGATCAGGGCGAAATCCTCGGCCTTGCGGCTGGCGTTGACCACCAGGAACAGACGTTCCGTCCCCTGGGCGCCGAGATTGGCCACCATGAAGTCGTCGAAGATGCCGCCCTGCTCCGTCATCAGCAGGCCGTAGCGCTGGCGGCCGGGCTTCAGGCCCTGGACGTCGGCGGGGGTCAGCGATTCGAGCGCGGCGGCGGCGCCGTCCCCCACCAGCTCGGCCTGGCCCATGTGGGACACGTCGAACAGCGAAGCGGCCGCGCGGCAATGCAGGTGCTCGGCCATGATCCCGGCCGGGTACTGCACGGGCATGGCATAGCCGGCGAAGGGCACCATCCGCCCGCCGAGGGCGCGGTGCAGGCCGGACAAAGGTGTTTCCAGGATCGGGCTTTCGCCCGGCGAATCGGCCACGGTGCCCCCAAAGGCTGCCCGACGCCGGGATGGCGCGGGTTCGTCCGTGGCCCCCCTCTGTCCCGTGACCTGAGAGATTCGGCGGCGGAACCCTGGCCGCACCGTGGCAGGGCCACGGGGGTCGGTTTCCGGCGCGCCTTACTCCTTCGGTGCCATGCCCCTTGCGGGACACGGGCTTTCCAGAGGCCCGCCGGCACCCTGTGGGGGCACCGGACCCGCGCGGCCCTTCTGCCTGAGCGTTTCCGGGGGCCGGTTGCGCCTTCGGCGGGGGGCGTCGCCGCCCCCTCTCTCCCGCGCGGGTGCTGCGGGAGCGCCCCGTATGCCCGAGCCCGGCCCCCGGCGCAATGCTGCGTTGCGAAAGCGGATCAGCGCGGGCCGCGCGCCCGGTTCAGCTCCAGCTCCTCCGGCGTCAGCTGGAATGACAGCCGGACGATGTGCGCCCGCGCCTCCGCCCCGCCGGGCACGGTGATGCGGACCGGCTGGCCGGTGGCGCTGGCGCGCGCGACATTCGCGGGGAAGTCCACCCGCGTCGCCGCGGCGGTGCGGGCCACCACGCGCTGGTCTGCGGGGTCGGTCACCGCCACGAACCAGGGCAGCTCCGCCGTGCGGCCGGCGGCGGCGGGGCCGCGTTCCGCCTCGAAGCGGGGGGTGATGCGCACCTCGAGGGCGCTGCGGGCGCGGTCGGTGAAGTCGCAGCGCGCATCGAAGCCGGTGATCCTGGCGTCCAGCGTCAGCCCCGGCAGGTCGCGCGGCGCGCCGGGACGGAAGCGCGTCAGGTCCGCGCCATCGGCCAGCAGGGCGATTCGCGGGCAGGGCGCCTGGCCGGCGGCCACCACCGCCTCCGCCCGGCTGCGCGGCGCTTCCTCGGACCCGCCGCCGCAGGCCGCGAGCCCCAGCGCCAGCGCGCCCGCCGCGATCCGCCCTGCGCAGAGACGTGCCATGCAGACCCTCCCCCTTTGAACGGGTGGCCGGCGCCGGTAACATGCGCCCCCGCCATCAACCGGCCCCGTCCATCGCATGCCGCGCGGCGCCGGGCCATACCCGCGCCGCCCTTCCCCCCGGCCGCGCCCCGCCACGCCCCGCATCGCCGAGCCCCGACCTGCCGCGCATGACCCCGCCCGAGACCACCCGGCCGAAGCTGACCGTCCTGCTCGCCGGCCCGCGCGGCTTCTGCGCCGGCGTGGACCGCGCGATCCGCATCGTGGAGGAGGCGCTGCGCCGCCACGGCGCGCCCGTCTATGTCCGCCACGAGATCGTGCACAACCGCCATGTGGTGGAGGCGCTGCGCGCCCGGGGCGCGGTCTTCGTGAAGGAGCTGGACGAAATCCCGGACGATGGCCGCCCCGTGGTGTTCAGCGCCCATGGCGTGCCGAAATCCGTCCCCGCGGAGGCGCTGCGGCGGCGGATGTTCACGCTGGACGCCACCTGCCCCCTGGTCACCAAGGTGCATCGGGAGGCGGAGCGCCACCACGCCGCCGGCCGGCACGTGCTGCTGATCGGCCATGCCGGCCACCCGGAAGTGGTGGGCACCATGGGCCAGCTGCCGCCCGGTGCCGTCACGCTGGTGGAGGACGCCGAGGCCGCGCGGACCGTGCAGCCGCCGCCGGGCATGGCGCTCGCCTGGACCACGCAGACCACGCTTTCGGTCGACGACACGGCCGAGGCCGTGGCGGTGCTGCGCGCCCGCTTCCCCGCCATCGCCGGGCCGGCGAAGGAGGACATCTGCTACGCCACCTCCAATCGCCAGGCCGCGGTCAAGGCCATCGTGGCGGAGGGCGCGGCGATGGTGGTGGTGGTGGGTGCGCCCAATTCCTCCAACTCCGTCCGGCTGGCCGAGGTGGCGCGCCGCGCCGGTGCCGCCGACGCCTTCCTGGTGCAGCGCGGCGCCGATCTCGACCACGCCCGGCTGGATGGCATCGGCACCGTCGGCCTGACCGCCGGCGCCAGCGCGCCCGAGGCGCTGGTGGAGGAGGTGCTGGCGCGCCTGCGCACCCGCTTCGAGGTGACGCTGCGCGAGGTGGTGGTGGCGGAGGAGCGCATCGCCTTCCGCCTGCCCGCGCCGCTGCTGGCGGCCGAGTGATGGCGGTCTACACCGAGGTCTCCGACGAGGTGCTGCGGGCCTTCCTGGCCGATTATGCGCTGGGTGGGCTGCTGGCCTTCCGCGGCATCGCGGAGGGGGTGGAGAATTCCAACTACGCGCTGCGCACCGCGGCCGGCGACTTCATCCTGACGCTCTACGAGAAGCGCGTGGACCCGGCGGAGCTGCCCTATTTCCTCGGGCTGATGGACCACCTGGCTGCGCGGGGGCTGGCCTGCCCGACGCCGGTGGCGGGGCGCGACGGGCAGGCGCTGCGCCGGCTCGCGGGACGGCCGGCGGCGATCTGCACCTTCCTGGAAGGCGTCTGGCCGCGCCGCGTGCGGCCGGAACACCTGGCGCCGCTCGGGCAGGCGCTGGCGCGGCTGCACCTGGCGGGCGAGGGCTTTGCCATGCGCCGCCCGAACGCGCTGGGGCCCCGCGGCTGGGCGCCGCTGCTGGACGGCTGCCGGGCGCGCGGCGACGAGGTGCTGCCGGGGCTGGTGGCGGAGCTCGACGGGCATCTGGCCGCGATCCTGTCGGCCTGGCCGGAGGCCGGCGCGCTGCCGGAGGGGCAGATCCATGCCGACCTCTTCCCCGACAACGTGTTCTTCCTGCCCGATGCGGAGGGGCGGCCGCGCGTCTCCGGCCTGATCGACTTCTACTTCGCCTGCACGGACCTGCTGGCCTATGACGTCGCGGTCTGCCTGAACGCCTGGTGCTTCGAGCCGGACGGGGCCTTCAACGTGACCAAGGCGCGCGCCATGCTCGGCGCCTATGCGGCGCTGCGGCCGCTGTCGGGCGCGGAGCGCGCGGCGCTGCCGGTGCTGTGCCGGGGGGCGGCGATCCGCTTCCTGCTGACGCGGCTGTATGACTGGACGCACACGCCGCCGGGCGCGCTGGTGACGCGCAAGGACCCGCTGGAATACCTGCGCAAGCTGCGCTTCTTCGCCGGCGCCGCCACGCCGGGGGCGATCGGGGCATGACGGGGTTGCGCGCATGACGGCCAGCGAGATGCCGCTCGTCGAGATCTGGACCGATGGCGGCTGCAAGCCGAACCCCGGCCCGGGCGGCTGGGCCGCGATCCTGAAGCATGGCGCGACGGAGAAGGAGCTCTCCGGCGCGGATGGCGCGACCACCAACAACCGCATGGAGCTGACCGCGGCCTGCGAGGCGCTGGAGGCGCTGAAGCGCCCCTGCCGCGTGGTGCTGCACACCGACAGCGAATATGTCCGCAACGGCATGGAGCGCTGGGTGAAGGGCTGGGTGCGCAACAACTGGCGCAACTCGGCGCGCGAGCCGGTGGCGAACTACGCGCTGTGGCAGCGTCTGCTGGAAGCGGCCAAGCCGCATGACGTGGAATGGCGCTGGGTGCGCGGGCATTCGGGCGATGCGATGAACGAACGGGCGGATGCGCTGGCGACGGCGGCGCGGGACGGGCTGCGGGGGTAGCGGGTTGTCGGTCGGTTGCCCGAAGCCTACCGGCAACCGGTCAGGTCGAGCCTGCCATCCGTGTCGAATGCGAAGGCCTTATCCATCTGCTCGGGAAGCTGACGCAGCAGGATCCTGCCTTCCGTGTCCCAACGGACGAAGTCCGTTCCGTAGGCCGCGTGCGGGCAGAACTGGATCTGCACCCAGCGTCCCGCCTGAAGCGTCCGGACCTCGAGCTCGTTGCCCAGCATGTCGTCCGAAAGGATCGAGACCACGCGGTCGGGGCGCCTCGGATCACGGAAGACTGTCCCCGTGAGGGCGGCCACCTCGGCTGTCCTGGACGAAATCAGCAGCGTCTCGGCGGAAAAATGGGAATCGGCACGCACGACGTGGAAGCCGACATCCTCCCAGAACGCGACGAACCTGAAGATGGTGTCACAGCATTCGATGCCGCTGCCCCAATGCACGGGGACCATGATATCCGTCAGCGCAGCGAAGCGACCGTTCTCGAGACGCAGCGTCAACTGGCTGCCGTAGCGGAAGGCGCGCGTGGGATGGGCTGCGATGCGCGCGGCTTCGGCCCGGATCGAATCCGCCCGTTTGCCGGTGACTTCGGGCGGCACCTCGCGGTGCTCCCGGCGCTCTTCCGGCAGGTCGAGAACCTCCAGCCGCACGGGCGGCCCGGCCTCGGCCGCTTGCACGACGGTCTGAAGCAGGATGAAGAGCAACGGCACCCCGAGGAGCAGGCCGCCGAAGATCCGCCGCACGATGCTGTCTCCTTTGCGAAGAGCTGCCGAATGCCGGCGGCTGACTGTGGCAAACCGGCGGACCGCCAGGAACGCCCTTCGCTGGCCGGGGTTGGGCCCGCTACCCGCCCAGCCTCGCAAAGGTCAGCTCGTGCTTGTTGTGCGAGCCGTGGAAGACCACCGCGCCCGGGATCGCGGCGAACTCCGCTGCCAGCGCATGGTCCGTGCCGCCCTGGAACTTGATGGTGCAGACCAGGTGGCGCACCCGGCCCGCCTCGATCCAGCGGCGCACCAGGCCGAGCAGCCGCGCCGGGTAGCAGATCACGTCGCTGAACAGCCACTCCGCCGGCGGTTCCTTCGCGGGATCGAGGCCGAAGGCGCTTTCGGCGCGCATCGCGACACCCGGCATGGCGGCGATGCGCGGCTCGAGCGGCGCCTTGTCCACCGCCACCACCTGCGCGCCGAGCTTCGCCAGTACCCATGTCCAGCCGCCGGGCGACGCGCCGAGATCCAGGCAGCGTTCCCCAGGCGCGGGGTAACGGCCGAGGCGGGTCAGCGCCTCCCACAATTTCAGATAGGCGCGGGAGGGTGGGCCGTTGCGGTCCTCCTCGAAGGCCACCTCGCCATTGACGAAGGGGCTGGTCTTGGTCGGGGAGGCCAGCAGCCGGTCCGCGTCGAGCAGTGTCCAGGCGCCGAGATGGGCGGTCGGCGCGGGGTCGGGGAAGCGCAGCGGGCGCGCCTTCACCGGCGGCAGGCGCTCCGCGACCAGCGCGCTGCGGCGGTGGTGCAGGGCGGCATAGCCGGCCCAGTTGCGCTGCATCGCGCGCAGCGCGTCGGACGCGGCCTTCACCGAGGGCGCGGCGATCTCCCGCGGGTCGGTCCAGGTGTCGAGCGACCAGGCGGCGTGCGCGGGCGGGTCGGGCGACAGCGCCAGCCGCCCATGCCAGGCCGAGACGGTGCGGCCGGACAGGCGCAGCTCCTCCGCCAGCTCGGCTTCAAAACCCTCGGCGGCGAGGTAGGCGCTGCGGATCATCGCCCGGGCAGCACCGCGCCCAGCGCCAGCAGCGCCCAGCCCAGCAGCATCAGCATCCCGCCAATCGGCGTGACCAGCCCGATCGAGACATCGGCCAGCGCGCGCAGATAGACCCCGCCGCAGAAGCACAGGCTGCCCAGCGCGAAGCAGAACCCCGCGACATGCAGCACGCGCCCCTGCCGCCGTTCCGCCAGCAGCCCGGTGCCGAACAGCGCCAGCGCGTGCCAGGCCTGCAGCTGCACGCCGGTCATGGCGAGCGTCGCGCGTTCGGGCGCGAGCCCGTGGGAGGCCCAGGCGGCCATCGCGACCGCGACCAGGCCCGAAAGCGCGCCAAGCGCCATCCAGATGCGGGACATGGCCTGGGGGCTAGCGCAGCCGCGGCGGCCGCGCCAGCGGGTCAGCCGGCGGCGATCCGCCGCAGCTCCGCCATCGCCACCTTGCCGAGCGCGGTGCGCGGCAGCGCCGGCGCCGCCACCACGGCGCGCGGCTGCTTGAAGCGCGCGATGCGGCCTTCGAAATGCGCGAGCACGGCGGCGGGGTCGAAGCCGGGGCCGGGCACCACCACCGCCACAGGCACCTCGCCCCAGCGCGGATCGGGGCGGCCGATCACCGCGCCTTCCGCGATGCCGGGTGCGGTGGCAAGCACGCGCTCGACCTCGGCGGGGTAGATGTTCTCGCCGCCCGAGATGATCACGTGCTTCAGGCGGTCGGCGAACCACCACCGACCCCGCGGGTCCACGCGCCCGACATCGCCGGTGGGGAACCAGCCGCCGGGCAGCAGCGCGCCGTCGCGCTTCCAGTAGCCGCGCAGCACGGTGGGGCCGCGCAGCAGGATCTCGCCATCCTGGCCCGGGGGCAGGTCGCGGCCCTCGGCGTCCACGATGCGGGCTTCGACATGCCGCGCCGGGCGGCCGATGGAGCCGGGGGCGGCCAGCGCTTCCTCCCGCGTCTGGAGGATGGCGATGGGCGTGGTCTCGGTCGCGCCATAGACCTGCTGGACGGGGACGCCCTTGGCGTGGCAGGCCTCGATCAGCGCGAGCGGCACGTCGGAGGAGCCGGCGCCGACGGCGCGCAGCGGACTGAGGTCCGCGCCGGGCCAGCGCGGATGGCGCACCAGCGCCTGCATCACCGCGGGCACCACCAGCGACAGGCTCGGCCGGTCGCGCGCGATGCTGTCCAGGAAGGCATCCGCGTCGAAGCGCGGATGCAGGATGACCTCGGCGCCGATGTGCAGCGCGGGCGTGGTCTGGATGTTGAGCCCGCCGACATGGAACATCGGCAGCACGGTCAGCACGCGGTCGGAAGGCGTCAGCCCGAAACCTTCCGCGGCGTGCAGCGCGTTGACCGCGAGCGCCCGCTGGTCGAGCAGCGCGCCCTTCGGCAGGCCGGTGGTGCCGGAGGTGTAGACCAGCAGGGCGATGTCGTCCGCGGTGCCTTGCGGTGCGGGATCGTCCGCGGCGGGCAACAGCGCGGTGGCGTCCAGCACGATGCAGCCCGGCGGCGCGGCGTCGCGGGCGGCGGCCAGCCAGTCGGGCGTGGCCAGCAGCAGCCGCGTGCCCGAATCCTCCAGGATGAAGCGCCATTCAGGCGGCGCGAGCCGCCAGTTCAGCGGCACCTGCGCGGCGCCGAGCCGCGCTGCGGCGAACAGCGCGACGAGCTGCGACGGATGGTTGTGGCCGAGGAAGGCCACGCGATCGCCGCGGCGCACGCCATGCGCGGCGAAGGCGGCGGCCATGGAGCGCACCTGGGCAGCCAGGTCTCCGTAGGTGATCACCTGTCCGCCGAAGCGGATCGCGACGCGGTCGGCGGGATGCGCCTCGGGCCAGCGCCAAATCATGGGACAGCGCGACGGCCCGAGAGGGGCTCCGCCCCTCTCGTACTCTCCCCGCCAAGGGCCGAAAGGCCCTTGGAACCCGGGGGTTTGGGGCGGGCACTCATGCGTCGGTCTCGCCCTTTTCGTAGAGGGCGTCGCGGCCGATGCGGTCCACGCACAGCTCCGCGGTCCAGGGCAGCATCAGCGCACCACAACGGCTGTCGCGGTAGATGCGCTCCAAGGGCAGCGACTTCAGCATGGACTGGCCGCCGCAGGTGCGGATGGCGAGCGTCGCGATCGCGTTCGCATTCTCCATCACCACATGCTGCGCGGCGAGCGCGCGCAGCACCTGGTCCTTGGAAGGATCGGGGCCGGCTTCGGTGATCGCCTGGAACCACAGCGCCTTGGTCTGTTCCAGCAGGATGCGCATCTGCGCCACCGCGATCTGCTTCGTGGGATACATGCGGCGCTTGACCGGCGGCATGCCCGGCACCTCGCCGCGCAAATAGCGGACGCAGAAATCATAGGCGGCCTGGGCGAGACCCATATAGGTGGGCGACAGCGTCAGGAACATGTGCGGCCAGCGCGACGCCGCCTGGAAATAGAGGCCCGCCGGCATCAGCGCCGCATCCTCCGGCACGAAGACGTCGCGGAAGATGAGGTTGCGGGAGACGGTGCCGCGCATGCCGAGCGGGTCCCACTCGCCTTCGACCGAGACGCCCGGCGCGGTGGCCGGCACGCCGAGATACAGCGTGTCGCGCCGCGACAGTTTTTCGCCCTCATGCACCTCCGTGCACAAAATGCCGTACTGGTCGGCATGGCCGGCGAGACTGGCAAAAATCTTCTTGCCGTTGATGACGAAGCCGCCCGGCACGCGCTTCGCCGTGGTGCCGAAGGCCGCGGCGCCGGCGGCCGCGGCGCCGCCTTCCGAGAAGGGCTGCGAATAGATCGCGCCGCCCTGCAGGATGCGGTCGTAGTGCAGGCGGCGGCGGCGCCGGTGCTCGGCGCGCGTCGCCTCGTCCATCTCGAGGTCCTCGGTCAGCACGCCGGTCCAGAGCGTGCTGCACACATGCATGTTCCAGGTCAGCGCGGTGGCGCCGCAATGCCGGCCGAGCTCCGCCGCCGTCAGGCAATAGGCGCGGAAGCCGGCGCCGAGGCCGCCTTCCTCGGCCGGGATGCAGATGCCCAGCAGGCCCTCGGCGTGCATGTCGCGGTAGTTGTCCATCGGGAAGGCAGCGTGGCGATCCCAGTGCGCGGCGCGCGGCGCCAGCACGCGCGCGCCGAAGTCGCGCGCGCGGGCGGTGAGGTCCGCTTCGAAGGGGGTCAGGCGGAAGGCCTTGGCGTCGAAGATCGGCGCATCCGTGCGGTCGAGGGTCAGCGCATCCATGGCTTCACGCCTCCAGGGCTTCGCGCACGGCCGCGGCGAAGGCGGCGGGGCGCTCCAGGTGGATCAGGTGCCCGGCATCGGGGATCACGGTGATCCGCGCGCCGGGGATGGCATCGGCCATGCGCTGCATGGTCTTGAGCGGCGCGGCCTGGTCGCGGTCGCCGGCGATCAGGTGCGTCGGTGCCGTGATGCGCGGCAGGTCGGCGCGGCGGTCGAAGGTGGTCAGGCAGCGGACGGTGGCGCGATAGGCGTCTTCCGGCACGGCCGCCATGGCGGCCAGCGCGGCGGGCCAGGACTCGGGGTCGGCGTCGTCGGCCAGCATGCCCTCCAGCATCAGCGGCGCGGCCTGTTCCATGCTGCGGCCTTCCAGCGGGCCGAGGCGTGCCTTCAGGAAGGCGTCGGCGAAGGACGGGTCGCGGCCGCCGAAGGCGGGCGTCGTCGCATACAGGATCAGCCGCCCGACGCGGTCCGGGAAAGACAGGCAAAAATCCTGCGCGACCATGCCGCCGATCGAATGTCCCAGCAGGTCGGCGCGCGCGATGCCGCGCGCGTCCAGCGCGTCGCGCAGCGCCAGGCTGATCGCGGGGAAGGTGGTCGCCGCCAGCATCGGCGATCCGCCATAGCCGGGCAGCGGCCAGTCCAGCAGGTCGAGGCCCGGCAGGTCGGCGCGCAGCCTTCCCCAGGACCCGCCGCCGATGCCGTGCAGCAGGACGAGCGTCATGCGACGAGCTTCCCTTCCTTCACCATCGCCTCGCCATCCAGCGCGATGGTGCAGCCGAAGACGGGGATGTCGAAATGGCCTTCCGTGAAGCGGCCGGCGAATTCGTTGGCGCCCGTCGAGAACAGGAAGTTGCCCGCGGCGGCGCGCAGCTCCGTGCCGTTCAGCTCGCGCCGGTCGTTGAACAGCAGCGCTTCCCGCCTTGCGCGCGGGTTCATGCCCCAGCCGACATGGCTGACGGCATGGGCCGCGCGGTCGCCCCAGGCGGCGAGGTAGTCGCGCATCGCGATGGCATCGATGCCCTCGCCGGCGACCTCCTCGACATGGTCGTCGCGCAGCACCAGGCGCACCGGGCTTTCCAGGTAGCGCTTGAAGGTCAAATTGGCGTCGCCCGGGGCGAGGACCAGCGTGCCGTTGACGGTGCCGGCGCGCGGGAAGGCGACGACGACGCCGCCCGGCCAATGCGCGACCGTGCCCGGCCGGTCCGTCCAGCCCCAGACGCCGGCGACCGTGGCGCCGGCGATCTCCACGACCAGGTCGGTGCCGGCGGCGCTGGTCACGGTCATGCGCCGCGCGGCGCGCAGGCGCTTGACGGCCGCCTTCACGGGCGCCTCGTCCTCGGGGCGGGGGACCAGGCGTTCCAGCACCTCCGGGTGCTCGTCGCTGACCATCAGGATGCGTGCGCCGCCGGCCAGGATCGCCTTCAGTTCGGGCGCGTGCAGCAGCCCTTCCTTCGTCAGATCCACCACCAGCGACGAGGCGCCGAGCGCCGCCAGCACGGCCGGATGCCCCTGCAGGGCGCGCGAGGCGCCGGTGGAGCGCACCGCGACGGGCGCCGATTGCCGCGGCGTCGGCACCACCAGCCGGAACGGGCGGCAGCCGAGGCGATGCGCGGCGAGTTCTGCCAGGTCGATGTTCAGCGCGCGGGACTGGCTTTCGGCCAGCAGGCACACCGCCTCGCCCGGCGCGGCCTTGCACAGGCGCAGCACGGCCTCGAAGGCCTCGATCCATTGCGGCTCGATGCGGTCGTCGCGCATGGACGGCCTCCCACGGGGTTGCGCGGATGATAACGCTGGTCCGCGTCACATGAAAAGTCATATGTTGGGGCATGGCCGACTCGCCGCGCTTCGTCGAGGACTACCTGCTGTCCCTGCTCGCGCGGGCGTCCCACGCGGCGTCCGCGCAGTTCCACGCCCGGCTGAAGGCGCGCGGCGTCGCGGTGCCGGTCTGGCGGGTGGTCGCGACCCTGCATGGCAGCGCCGGCGGCGAGACGGTGGGCGCGCTGGCCGCCGCCTGCCTGATGCAGCAGCCGACCATGACCAAGCTGCTCGACCGGATGGAGGAGGATGGCCTGGTGCGTCGCCACCGCGAGGGCCGGCAGACCCGCATCCGGCTGACGCAAGCGGGCGCCGCGCTGGCGGATGCGCTGGTGGCCGAGGCGCGTGCGCATGAGGCCGGGCTGCTCGCGCGCCATGCCGAGGCCGCGCCGGCGCTGAAGGCCCTGCTTCGCGCGCTGGTCCCGCCTGCCGACTGAGCCGGCACGCCTGCCGGGCCGATGCCGTGCCGCGCCCGGGATGCGCGGGGGCCGTCCCGCCTGTACGTCGCGCCGGTGGCTCCCCATCTGCGCGCCATGCCGCCGATCCACCAGCTCAGTCGCATCGCCCTGATCCTCGCCGCGGTCTTCGCCCTGGTGCAGATCCTGGTGCTCGTCTTGCGCTGACCGCGCCGCCCGGCCAGCCTGCGCGCCGCTGCGGGAAGGAACCAGGCGATGCAGGTCGGCGTGATCGGGCTCGGGGCGATGGGCATGGGGGCGGCGCTGTCCTGCCTGCGCGCGGGGCTGGCCACCACCGGCTGCGACCTGCGGGACGCCGCGCAGGCCGAATTCCGCGCCGCCGGCGGTGGCGCCTGCGCGCGGGCCGACGAATTGCCGCAGGGCACGCAGGCGGTGGTTCTGCTGGTGGTCAACGCCGCGCAGACCGAGACCGCGCTGTTCGGCCCGCAGGGCTGCGTGCCGCGCCTGGCGCCGGGGGCGGTGGTGATCTCGTCGGCCACGATGGCGCCGGCCGAGGCGCGGGCGCTGGCGGCGCGCGCGGAAGCGGCGGGGCTGCTCTACCTGGACGCGCCGGTCTCGGGCGGCGCGGCGAAGGCGGCGGCGGGGGAGATGACGGTGATGGCCTCCGGCAGCGCCGCGGCCTTCGCCGCCGCCAGGTCCGTGCTGGACGCGATCGCCGGCAAGGTCTGGACGCTTGGCGATGCCGTCGGCATCGGCGCGACGGTCAAGGTGGTGCACCAGCTGCTGGCCGGCGTGCACATCGCGGTGGCGGCGGAAGCGATGGCCTTGGGGATCCGCGCCGGCGCCGATCCGCGGCAGCTCTACGACGTGGTGACCAGTGCGGCCGGCAATTCCTGGATGTTCGAGAACCGCATGGCCCGCGTGCTGGAAGGCGACGATGCGCGTCGCGCCGACGGCGCGCGGCCGGTGCAATCGGCGGTCGATATCTTCGTCAAGGACCTCGGCCTGGTCGCGGCGCTGGCGCGGGAGCTGGACCAGCCGGTGCCGATCGCGGTGCAGGCGCAGCAGCTGTTCACCGCGGCGAGCGCCATGGGCCATGGCCGCGCCGACGACGGCTTCGTCATCCGCGTCTTCTCGGCGCTGACGGGGATCGAATTGCCGGGCAAGCCACCGCAGGGCTGACCGCGCCTTGCCGTCGCGTCGTTGCGGGCCATGTGCGCAGGTGCGGTATTCTCCGCCCCGGGAAGGGACGCCGCGATGAACGCGATGCGCGCCACGCTGATCCTGCTCGCCTGCTGGGTCGCCGCCCGCGGCCTGCGCCGTGCCCGCGCGGAGGACACCCCGCCCGACCAGCCGGCCAAGCTCTGACGCCTACGCCGCGGCCAGCGCGGCCTCCACCGCGCGCGCCACGGCCAGCAGCCGCGCATCGCCCATGTGCTCGCCCATCAGCATGAAGCCGACCGGCGCCTCGCCGCGCCGGTGGCAGGGCAGGCTGATGGCACAGCGGTCCAGGAAGTTCGCAACCGTGGTGTTGCGCAGCAGCAGCAGGTTGATGCGGGCGTAGTCGGCTTCGTCCTCGACCGCGGCGATGGGGGGCGGGGCCAGCGGGACGGTCGGCATCACCACCGCATCGAAGGGCGCGGTGCGCGGCGCGATGGCGGCGATGATGCGGGCGCGTGCGTCGCGCAGCGCGAGGTAGTCGGCGGCCGACATGCGCGCGCCGCGCTCGATCCGCATCAGGATGCGCGGGTCGTAGGCGTCGCGCTGGCGGGCGATAAGGCCGCGGTGCCAGGCATAGGCCTCGCTGGCCGCGAAGCCGCCGGTGGCGTTTGCGGCGGGGATCTCCGGCAGTTCCGGCACCTCCAGCGCCTCCACCCGCGCGCCGGCGGCGGACAGGCGCGCGAGCGCGCCTTCGAAGGCTGCGGTGACGTCGGCATCCCAATCCTGCGTGACATAGCCCTGCAGCACGCCGAGGCGCAGCCCGGCGACGGGCAGCGGCGCGACGGGCGCGGCGGCGACATCCTCCGGCGCCTCGCCGGCCATCAGCCGGTCCAGCACCTCGCAGCAGGCGACGGAGCGCGCGAGCGGGCCGAGGCTGTCGAGCGTGGCCGACAGCGGCAGCGTGCCCGCCAGCGGCACCCGCGCCGCGGTGGGCTTCCAGCCGACGATGCCGCAGAGCGCGGCCGGGATGCGGCACGACCCGCCGGTGTCGGAGCCGAGGCCCGCGAAGCCCATCCCGTCGGCGGTGGCGACCGCGGCGCCGGAGGACGACCCGCCCGGCAGCCGCCGCGTCGGGCGGTCCCAGGGGCTGGCCGGCGTGCCGAAATGCGGGTTCACGCCGAGGCCGGAGAAGGCGAATTCCGTCATGTTGGTGCGGCCGAGCACCACGAAGCCGGCGCGCTGCAGCCGCGCGACGGAGACCGCGGTGGCGGTGGCCGGCGCCGCATCGGCCAGCGCGACCGAGCCGCCGCGCGTGACCTGCCCCGCCTCGTCGTACAGGTCCTTCACGCTGATCGGGATGCCTGCCCAGGGAGAGGGCGCGCGGCCCGCCGCGCGCAGCGCATCCATCGCGCCGGCCGCGGCGCGCGCGGCCTCGACATGCACGGCGAGGAAGGCGCGCGCGCCTTCCCCGGCGGGATCGGCGATGCGGGCGAGGGCATCCTCCACCAGGGAGGCGGCGGTGGCGTGGCCCTTGGCGAGCGCGGCGGCGGCCTGGTCGAGGGTGATCGGTTCGGCGTGTGGCATGGCGGCGGAGCATGTGCGCGGCGCCGCCATACCGCAAGAAGCGCGATCAACCGTCACGTTATGGCCGGCGGAGGTTCTCGTGCGGATGCTCAGCGCGCCGTCGGCGCCGGTCCCGCATCGTTCGCCGGCGGGTTCGCCAGGATCAACTGCACGGCCCAGGGGTAGAGGAGGAAGCCCACCCCCGCGGCCGGCACCAGCGGCACCTCCGGCATCGCCGCTTCCTTCGCGTCCTGGTCCTGCTCCATGCCGCGGCACCCCCGAAAACACTGCGGCGTGACAGCGCGCGCGCGGGCATGGCGTTCCCGGGCTGGAGGGCATTTGACAGGAACGGCCGGGCCGCACCTATGATGAGCGGCGGAAGGCGGCCGGTGCGCCGCGCCAAGAACGACGCGGCCGAATGCCGCCAGAGGAGGAAGGATCCACATGAAGGCCCTGCGCACCCTGCGTGCCGCGGCGATCGCCGCGGCCGCGGTTCTGCTGCCCTGGGGGGCGGCCACCGGACAGGCCCAGGAATGGCGCGGCTGGAACATCCACGCCGCGGATTATCCGAATGGCCGCGGCATGGACCGGTTCGGGGAACTGGTGCAGAGCCGCACCAACAACCGCATCCGCATGCGCACCTTCCACTCCGCGACGCTCGGCCAGCAGGACGAGGCGATCCAGCAGATGCGCCTCGGCACGATCGACTTCGCGAACTTCAACCTCTCGCCCTTCAACAACCTCGCGCCTTCCACCCAGGTGGTGACGCTGCCCTTCCTGTTCCGCGACGTCGCGCACATGCAGCGCGCCATCGACGGCCTGGCGGGGGAGGAGATCGCCCGCGACCTCGAGGCGATCGGCATCATCGCGCTGGCCTGGTACGACGCGGGCGCGCGGAGCCTGTACACGGTGCGGCCCGTGCGCACGCCGGCCGATGTGCGCGGCATGAAGATCCGCGTGCAGACCTCCGACCTCTGGATCGACCTGATGCGCGCGATGGGCGCCAACCCGACGCCGCTGCCCTTCGGCGAGGTGTTCACCAGCCTGCAGTCCGGAGTGATCGACGGCGCCGAGAACAACTGGCCGTCCTATGAGAGCACGCGCCACTTCGAGGTGGCGCGCTTCTACACCGACACGCAGCATTCCAACGTGCCGGAGGTGCTTGCCGTCTCCCGCCAGCGCTGGCAGCGGCTGAACGAGGCGGAGCGCAACATCCTGCGCGACGCGGCGCGTGAATCGGCGGTGTTCCAGCGCCAGCTCTGGGCCGAGCGGGAGCAGGTCTCCCGCCGCCGGGTCGAGGCTGCCGGCGTGACGGTGATCGAGGTGCCGGACCGCCGCCCCTGGTCCGAGCTGATGGCGCCCGTCTACCAGAAGTATACCGGCAACAACCCGCGCCTGGCCACCATGGTCCAGCGCATCCGGGAACTGCAGTAGCGCCCGCGCTTCCCTCCCCCGCATGCATGCGGGGGAGGGTCAGGGTGGGGGCCTCGATCGCTCGCCCGCCTGCCGGAACCCCCACCCCAGCCCTCCCCCGCAAGCGGGGGAGGGGGAGCGTGTGTCCATGGCCGTCTTCTCCCGCGTGCTGGACTGGCTGTCGCGCATCGTCATCGTCGCCGCCGGCGCCGCGCTGGTGGGCCTCGTCATGATGATGGGCTGGCTGGTCTTCGGCCGCTACGTGCTGAACGACACGCCGACCTGGGTGGAACGCGCGGCCACCCTCTCGATCCTGTGCATCGCGCTGCCGGTCGCGGCCGTCGGCGTGCGGGAGCGCTTCCACCTCTCCGTGCTCGGCTTCCGCGAGGCGCTGCCGATGGGCGCGCAGCGCTGGATCGCGGTGGGTTGCGATTCGCTGGTCGGCGTCTTCGGCCTGTTCATGATGATCCACAGCCAGGAGCTGGTGGAGATGGTGTGGAACTTCCGCATCCCCCTCCTCGGCATCAGCCAGGGCTGGACCTACGTGCCGCTGATGGTCTGCGGCGGCCTCATCACGCTTTTCGCCATCGAGCAGGTGCTGCTCGACATCCTCCGCAAGGAGGGCCCCGAGCAGCGCGGCATCAAGGCCGCCTTCCTGGAGTAGCACGCGCGTGGAAATCGGCCTCCTGCTGATCATCGCGGTCTTCGTCCTCGGCGTCGTCGCCGGCGTGCCGGTGGCCTTCACCCTTGGCATCGCCGCCGTCGTCGGCTTCCTGTGGGAGGGGCTGAACCCGGCCGTCGCCTTCCAGCAGATGGCGGCGGGGATGAGCATCTTCTCGCTCCTCGCGATCCCCTTCTTCATCTTCGCCGGCGAGCTGATGCTGCATGGCGGCATCGCGCGGCGGCTGATCGCACTGGCCTCGGCGATGGTGGGCTGGATGCGCGGCGGGCTCGGGATGGTGGACGTCTCCACCTCCATGCTGTTCGGCGGCATCTCGGGCTCGGCGGTCGCCGACACATCGGCCACCGGGACCATCCTGATCCCGGCGATGAAGGCCAAGGGCTACGGGGTGGACTACGCGGTCAGTCTGACCGTCACCTCCTCGATCGCCGGGATCCTGATCCCGCCCTCCCACAACATGATCCTCTACAGCCTGGCCGCCGGCGGCGGCATCTCGGTCTCGGCGCTGTTCATCGCGGGCATCGTGCCGGGCATCATGATGTGCCTCAGCCTGGCGGTGGTGGCCTATGTGATGGCGGTGCGCCGCGGCTACCCGGCCGAGGGCTGGCAGGGTTTCCGGCACCTCGCCTGGACCTTCGTCGATGCGCTGCCGGGCCTGCTGACGGCGGTGATCATCCTGGGCGGCGTGCTGTCCGGCATCTTCACCGTGACGGAAAGCGCGGCCTTCGGCGCGATCTGGGCGTTGGCGGTCACCATCCTGGTCTATCGCGCGCTGAGCTGGGAGAGCTTCAGGATCGCGGTCGCGGCCAGCGTGCGGACCTCGGCCGTGGTCTTCCTGCTGGTCGGCACCGCGACCGCCTTCGCCTATCTGCTGGCGCTGTATCGTCTGCCGGACCTGCTGACGGAGGGGATGCTGGCGATCAGCTCGAATCCCATCGTCATCCTGCTGCTGATCAACCTGTGTCTGCTGCTGCTCGGCTGCGTGATGGACATGGCGGCGCTGATCCTGATCACCACGCCGATCTTCCTGCCGGTGGTCACCGCCATCGGCGTCGATCCCGTGCAGTTCGGCATGGTGATGATGATGAATCTCGGCCTGGGCCTGACCACGCCGCCGGTCGGCGCCGTGCTGTTCGTCGGCTGCGCGATCGGCAAGATCCGGATCGAGGAGGTGATGCGCACCATCTGGCCCTTCTGGGGGGCCATCCTGGTGGCGCTGGCACTGACCACCTATTGGCCCGCCGTCTCCCTCACCCTGCCCCGGCTGCTGCTCGGCTACGAAGGCTGAGCCGCGGAAAGGACCCATGCCGATGGACACCTCGAAGCCAGTGCTGCTGACCGGCGCGTCGGGCAATCTCGGCCGGATGCTGGCGGTGGAACTCGCCGCCGCCGGGCTGACGGTGCGGCTGACCGACATCGTGCCCTTCCCCGACCCGCTGCCGCCCCGCGCCCGCTTCGTGAAGGCCGACCTGAACGAGGCGCTGGCCCTGGTGCGCCAGGCGGAGGGCTGCCAGACGATCCTGCATTTCGGCGGCGTCAGCGTCGAACGGCCTTATGAGGAGGTGCTGGGCCCCAATCTGCGCGGCCTGTACCACGTCTACGAAGCCGCGCGGCGCGAAGGCGCGCGGGTGGTGTTTGCGAGTTCGAACCACAGCATCGGCTTCCACAGCCGTCCGGTCGGGAACGAGGCGAAGCTCGATGCCGACTGCGAATTCCGCCCCGACGGCTACTACGGCCTGTCCAAGGCCTATGGCGAGCTGATGGGCCGGATGTACTGGGACAAGCACGGCGTCGAGAACGTCAACCTGCGCATCGGCTCCTGCTTCCCGAAGCCCATCAACGCGCGGATGCTGGCGACCTGGCTGTCCTATGGCGATCTGGCGCGGCTGGTGCTGCGCTGCATCGCGGCCGAGCGCACCGGCCATGCGGTGGTCTGGGGCGCCTCCAACAACCCCGCCACCTTCTGGGGCGCCGACCACCGCGAGCGCATCGGCTGGCAGCCGGAGGACAGCGCCGAGGCGTATCGCGCGGAGGTCGGCCATATCGTCTCCGACGACCCGGTCGAGGAACGCTACCAGGGCGGCGGCTACTGCTCGATCGAGTATTCGCGCCAGGGCGGCTTCTCGCCGCGCCGCAGCTTCGACCTGGAATGATCGCGCTCTCGGCCGGCGAGTGGCACGCCACGCTGCTGCCGGAACGCGGCGCGGCCTTCCGCACGCTGACCCATGCGGGGCGGGAGGTGCTGGCCGCGGTCCCGGATGGCGCCGATCCCAACGACGGCTTCCACGGCGCCTTCGTCATGGCGCCCTGGACCAACCGGCTGGATGGCGGGCGGTTCGTCGTCGGCGGCGTCGGGCACCGCATGCCGGTCAACCGCCCGCAGGACGGCACCGCCATCCACGGGCTGCTGCGCGACCTGGCCTGGCGTGTCGAGGACGCGTCGGGCAGCGCCGCGACGCTCTCCGTCGCGCTGGACCATCCGCCCTTCCGCTGCGCGGCGCGGCTGCGCGTGGCGCTGGACGACGCCGGCCTCTCGCTGTCGCTCGACCTGGCCAATACCGGCGGGGCGGCGACGCCGCTCGGCATCGGCTGGCATCCATGGTTCCGCCGGCCGGCGGGGATGCGGCTGCGGGTGGCGACGCGCACCGTCTTCGGCCGCGATGCGCGCACCCTGCCCACCGCGGCGCGGCCCTGCGCCGGGCTCAACGGCGCGGATGCCGTGCTGGACGGGCTCGACACGCATTTCGCCGGCTGGGACGGCGTGGCGGAGATCGGCTGGCCGGACGGCTTCGGGATCGTGATGCGCTGCGACGGCGCGTGGGCGACCAACCTGCAGGTCTTCGCGCCGCGCGGCGGCGGCGTGCTGTGCGTCGAGCCCGTCAGCCACGCGCCGGATGCGCCGAACCGCGCGGCGGCCGCCGCGCATGGCGCGATGCATGTCGTGCCGCCGGGCAGCGCGCTGCGCGGATCACTGATGATTCATCGAAGCTGACCCGGGCCCGCGCGGGAACAATCGCCACGACGTGACGTTCGCCCCTGCAACCGCATGCATTCCTCATGCGGCACGGCAGGTGCGGAGAGGCATGGCGAGCACCACGCAGCGGACCGATCCCGCCTTGTGGGAGAAGGTGAAGCGCCGCGTGCTGCGCGGCGACAAGGGCGGCGCGCCCGGCCAATGGTCGGCGCGCAAGGCGCAGCTCGCCGTGCAGGCCTACAGGAAGGAAGGCGGCGGATATGCCGGCGGCAAGCGCGCCGACACGGCGCTGCATCGCTGGACGGAAGAGGCCTGGGGCACGCGCTCCGGCAGGCCGTCCGGCGAGACCGGCGAGCGCTACCTGCCCAGGCAGGTGCGCGCCGGGCTGACCGACGCCGAATACGACCGCAGCACCGCGCGGAAGCGCGCCGATGCGGCGCGCGGCCGGCAATTCTCCGCCCAGCCGGCGGATGTGGCGCGCAAGGCCTCGGCCTTGCGCAGGGGGGCCGCCGGCGCGCCGCGCCGGCGCGACGGACCGACGGACCGCAACCACGACAGGACGAAGGACGCGCAGGGCATGAGCGACGACACGAGCGAGGCCGAGAAGGGCACCACCGCACAGGAGCCGGCGGCGATGTCGCCCGCCGAGGCGGAGGCGCCGAAGAAGCGCCGCGCCAGCCCGGCCAGGCCCAAGCCGGCCGCGGCGCGGGACGACCAGGCGGACGACGCGGGCGAAGCCCCGGCGCGGCGCGCCCGCGCGACGCCGGCGCGGAAGGCGCCGGCGCGGGGCGCCGCGGGGCGCACGGTCGCGGCGGCGAAGGGCGGGCGCAAGACCGCCTCCGCCACCACGCGCAAGGCACCGGCGCGTGGCGCAGCGGGG
>JAIYDD010000120.1 GCA_027487675.1 Acetobacteraceae bacterium | reverse complement strand
GGCGCTGGCGCTGCGCGACCAGGGCGCGATGTTCGACGCGATCGTGTCGGACATCGAGATGCCGGGCATGGACGGCTTCGGCTTCGCCCGCGCGGTGCGCGAGGGCGGCGCCTGGGCGGCGCTGCCGATGGTGGCGCTGACCGGCCGCGTGGAGGCCGAGGCGATGGCCCGCGCCCGGGCCGCGGGCTTCACCGACTATGTCGGCAAGTATGACCGCGACGCGCTGCAGCAGAGCATCCGCGCCTGCTTCGCCGTGCCGGTCTCGGGCTGAGGAAGGAGAAGTAGATGGCCATGCGGAACCCGTCCGCCCAGCACGCGGTCGCCGAAGCCGACCTGGTGCTGACGCTGACCGTGGCGGGCCAGGATTGCGGCGTGCCGGTGCTGGTGGTGCGCGACGTGCTCGGCCCGCAGACCATCACGCGCATCCCCCTCGCCCCCGGCGAGGTCGAGGGTGCGATGAACCTGCGCGGCCGCATCGTCACCGCGGTGGATCTGCGCCGCCGGCTCGGCCTGGCGCCGCGGCCGAAGGACAGGCAGCCGATGTCGATCGTGGTGGAGCTGGGCGGCGAGCTCTACTCGATGCTGGCCGACACGGTGGGCGAGGTGATTCCGCTCTCGCCCGCGGAGCGCGCGCCCAACCCGCCGACGCTCGACCCGGTGTGGCGCGAGGTCTCGCGCGGCGTGCACCGGCGCGACGGGCAGCTGCTGCTGGTGCTGGACGTGGAGCGCCTGCTGGCGATCGGGGGCGAGCGGTGAGCCTTTCCCTCGCACCCGGGGCGGGCCGCGACTGCCTGGTCGTGGATGACAGCCGCGTCGTCCGCAAGGCGGCGCGGCGCGTGCTGGAAGGCTTCGGCTATGCGGTGCGGGAGGCGGAGGACGGCGCGGTGGCGCTGGCCGCCTGCCGCGAGGCGCTGCCGGACCTGGTGCTGCTCGACTGGAACATGCCGGTGCTGGACGGCATGGGGTTCCTGCGCGCCGCGCGCGCGGAATTCGGCCGGGAGCGGCCGCTGGTGGTGCTGTGCACCACGGAGAACGGCATGGACCGCATCCTGACGGCGCTGGAGGAAGGCGCGCAGGAATACGTCATGAAGCCCTTCGACGCGGAGATCCTGGGCGGCAAGCTCGAGCAGCTGGGCCTGCTGCTGGCCGCGGCGGCGTGAGCGGATCCGGGCTGGCGGAGCCGGCGCGGGCGGCGGGCGGCGCCGCGGGCGTGACGCCGGCTGGCGGCGGGGCAGGCGTCGTACGGGTGATGCTGTGTGACGACAGCGCCGTGGCGCGCGGGGCGATGACGCGGCTGCTGCAGGCCGATCCCGCCATCCGCGTCACCGCGCAGGCGGCCGATGGGCGCAAGGCTCTCGACGCGCTGGCGGCGCTGCCGCCGTCGGAGCGGCCGGAGGTGGTGCTGCTCGACCTCGAGATGCCGGTGATGGACGGCATGACGGCGCTGCCGCAGATCCTGCGGGCCGCACCCGGCACGGCGGTGATCGTGGCGAGCGCGCTGTCGCAGCGCGGCGCCGCGGCCACCATGGCGGCGCTGCGCGCCGGCGCGGTGGACTACGTGCCGAAGCCCGGCGCGGCGGCGGGCGGCATGGCCGACCCGCGCTTCCGCGACGAGCTGATCGCCAAGGTTAAGGGCTGGGCGCGGATGCGCAAGGCGCCGCCGGCGGCGGCGCCGCGGCCGGCGTTGCCCGTCGCGCCGGCGCGGCCGGCGCGCGGCGCGCTGCCGCAGGCGAAGCCGCGGATCGTCGCGATCGGCAGTTCCACCGGCGGTCCGCAGGCGCTGTCGGCGCTGGTCGGGCGGCTGGACCGGCGGCTCTCGGTGCCGGTGGTGGTGGTGCAGCACATGCCGGCGGGCTTCACGACGCTGCTGGCGGACCACCTGCACCGGCTGGGCAAGCTGCCCTGCGCCGAGGCGAAGGAGGGCGACCGCCTGCTGCCCGGCCGGCTCTACCTGGCGCCCGGCGACCGGCACCTGCTGGTGCGGGAGGAAGGCGGCGGGCTGGTCGCGCAGCTCTCCGACGGGCCGCCCGAGAATTTCTGCCGCCCTGCGGTGGACCCGCTGCTGCGCAGCCTGGTCGCGTGCTGCGGCGGGCGGGTGCTGGCGGCGATCCTGACGGGGATGGGCAGCGACGGGCTGGCGGGCTCGAAGGCGCTGGTCGGCGCTGGCGGGCAGCTGCTGGCGCAGGACGAGGCGTCGTCCGTGGTGTGGGGCATGCCGGGGGCGGTGGCGCGGGCGGGGCTTCCCGCGGCGCTGCTGCCGCCGGAGGAGATCGCGGCGCGCATCCTGCTCGCCTGCGCGGAAGGGGGGGCGGCATGAGCGCCGACGGCTTCGCCGACATCGCCGGCCTGGTGCGCCGGCGCGCCGGCATCGTGCTGACCGACGACAAGGGCTACCTGCTGGAGACGCGGCTGGCGCCGGTGCTGGCCAAGCTCGGCCTGCCCTCGCTCGGCGCGCTGGGCGCGAAGCTGCGCGCCAGCCCCGGCGAGGCGGTGGAGCGCGCGGTGGTGGAGGCGCTGACCACCCACGAAAGCTTCTTCTTCCGCGACGGCAAGCCCTTCGAGCATCTGGCCGCGCTGCTGCCGAAGCTTTCGGCGGCGCGGGGCGGCCAGAAACTACGGGTGTGGTCGGCCGCCTGCTCCTCCGGCCAGGAGGCCTATTCGGTGGCGATCCTGGCGCTGGATGCCTTCGGGCCCCAGGCGGCGCAGAGGCTGGAGGTGGTGGCGACCGACATCTCGGGCGAGGTGATCGCCAAGGCGAAGCAGGGCGTCTTCACCCAGTTCGAGGTGCAGCGCGGCCTGCCGATCCGCAGCCTGGTCAGGCATTTCGCGCAAGCGGAGGGCGGGCGGTGGCGCATCAACGATGCGGTGCGCGCGCTGGTGCGCTTCGAGGAGCGCAACCTGCTGGCCGATTGCGGCGGCTTGGGCAAGTTCGATGCGATCTTCTGCCGCAACGTCCTGATCTACTTCGACGCGCCGACCAAGACGCGGGTGTTGGAAGCGCTGGCGAAGCAGCTGGTGCCGGACGGCGTGCTGTATCTGGGCGCGGCGGAGACGGTGATCGGGCTGACCGACCGGCTGCAGCCGGTGCCGGGCGAGCGCGGCGTCTATGCGCTGGCGCAGCGGCGCGCGGCGGCCTGAGGCCGGCGTGACCCGCGGCGTGCGGAGGTGACGGCGACGCGATGATGTCGCGCGGCGCGCCGCGTGGCGGCGGCATGGGGCCGGCGGGCCGGGGTGCGTTCCGCCACGCGCCCGACCGGATCCGGCAGGGCGGCTCGGCGAGAGGCGCGGCGGCCCGTGGCGCGGCATGGCGGGCGCGGCCGCGTGCCGCGCCCGGCCCTGCCGGACGCCCGGGGTCAGGCGGCCGCCGGCGATGGCCCGTCGAAGCCGAAGCCGGTCAGGCGGCCGGTCGCCGGGTCGCGCAGCACGTAGCCGCGGCCCCAGACGGTGCCGATCAGGTCGGCGGCGCCGGCCTGGGCCAGCTTCTTGCGCAGCTTGCAGATGAAGACGTCGATGATCTTCACCTCGGGCTCGTCCATGCCGCCATAGAGGTGGTTCAGGAAGGCTTCCTTGGTCAGCACGACGCCCTTGCGCAGCGTCAGCAGTTCCAGGACGGCGTATTCCTTGCCGGTCAGGTGGACGGAGCGGCCATCCACCAGCACCTCGCGCGAGCCGAGGTTGAGGGTCAGCGGCCCGACGGAGAGGGTGGGCTGGCTGAAGCCCTTGGCGCGGCGGACGATGGCCTGGATCCGCGCCACCAGCTCATGCTGGTCGAAGGGCTTGGTGATGTAGTCGTCGGCGCCCATGCCGAAGCCGCGCACCTTGGCCTGCGGGCGGGTGAGGCCTGACAGGATCAGCACCGGCGTCTCGATCCGCGCGGCACGCAGTCGGCGGACGACCTCATACCCCTCCATGTCCGGCAGCATGAGGTCGAGGACGATGATGTCGTAGTCGTAGAGCCGCGCGAGCTCGAGCGACTCCTCCCCGGTGTCGGCGGTGTCCACGATCATGGACGCCGCTTTCAGCGCCAGCGAAACCCCGCGGGCGACGATGGTATCATCTTCAACCAGAAGGACACGCATTTGAGGCGGCTCCACATCCTATGCGTGCACAGATACCACCAATCACGGCGGAATGAAGAGCTTTTTCACGAAAAAAGTTTATCCCAAAGGTTAGTGGATCGCAAAAATGGGATTGATGACCAGAAAATGCGTTCAGACACGGTTAAGTCCCGCGCCGGCCTCGCCCGGCAGATGCTCGCGCAGGTTGCGCCGACCCTGCCGGCCGGCCGCCTCCGCGCCGCCGGGCCGCTGGCCATCGAGGCCGAGGGCTTCCGCCCGCCGCCGGCCATCGGCGACCGCCTGCGCCTCGGCCCCGACGGCGCCGCGGAAGCCGCGGAGATCGTCGCCGCCGGGCCCGATGGCCTGCGCGCGCTCCGCTTCGGCGCCGGCGCGGGGCTGCGGCCGGGCGACCCGCTCTTCCTGGCCGGGCCGCCGCGCCTCGCCGTCTCCGATGGCTGGCTCGGGCGCGTGGTCGACCCGCTCGGCGCGCCGCTCGACGGGCGCGGCCCGCTGGCGGCGGGCGCGGTGGGGCGCGATCCCCGCGCGGCCGCGCCGGCCGCCGGCGGCCGCGCCCGGCTCGGGCCGCGCCTCGGCCTCGGCGTGCGGGTGCTCGACCTGTTCTGCACCATGCGCGAAGGCCAGCGGCTCGGCCTCTTCGCCGCCTCCGGCATCGGCAAGTCCACGCTGCTGGCGATGCTGGCCGGCGCCGAGGGCTTCGATGTCGCCGTGCTCGGCCTGGTCGGCGAACGCGGGCGGGAGCTGCGCGAATTCCTCGAGGACGATCTCGGCCCGGCGCGGCTGGCGCGCAGCGTCGTGGTCTGCGCCACCTCCGACGCCTCCGCGCTGATGCGCCGGGAGGCCGGCTTCGCGGCGATGGCGGTGGCCGAGCATTTCCGCGACGCCGGCCGCCGCGTGCTGCTGCTGCTCGACAGCGTCACGCGCTTCGCGCTGGCCTGCCGCGAGATCGGGCTGGCGGCGGGGGAGCCGCCGGCGACGCGCGGCCACCCGCCTTCCGTCTTCGCCGAGCTGCCCAAGCTGCTGGAACGCGCGGGGCCCGGGCCGCAGGGTCGTGCGGGCTCCATCACGCTGCTGGCGACCGTCCTCGTCGAGGGCGACGACCATGACGAGCCGGTGGCCGATGCGGTGCGCGGCATCCTGGACGGGCATGTCGTGCTGGACCGCGCCATCGCGGAGGCCGGGCGCTACCCGGCGGTCGATGTGCTGCGCAGCCTGTCCCGCACCGTGCCCGGCTGCCTGGCGCCGGAGGAGCGCGCGCTGGTGGCCGAGGCCCGGCGCGTGCTGGCGCTGCAGGCGGAGATGGCGGACCTGGTGCGGCTCGGCGCCTATCGGCCGGGGACCGATGCCGCGGTGGATGCCGCGCTGCGCATCGCGCCCCGCATCGAGGCGCTGCTGCGCCAGGGCAAGGGCGAGGCGACGCCGATCGGCACCAGCTTCGCGATGCTGGCGGAGGCGCTCACCGATGCCGCGGCGTGACCCGCTGGCGCTGCTGAAGCGCGTGCGTGCGCTGGAGGTGGACGCGGCGCGCCGCGACCTGGCGCGCGCGGGCACGCGGCTGGCGGCGGCGGAAGCGCGGGCCGGGGCCACGGCCGCGGCGCTGGGCGCGGAAGGCGGGACCTCGGCGGCGGACTACGCGGCCTGGCTGCCGGCCGCGCTGGCGGCGCGGGACCGCGCGGCGCTGGCCGCGCGCCGCGCGACGGCGGAGCGCGAGGCGGCGCGCGCG
>JAIYDD010000192.1 GCA_027487675.1 Acetobacteraceae bacterium | reverse complement strand
TGGTGGTGCAGCATGAACTCGTCCTGCAGCTTCGTGCCCCAATGGATCAGGCGGCGTTCGTAGGGGCGCTGCCAGAAGCCGGCGACCAGCGCGCGCATCAGCAGCTGCTGGGCGAGCGACATCTGCCAGTGCGGCGGCATCTCGAAGCCGCGGAACTCCACCAGGCCGCGGCGGCCGGAGGGGCCGGACGGGTCGTACATCTTGTCGATGCAGAATTCCGTCCGGTGGGTGTTGCCGGTGGCGTCCACCAGCAGGTTGCGGAAGATGCGGTCCACCATCCAGGGCGGCGTGTTCGTCCCGGCCGGCGGCACCTGGGCCAGCGCGGTTTCCAGCTCATACACCGCGTCGGTGCGCGCCTCGTCCACGCGGGGATGCTGGCTGGTGGGGCCGATGAACATCCCGCTGAACAGGTAGGAGAGCGAGGGGTGGTTGTGCCAGAAGCCGACCAGCGACTTCAGCAGGTCCGGACGGCGCAGGAAGGGGCTGTCGGTCGGCTCGGCGGCACCCATGACGACATGATTGCCGCCGCCGGTGCCGACATGCCTGCCGTCCAGCATGAATTTTTCGGTGGCCAGCCCGACCTGGCGGGCTTCCTCGTAGAGCGCATGGGTGCGCTGCGTCATCTCGTCCCAGCTGGCCGCCGGGTGGACGTTCACCTCGATCACGCCCGGGTCGGGGGTGACGGAGAAATGCGGCAGGCGGGGGTCGGACGGCGCCAGGTAGCCTTCCAGGAAGACCTTGCGGCCGGTCTCGGCGGCCGTCGCCTCGATGGCCGCGACCAGCTCCAGCCAGTCATCGGCCAGCGCGAGCGGCGGCAGGAAGACATGGATCAGGCCGCCCCGCGGCTCGACGCAGAGCGCGGTGCGGACGACGCCCGGCTCCTCCTTCCCGGGTTCCGGGACCGGCATCTCGACAATGCGGGCGCGGCCTTCGGGATAGTCGCGGCGGGGGCGGAGCGGTTCGCGCCGCGCGAAGGGGTCGCGCTCCGGCTCCGCCTCGATCGCGGTCTCGGAGGCCCAGGGCAGGCTGTCGAGCGGCAGGCGGTAGCCCATCGGGCTGTCGCCGGGCAGCAGGAACAGCTCGCCGTCGCGGAAGGCCCATTTGCCGCTTTCCCAGACCCGGTCCGCGCCGGTGCCGAAGCGGCGCAGCGGCAGGACGGAGCCGACCTCCGCCGCCAGCCCCTGGCCGAAGACGCGGCGCAGCCGGGCGCGCTCCATCGGGTCGCGCAGCTTCGCATCCTCGGCGACCACGTTGGCCGGCAGCCGGCCCTCGCGCCACAGGAAGTGGTGGATGTCCTCATGGGCCGGGATGCGCAGCGTCGGGTCGATGCCGAGCTTGCCGGCGAGCAGCACGGCGAACTCCGCGGCGTCCTTCGCGGTGGCGGTGTCCATGTCCTCGTCGGAGGCCAGCAGGGCGAGGTCGGTCCAGACCGGCTCGCCATCCGCGCGCCAATGGCAGTAGAGCGCCCAGCGCGGCAGCTGCTCGCCCGGATACCACTTGCCCTGCGAATAGGTCAGCGCCGCCCCCGGCGCCCAGAGCGGCTGCAGGCGCCGCAGCAGCCGGCCCGCGAAACGCCGCTTGGTGGGGCCGAGCGCATCGGTGTTCCATTCGGGCGCGTCACGGTCGCTGTCGGCGACGAAGGTCGGCTCGCCGCCGATGGTCAGGCGCACATCGCCGCGCGACAGCGCCGCATCCACCTCGGCGCCGGTGGCCATGATGCGGGCCCATTGCGCGTCGGTGTAGGGCTTGGTGACGCGCGGCGTTTCCTCGATCCGGCGGACCTCCATGTGGAAGCCGAACTCGGTTTCGCATTCATCCGTGGCGCCGGTGATCGGCGCGGCCGAGGCGGGCTCCGGCGTCGCGGCGAGCGGGATGTGCCCCTCGCCCGCCAGCAGGCCGGAGGTGGGGTCGAGGCCGATCCAGCCGGCGCCCGGCACATAGACCTCGCACCAGGCATGCAGGTCGGTGAAATCGGCCGGCGGGCCGGCCGGGCCCTCCACCGGCTTCACGTCGGGCACCAGCTGGATCAGGTAGCCGGAGACGAAGCGCGCGGCGAAGCCGAGGTGCCGCAGGATGTTGACCAGCAGCCAGCCGGAATCGCGGCAGGAGCCGCGGCGGTTGCCCAGCACCTGCTCCGGCGTCCACACGCCGGGCTCCAGGCGGACGATGTAGCCGACCTCCGCGGCGAGGCGGCGGTTCAGGTCCACCAGGAAATCGACCGTCTTCGGCGCTTCGCGGGGAATGTCCTTCAGATAGGCGTCGAGCAGCGGTCCAGGGGCCTCGACCCTGCGGAAGGGCGCGAGTTCCTGCGCCAGCACGGGATCGTAGGCGAAGGGGAAGCTCTCGGCCTCCGGCTCCACGAAGAAGTCAAAGGGATTGATGGTCGCCATGTCGGCGACGAGGTCCACCGTCACCTCGAAATGCCGCACGCGCTCGGGGAACACCACGCGGGCGACGAAATTGCCCTGCGGGTCCTGGACCCAGTTCAGGAAATGCGGCCGCGGCGAGATGTCGAGCGCATAGGACAGGATCGGCGTGCGGCTGTGCGGCGCCGGGCGCAGCCGGATCAACTGCGGCGACATGCCGACGAGCCGGTCGTAGCGATAGCTCGTGCGATGCGTCAGGGCGGCGTGGATGCTCATCGGGGACCGATCGGAAGCGCGGGGGGCGTCAGTCCGCTATCCCACCGGAACACCAGCCACCGCAAGGGCAGGCGCGCCGCGGTTGCGCATCCCTGCCCCGCCGCGGGTGAGCGGGGATGGTCGCTGGCGGCCCGGGGAGGGCCCTGCCCTCCCCGTACCCCACCCGCGAGGGGCCTGAGGCCCCTCGACCCCCATCAGTTGGTCGTGGTCTCAGGAGGGGGCCGGGCGCGGCAGCGCCACCGGTGCGCCCGCGCGGCCCCCTCCTCAGACCACGACGAAACTCACGCCGGGGTCCGGGGGGCGGCGCGCCCCCCGGCGGGAGGGTTCGGGAGGGCGGAGCCCTCCCGAGGACCAGCCCACGCCACCCGCGCCCCCCAGCCGGGTGGACGCCGTCGCGGGCGGGCGGCAACGTGGGGCTTCCGGTTCGGGAGGGAATGGCAATGGCGGAGCGGTTTGCGCTGGTGACGGGCGCGAGTTCCGGGGTTGGGCGTGCGGCGGCGGTGGCGCTCGCGGAGGCCGGCTGGTCGGTGGGTCTGCTCGGCCGCCGGCGTGATGCGCTGGAGGAGACGGCAGGGATGTGCGGCGCGGCGCGCACCCTGGCGCTGCCCGCCGATGTCTCCGACCCCGAGGCGGTGGCCGGCGCCTTCGCCGCGCTGCAGGCCGGGTTCGGGCGGCTCGACCTGCTGTTCAACAATGCCGGCAACAACGTCCCCGGCACGCCCTTCGAGGAACTCACCTGGCAGCAATGGCGCCATGTCGTCTCGGTGAACCTCGACGGGATGTTCCTCTGTGCCTCCGCGGCCTTCCGCATGATGAAGGACCAGTCGCCGCAGGGCGGCCGCATCATCAACAACGGCTCGATCAGCGCGCATGCGCCGCGGCCGGGCAGCGCGCCCTACACCGCCACCAAGCATGCGGTGACGGGGCTCACCAAGTCGATGAACCTGGACGGAAGGCGCTTCGACATCGCCGTCGGGCAGATCGACATCGGCAATGCGCGGTCCGCGATGGCCGAGCGCATGGCGCGCGGCGTGCCGCAGGCCGACTGGTCGATCAAGACGGAGCCGCTGATGGATGTGGCGCATGTCGGCAAGGCGGTCGCGCAGATGGCCGACTGGCCGCTCGAGACCAATGTGCTGACCATGACGATCATGGCGAGCAAGATGCCCTTCGTCGGGCGCGGCTGAGCGGAGCCACGGCATGAACAAGCTCGACCTGCAGGGCCGCGTCGCGATCGTCACCGGCGGCGCGCGCGGCATCGGCCTCGCGACCGCCAGGCGCATCGTCGCCTCCGGCGGGCGCGTCGCGATCTGGGACCTGGATGCGGCGAAGGCCGAGGAAAGCCGCGCGGCGCTGGCGGCGGAAGGCATCGCGAGTGCGCATGTGCTGGACCTCGCCGACGAGGCGGCGGTGGAGGCGGCCACCCGGGAGACGCTCGCCGCGCACGGCAAGATCGACATCCTGGTCAACAATGCCGGGATCACCGGCGGCAACATGCCGGTGTGGGAGATCCCGGTCGAGCAGTGGCGCCGCGTGATCGAGGTGAACCTCAACGCCCCCTTCATCGTGGCGCGCGCGGTGGTGCCGCACCTGATCGCCAATGGTTGGGGGCGCGTGGTCAACGTGGCGTCCGTCGCCGGGAAGGAAGGCAATCCGAACGCGGCCCATTACAGCGCGTCCAAGGCGGGGCTGATCGGGCTGACCAAGTCGCTCGGCAAGGAACTGGCGCAGAAGGGCGTGCTGGTGAACTGCGTGACGCCGGCCGCCGCGAAGACCGACATCTTCGCCCAGATGACGGAGGCCCATATCGCCTTCATGCTGTCGAAGATCCCGATGGGGCGCTTCGTCGAGGTGGAGGAGATCGCGGCGCTGATCTGCTGGCTCGCGAGCGCCGATTGCTCCTTCTCGACGGGCGGCGTGTTCGACGTATCCGGCGGGCGGGCGACGTATTGAAGGTCGCGCCGGCACCGGTGCCGGGCGCGACCGCCGGGGCGGGGCGCCGAGCCCCCCTCACCCGGCCCGTCCCCCCGGCGGGACAGGGCTTGATCGGAGGCGTGCGATGCGGTGGCTGCTGCCTGTGATGCTGATGCCCGGGCTGCTGGTGCCACCCGCCGCCGCGCGGGCGGCCGACCCGGCGGAGGGCGCGAAGCTGGCGGCGCAATGGTGCGCGAATTGCCATCGCATCGCCGCCGGCGGTCCGGGGCCGGCCAGCGATGCCGTGCCGTCCTTCGCCGCCATCGCCGCGACGCCCGGCCGGACGGAGGACGCCATCGCCACCTTCCTGCGCCAGCCGCACCCGGGCATGCCCGACCACGGGCTGACCCTGCGCCAGGCGCAGGACCTGGCGGCCTTCGTCGCCGCGCAGCGCCCGGCCGCGCGATGAGCGCGCTGCTCGCCGATATCGGCGGCACCAATGCCCGCTTCGCGCTGCTGGAGGGCGAGACCCCCGGCGCGCCGCTGGTGCTGTCCGTCGCCGCCCACGCCTCGGTGGAGGACGCGATCGCGGAGGCTTTGGCGCGGCTTGCCCCCGCCACGCCCGTGACGCGCGCGGTGCTGGCGCTGGCCGGGCCGGTGCTGGCGGAGCCGGTGCGGCTGACCAACGCGCCCTGGGTCTTCGCATCGCGTGCCATCGCCGCGCGCTTCGGCTTCGCCTCCGTCACGCTGGTGAACGACTTCCTGGCGCTGGCGCATGCGCTGCCGCATCTCGGGCCGCAAGACGTGCGGGCGATCGGCGGCGGCCGGCGCGATCCGGCCGCGCCGATGCTGGTGCTGGGGCCGGGGACCGGCCTCGGCATGGCGGGCTACCTGCCGGGGCCGCGGCTGGCGGTGCCGACGGAAGCCGGGCATGCGGGGCTCGCCGGCGCCGATGCCTGGCAGGACGAGGTGGTGGCCGCGCTGCGCATCCGCTGCGGCCGCGCGACGGCCGAGGAGGCGCTGTCGGGACGGGGCCTTGCGAACCTGCATGCCGTCGTCGCCTCGCTGCGCGGCGCCAGCGTGCCGGCGCGGGATGCGGCCGCGGTGGTGGCGGCGGCCGATGCCTGCCCGGTGGCGGGCGCGTCGCTGTCGCTGTTCCTCGACCTGCTGGCGGGCTTCGCGGGCGACATGGCGCTGGCCTGGGGCGCGCGCGGCGGCGTCTTCCTGGCGGGCGGCATCCTGCCGCGGCTGGCGGAGCGCATCGACGATCAAACCTTCCGCAACCGGTTTGCCGCCAAGACGCCGATGGGCGCCTTCATGGCGGAGGTGCCGCTCGCGCTCGTCACCCATCCGGCCCCGGCCTTCCTGGGGCTCGCGGCGCTCGCCGGCGAGGCCCGGGGCTAATCCCGGCACGCAGGGCGGGAAGAAACGTCACCGGCCGCGCGCTTTGCTTGCGCCGGACTGTCATGCAGAGTGCCCGCTGCCGGCACGGCGTGCTGCCCCCGATCCGATCGGCCTTCCAGGGCCGGTCAGGGGCAGGCCGGGCATCGCACGCGAACGCTCTTGGCCTGCGCAGGGCCGGTGGGCGAGCGCAGATTTCGAAAGGGACTTCCGATGGACACCAGCCCGCCGTCCTTCCCCGCCGGCGCCGGGGCGCCTGCCCTCTCGCCCGAGGCCGAGGCGCTGCGCCAGACCATCCTCCACAAGCTGACCTATGCGCTCGGCCGGTCTCGCCCCGGCGCGCAGGACCGCGACTGGTTCGTGGCCAGCGCGCTGGCGGTGCGCGACCGCATCGTCGACCGCTGGGTGGACCGGACCCGCGCCAGCTACGAGCAGGGGGCCAAGCAGGTCTACTATCTCAGCCTGGAATTCCTGGTCGGGCGGCTGCTGCGCGACAACGTCTCCAACCTCGGCCTGGACGCGCCGCTGCGCGCGGCGCTGGCCGGGCTCGGCGTGGATTTCGAGAAGGTGCGCCAGGCCGAGCCCGACGCGGCGCTGGGCAATGGCGGCCTGGGGCGGCTGGCGGCCTGCTTCATGGAGAGCATGGCGAGCCTGGCGATCCCCGCCTTCGGCTACGGCATCCGCTACGACCACGGGCTGTTCCGGCAGATCATCCGCGACGGCTGGCAGCGCGAATACCCCGAGGATTGGCTGAGCTTCGGCAACCCCTGGGAATTCGCCCGCCCCGAGATCGCGCACGAGATCGGCTTCGGCGGCGCGGTGGAGGCGGTGACGGTCAGCGAGGCGCGCGTGCGCCATGTCTGGAAACCGGCCGAGACGGTGCAGGCGGTGGCCTATGATACGCCGATCGTCGGCTGGCGCGGGCGGCATGTGAACACGCTGCGGCTGTGGCGGGCCCGCGCTTCGGACCCGCTGCGGCTCGAGGCCTTCAACCGCGGCGACCATGCCGGCGCGCTGGCCGACCAGGTGAAGGCCGAGAGCATCTCCAAGCTGCTCTACCCGTCGGACGAGACGCCGGCGGGGCAGGAGCTGCGCCTGCGGCAGGAGTATTTCTTCACCTCCGCCGCGCTTCAGGACCTGATCCGGCGGCATGTGCGGGTGCATGGCGATTTGCGCAGCCTGCCGAAGCATGTGTCCGTGCAGTTGAACGACACGCATCCGGCGATCGCGGTGGCCGAGCTGATGCGCATCCTGCTCGACCTGCACGACATCCCCTGGGACGAGGCCTGGGCGATCACCCAGGGGACCATCAGCTACACCAACCACACGCTGCTGCCGGAAGCCCTGGAAAGCTGGCCGGTGCCGCTGATGGAACGCCTGCTGCCGCGGCACATGCAGTTGATCTACCTGATCAACGCCTTCCACCTGGACGCGGTGCGCAGCCGCATGCCGGAGGAGCCGGGGCTGCTCTCCTCCGTCTCGCTGATCGAGGAAGGGCATGGCCGGCGCGTGCGGATGGGGCATCTCGCCTTCGTGGGCAGCCACAAGGTGAACGGCGTCTCCGCCCTGCACAGCGACCTTCTGAAGAAGACGGTGTTCAGCGACTTCGAGAGGTTGTTCCCCGGCCGCATCACGAACAAGACCAACGGGATCACGTTCCGGCGCTGGCTGCAGCAATGCAACCCTGGGCTCACTTCGCTGCTTGTGGAGGCGGTGGGACCGGAGGTTCTGGACGATGCAGGGGCGCTGCACAGGCTGGTGCCGCTGGCGGCGGACGCGGCGTTCCGCGATCGCTTCGCCGCGGCCAAGCGCGCCAACAAGGAGGCGCTGGCTTCCATGGTGAAGGACCGCTTCCAGCTGCGCATCGACCCCGAGGCGGTGTTCGACGTGCAGATCAAGCGCATCCACGAATACAAGCGCCAGCTGCTGAACGTGCTGGAGGCGATCTCACTCTACGACGAGATCCGCAGCCAGCCGACGCGGGACTGGACGCCGCGCGTCAAGATCATCGCCGGCAAGGCAGCCGCCAGCTACCACCGCGCCAAGCTGATCATCAAGCTCGCGCATGACGTGGCGCGCGTGGTCAACAGCGACCCCACCACCCGCAACCTGCTGAAGGTGGTGTTCCTGCCGAACTACAATGTGAGCCTCGCCGAGGTGATCGTGCCGGCGGCCGACCTGTCCGAGCAGATCAGCACGGCGGGCATGGAGGCGTCGGGCACCGGCAACATGAAGTTCGCGCTGAACGGCGCGCTGACCATCGGCACGCTCGACGGCGCCAATGTCGAGATCAAGGAACATGTCGGCGACGACAACATCTTCATCTTCGGGCTGACGACGGAGGAAGTGGCGGAGCGCCGGGCGCAGGGCTGGCGCGGCGAACAGGCGGTTTCGCAGTCGCGGCGCCTGCAGGAAGCGCTGGAGCAGGTGCGTGCCGGCGTCTTCTCCCCCGACGAGCCGGACCGCTACCGCGGGCTGGTGGACCACCTCTGCGGCGATGACTGGTTCATGGTGACGGCCGACTTCGAAAGCTATGTCGACGCGCAGCGCCGCGCCGCGGAACGCTGGCGCCAGCCGGCGGCGTGGTGGCGCTCGGCGGTGCTGAACACGGCGAATGTCGGCTGGTTCTCCTCCGACCGCACGATCCGCGAATACGCCGAGGAGATCTGGCGCGTCCCGGTGCCGCGATGACCGAGCCCTGGCGCGCGCCCGAGGACGCTGTCGACGCCCTGCTGGCCGCGCGCCATGGCGACCCCTTCGCGGTGCTCGGACCGCATGCGGCGCCGGGCGGTGTCGTGGTGCGCGCCTTCGTGCCGGATGCGGAGGCGCTGTCGGTGCTGCCGGCGGATGGCGCCGCGCCGGTGGCGCTGCAGCGGCGACACGATGCCGGGTTCTTCGAGGGACTGGTGGAAGGTGCGGCCCTGCCCTTCGCCTACCGGCTCGGCGCGCGCAATGCGGGCGGGGCGTGGGATCTGGACGATCCCTATCGCTTCGGGCCCACGCTCGGGCCGCTCGACGACCACCTGATGGTCGAAGGCACGCATCTCGCGCTGCATGAACGGCTCGGCGCGCATGCCGGCACGCAGGAAGGCACCCGCGGCGTGCGCTTCGCGGTCTGGGCGCCGAATGCGCTGCGCGTCTCCGTCGTCGGCGACTTCAACGGCTGGGATCGGCGCCGCCACCCGATGCGCAAGCGCGTCGATTCCGGGCTGTGGGAGATTTTTGTTCCTGGTGTCGGCCCCGGTGCCGCCTACAAATACGCGGTGCTGGCGCGCGACGGCGCGGAACAGCCCTGGAAGGCCGATCCCTTCGGGCTTGCTGCGGAAATGCGGCCCTCCACCGCGTCGGTCGTCGCGGAGGAAGCGCCCTTCGGCTGGACGGATGCCGGCTTCGTCGCGGAGCGCGAAGCGCGGCAGGGCCGGCGCGCGCCGGTCTCGATCTACGAAGTGCACGCGCCGTCCTGGCGGATGCACCCCGATGGCCGCTTCTACAGCTGGGACGAGCTGGCGGCGTCGCTGATCCCCTATGTCGCCGATCTCGGCTTCACCCATATCGAGCTGATGCCGGTCATGGAGCATCCGCTGGATGCCAGCTGGGGCTACCAGCCGATCGGGCTGCACGCGCCGACCGCCCGCATGGGCGATCCGCGCGGGCTGATGCGCTTCATCGACGCCGCGCATGCCGCCGGCATCGGCGTGATCCTGGACTGGGTCCCCGCCCATTTCCCGCGCGACGCGCACGGGCTGGCGCGCTTCGATGGCGCGACGCTCTACGAACACCCGGACGCGCGCCGCGGCAGCCATCGCGAATGGGGCACGGCGGTCTTCGACTACGGCCGGCGGGAAGTCGCGGGCTTCCTGGCGAGCAACGCGCTGCACTGGATGGACCGCTTCCACGCCGACGGGCTGCGCGTGGATGCCGTGTCCTTCATGGTCTGGCACGACCATGGCCGAAGCCCGGGCGAATGGTACCCGAACGAGGACGGCAGCACCGAGAACCACGAGGCGATCGCCTTCCTGCGCCGCGTGAACGAGTTGGTGGAGCAGCACCACCCCGGCGCCGCCACCATCGCCGAGGAAGCGACATCCTGGCCCGGCGTGACGCATCCCGTGGCGCAGGGCGGCCTCGGCTTCCGCTACAAGTGGAACATGGGGTGGATGAACGACACGCTGCGCTACGTGGCGCTCGACCCGATCCATCGCCGCTGGCACCACCACCTGGTCACCTTCGGGCTGATGTACGCCTTCACCGAGGATTTCGTCCTCGCGCTCAGCCATGACGAGGTGGTGCATGGCAAGGGCACGCTGCTGTCGCGGCTGCCGGGCGACGACTGGCAGCGCTTCGCCACGCTGCGCGCCTATGTCGGCTTCATGTGGGGGCATCCCGGCAAGAAGCTGCTGTTCATGGGCGGCGAGTTCGGCCAGTGGCGCGAATGGTCCGAGGCGCGGGAGCTGGATTGGTGGCTGCTTGCCCACACCCCGCACCAGGGCGTCCACGCGCTGCTGCGCGACCTGAACCGCCTCTACCGCACGATCCCCGCGCTGCATGCGCGCGACTGCGAGCCGGAGGGCTTCCGCTGGCTGGAACCCGACGACGCCGACCACTCCGCCTTCGCCTGGCTGCGCATGGACGGGGAAGGCGGCGCGCCGGTCGCGGTGCTGTCCAACTTCACGCCGGTGGTGCGCCTCGGCTACCGTGTCGGCCTGCCGCATGCGGGACGCTGGCGGGAGGTGCTGAACACCGACGCCGCAGCCTATGGTGGATCGGGCGTCGGCAATCTGGGGGTGGTCGAGGCGCAGGCGGTGCCGCATCGTGGCTTTCCGGCCTCGGCCGAGTTGGTGCTGCCACCGCTGGCCACCATCTGGCTGGTGGCCGAACCGGCGGCCGAGGAAGACCCGGGGGAGGAGACGGATGGCGCGTCGCTATGAACCGGCCGGTGCCCCGCTCGCGCGGTCGGCGATGGCCTTCGTCCTCGCCGGCGGCCGCGGCAGCCGGCTGATGGAGCTGACGGACCGCCGCGCCAAGCCGGCGGTCTTCTTCGGCGGCAAGTCGCGCATCATCGACTTCGCGCTGTCCAACGCCACCAATTCCGGCATCCGGCGCATCGCGGTCGCGACGCAGTACAAGGCGCACAGCCTGATCCGCCATCTGCAGCGCGGCTGGAACTTCCTGCGCCCCGAACGCAACGAGAGCTTCGACATCCTGCCCGCCAGCCAGCGCACCAGCGAGACCGCCTGGTACGAGGGCACGGCCGATGCGGTGTACCAGAACATCGACATCATCGACGACCTGGCGCCGAAGCACATGGTCATCCTGGCCGGCGACCACATCTACAAGATGGACTACGAGCACATGCTGGCCCAGCATGTCGAAAGCGGCGCGGACGTTACCGTCGGCTGCGTCTCCGTGCCGCGCCTGGAAGCCACCGCCTTCGGCGTGATGCATGTGGACGAGCAGGGCCGCATCGTGCAGTTCCTGGAAAAGCCGAAGGACCCGCCCGGCATCCCGGGCCGTGAGGACCTGGCGCTCGCCTCCATGGGCATCTACGTCTTCGAGACGAAGCTGCTGTTCGACCAGCTGCGGCGCGATGCCGCGACGCCCGGCAGCAACCGCGACTTCGGGCGCGACATCATCCCCTACCTGGTGCAGCACGGGAAGGCGGTGGCGCACCGCTTCGAGGCGTCCTGCGTGCGCTCCTCGGCCGAGGCCGCGCCGTATTGGCGCGACGTCGGCACGGTGGACGCCTATTGGGAAGCCAGCGTCGACCTGACCGACGTGGTGCCGGAACTCGACCTGTTCGACCGCGACTGGCCGATCTGGACCTATGCCGAGGTCGTGCCGCCGGCGAAGTTCGTGCACGATCTGGACGGGCGGCGCGGCGAGGCGATCGCTTCCCTCGTCTCGGGCGGCTGCATCGTCTCGGGCGGGCTGGTGCGGCATTCGCTGCTGCACACGGGCGTGCACGTGCATTCCTTCGCCAAGTGCGAGGGCGCGGTGGTGCTGCCCTATGTCGATATCGGGCGGCATGCGCGGCTGACCAACGTCGTCGTGGACCGCGGCGTGCGCATCCCCGAAGGCCTCGTCATCGGCGAGGATCCGGAGCTGGACGCGAAACGCTTCCGCCGCACCGACAAGGGCATCTGCCTGGTGACCCAGGCGATGATCGACCGCCTTTCCGCATGAGCCTGCGTGTCCTCTCCGTCGCGTCCGAATGCGTGCCGCTGGTGAAGACGGGCGGGCTCGCGGATGTCGCCGGCGCGCTGCCGCATGCGCTGGCGCCGGAAGGCGTCGCGATCACCACGCTGCTGCCGGCCTATCCGAAGGTGCTGGCGGCGCTGCCCGATGCCGTGCCGCTGCGGCGCTTCGAGGATCTGTTCGGCGGCCCGGCGCGGCTGCTGCGCGGCCAGGCGGCGGGGCTGGATGTGCTGGCGCTGGACGCGCCGCATCTCTACGACCGGCCGGGCAACCCGTATCTCTCGCCGCAGGGTGGCGAATGGGGCGACAACGCGATCCGCTTCGCCGCGCTCGGCGCCGTCGCGGCGCTGGTGGCGCGCGAGGGCGCGGGCGGGGCGCCGGGCTTCGACCTGCTGCATGCGCATGATTGGCAGGCGGGGCTGGCGCCGGCCTATCTGCGCTTCGGCGCCGGCGCGCGCCGCGTGCCGAGCGTCTTCACCGTCCACAACCTGGCCTTCCAGGGCAAGTTCGACCCGGCGATCTTCCCGCGCCTCGGCCTGCCGCCGCAGGCGATGTCCACCGACGGCATCGAATACTATGGCGCCATCGGCTACCTGAAGGCGGGGCTGTGGTATGCCGACCGCATCACCACCGTCTCGCCCACCTACGCCGCGGAGATCCGCACGCCGGAGGCCGGCATGGGCCTCGATGGGTTGCTGCGCGGGCGCGGCGGCGCGCTGTCGGGCATCCTGAACGGGCTCGACACGCGGGACTGGGACCCGGCGACGGATGCGGATCTGCCGGCGGCTTTCTCGGCGGTGGATGTCGCGCCGCGCGCGGCGAACAAGCGGGCGCTGCAGGAGCGCATGGGATTGCACCCCGACCCGGGCGCGCTGCTGTTCGGCTTCGTCGGGCGGCTGGCCTGGCAGAAGGGCGTGGACCTGGTGCTCGGCGCGCTGCCGGCGGTGCTGGGCGCGGACGCGCAGCTCGCGCTGCTCGGCACCGGCGAATGGGGGCTGGAGGAAGGCTGCCGCGGCGCGGCCTGGGCGAACCAGGGGCGCGTCGGCGCGCAGATCGGCTTCGACGAGGGGCTGGCGCGGCTGTTCTATGCGGGCGCGGACGTGATCCTGGTGCCGAGCCGCTTCGAGCCCTCGGGCCTCGCTCAGCTCTGCGCGCTGCGCTACGGCGCGCTGCCGCTCGTGGCGCATGTCGGCGGGCTGGCGGACAGCGTGATCGACGCGAACGAGATGGCGCTGGCCGCAGGCATCGGCACCGGCCTGCATTTCTCGCCGGTGACGCGGGAGATGCTGGAAAGCGCGATCGGCCGCGCCGCGCAGCTGTGGCGCGACAAGCCGGCCTGGGCGCGGCTGCAGGTGAATGCGATGGCGACCGACGTGTCCTGGCGCCGCTCCGCCGCTGCCTATGCGGCGCTGTTCCGCGACACGGCGGCGCATGCGGGCTGAGGCCGCGCCCGGGCGCTGCGAGCCGCTCGGCGCGACGCTGACCGCGACGGGCGCGAACTTCGCCTGGCCGGCGCCTGGCGCGGACGCCGTCTGCGTCTGCATCTTCGACGAGAACGACCGGGAGGTTGCGCGCCTCCGCCTGCCCGGCCGCACCGGCGACGTGCATCACGGGCATGCCGAGGGCATCGCCGAGGGCACGCGCTACGGGCTGCGCGTCGCGGGGCCGTGGGATCCGGCGCGCGGGCATCGCTTCAACCCGCAAAAGCTGCTGGTCGATCCCTGGGCGGTGGAGCTCGACCGGCCCTTCGCGCTGCATCCCGCGCTGTTCGACACCGGCGACGCGCCGGATGGCACGGACAGCGCGCCGCACCTGCCGAAGGCCGTGCTGCGCGCCGCGCCGCCGGCGGCCCCGGCCTTCGTGCCGGCCGGGCCGCAGCTGGTCTACGAAGCCTCGGTGCGCGGCTTCACCGCCGCGCATCCTGCCATCCCGCAGGGCCTGCGCGGCACCTTCGCGGGCCTCGCCCATCCGGCGGCGATCGCGCATCTGCAGGGGCTTGGCGTGACGCTGCTCGAGCTGCTGCCCTGCGCGGCCTGGATCGACGAGCGGCATCTGCCGCCGCTCGGGCTGCGCAATCATTGGGGCTACAACCCGGTGGCCTTCCTGGCCCCTGATCCCCGCCTGGCGCCGGGCGGGATGGCGGAGCTGCGCGACGCCGTCGCGGCGCTGCGTGCGGCCGGCATCGGCGTGATCCTCGACGTGGTGCTGAACCACGATGGCGAGGGCGATCACCTCGGCCCGACGCTGTCGCTGAAAGGGCTGGGCAACGCCGCCTGGCTGCGGCTGCGCGCGGACGATGCGCGGCGCTACCGCGACGATGCGGGCTGCGGCAACACGCTGGCGCTCGACCGGCCCTGGCCGCTGCGGCTGGCGATGGATGCGCTGCGCCACTGGGCGGCAGCCGGCGTCGCGGGCTTCCGGCTGGATCTCGCGACCACGCTGGCGCGCCGCGCCGGCGGCTTCGACGCGGATGCGCCGCTGATCCAGGCGATGCGCCAGGACCCGCTGCTGCGCGGGCGGATCATCATCGCGGAGCCCTGGGACATCGGGCCGGACGGCTATCGGCTCGGCGCCTTCCCCGCCGGCTGGGGCGAGTGGAACGACCGCTTCCGCGACGACGTCCGCCGCTTCTGGCGCGGCGACAAGGGCATGGTCGGCGCGCTGGCCACGCGGCTGGCGGGCTCGACGGACGCCTTCGGCGCGCGGCCTTCGACCGACAGCGTGAATTTCGTCGCGGCGCATGACGGCTTCACGCTGGCGGACCTGGTTTCCTTCACCGAACGCCGCAACCACGCGAATGGCGAGGAGAACCGCGACGGGACCGCGGCCAACCACAGCTGGAACAACGGCGCGGAAGGGCCGAGCGACGATGCCGGCGTGCGGGCGCGCCGCGCTGCCGACATCCGCGCGCTGCTGGCCACGCTGCTGGTCGCGCGCGGCACGCCGATGCTCGGCATGGGCGACGAGGCCGGGCGCAGCCAGGGCGGCAACAACAACGCCTATTGCCAGGACATGCCGCTCGACTGGGGCGCGATGGACGAAGGGCTGCTGGCCTTCGCGCAGCGGCTGGTCGCGGCGCGGCGCGCGCATCCGGCGCTGACGGATGCCACGCCGCTGACGGGTGCTGCGGATGCCGCTGGCCTGCGCGACGTGACGTGGCTGCGCCCGGACGGCGCGGCGATGGGCCATGACGACTGGACGCGCGCGGAGAACCGCGCGCTGCTGGCGCTGCTGCGCGCCGGTGGCGATGGCTGCCTGGTCGCGCTGAATGCCGGCTGGGACGCGATCCCGCTGCAGCTGCCCGCGCCGCGCCCGGGCCATCGCTGGGTGCTGCTCGCCGACAGCAGCGACCCGGCGCGGGAGGGCGCGCCACCCGCCACCCTGCCCGCCCGAGCCGTGCTGCTTCTGGCCGAGCGGCGGCATGGCGGCGCGCGCGCCGACACCGCGGCGCTGGAACGCCTGGCCGCGGCGGCGGGCATCGCCACCGAATGGCACGAGATCGGCGGCGCGCGGCACGAGGTGCCGGCGCCGACGCTGCGCGCGCTGCTCGGCGCGCTGCGCCTGCCGGCGACGACGGCGGCGGAGGCGCGGGAGACGCTGCGGAGCCTGTCCGTGGTCCCTGCCCTGCCGCCCTCGCTGACCCTGCGCGGCGACGGGCCGCACGACCTGCCATTGCCGCTGGCGTCGCGTGCGCGGCGGCTGCTGCTGCGGCGCGAGGACGGGTCGAGCGTCGCGCTCGACATCGCGCCCGGCGATGGCGTCACGCAACGACTTGCCATGCCCGACGGCACCGCCGCGGCGCGGCGCCTGGTGCGGCTGCCCGCGCTGCCCGCGGGGCGCCACGCGCTGCTGGATGCCGATGCGCCGGACACGCGCTGCCACCTCACGGTCGCACCCGCGCGCTGCTTCCTGCCCGAGGACATCGCCGCCGGCGCGCGGCGCTTCGGGCTCGCCGCGCAGATCTACGCGCTGCGCCGCGATGGGGACCAGGGCATCGGCGATTTCCGCGCGGTGGCGGAGGCGGCGCGGATGGCGCGGGCGGAAGGCGCCGCGCTGCTCGGCCTCAGCCCGCCGCATGCGCTGTTCGTCACGGATCGCGCGCGCGCCAGCCCCTACCACCCGTCGGACCGGCGCTTCCTCGACCCGATCTTCCTCGACGTCGCCGCGCTGCCGCTGGTGGCCGACTTGCCTCCGGTGCGCGCGGCGCTGGACGCGCAGGCAGGCGCGATCGCGGCGCTGGCCGCCGCGCCGATTGTCGACCATGCCGGCGCCTGGGCGGTGAAGCGCGCGGTGCTGGATGCCGCCTGGCAGGCGCTGCCGGCCGCGCATGGGGCGCGCGACGCGCTGTCGGCCTTCCGCGCGCAGGGCGGCGTGGCGCTCGAACGCTTCGCGACCTTCACCGCCATCAGCGAACAGGTCGGCCACCCGGATGCGCGCAACTGGCCCGAAGGGCTGCGCCATGGCGGCGATGCGGGCGTCGCGGCCTTCGCGGCGCGGCATGAGGACGCCATCGGCGGCATCGCCTTCCAGCAGATGCTGGCCGACATGCAGCTGCGCGATGCGGCCGCGGCCGGCGCGGGGCTCTACCGCGACCTCGCGGTGGGCGCGGCGCCGGACGGGGCGGAGCCCTGGTCGGGCGATGCGCGCTTCCTGCCCGGCTTTTCGGTCGGCGCGCCGCCCGATCCCTTCGCCGCCGAGGGCCAGGTCTGGGGCCTGCCGCCGCCCGATCCGCGCGCCGCGCTGGAAGATGGCCACGCCGCCTTCGCCGGCCTGCTGCGCGCCAACATGCGCCACGCCGCGGCGCTGCGGATCGACCACGTGCTGGGCCTGCGGCGGCTGTTCCTGGTGCCCGAAGGCGCGCGCGGCCGCGACGGCGCCTATCTGCACTACCCCTTCGAGGCGATGCTCGGGCAGCTCGCGCTGGAATCGCACCGCGCCCGCTGCCTGGTGGTGGGCGAGGATCTTGGCACCGTTCCCGAAGGCATGGGCGAGGCGCTGCAATCGGCCGCGGTGCTGTCCTATCGCGTGCTATGGTTCGAGCAGCGCGACGGCGCCTTCACCCCGCCCGAAGCCTGGCCGGCGCGCGCGGCGGCCTGCGTCTCGACGCATGACCTGCCGACGCTGGCGGGCTTCTGGGAAGGTGCCGACATCGCGGAGCGCGCATCGCTCGGGCTGACCGGCGACGCCGCGGCGGCGATGGCGGGGCGCGCCGCGGACCGCGCGGCGCTCTGCGCGCTGCTGGCGGCGGAGGGGCTGCTGCCGCCGGGCGCCGGGCCCGAGGCGCCGCTCGACGATGCGCTGGCTGCCGCGGTGCACGCGCTGGTGGCGCGCGTGCCGTCCTCGCTGCTGCTGGCACAGCTGGAGGACCTGGCCGGCGAGCGCGTCGCGGTGAACCTGCCGGGGACCGACCGGGAAAGGCCGAATTGGCGCCGACGCCTGCCGGTGCCGGCCGAGGCCCTGGCGGCGCTGCCGCGGGCGCGGGCCATCCTGGAGGCGCTGCGCGCGGCGCGTGGGTAGCACGCGGTCGGCGGACAGCGGGACGCCGGTCGCCTGACGCACGCACACACCGGAAGCCCGGACCATGGTCAGCGCTTCACTCGGCGCGCCCGCGCAGGACGGCCGGGACCAGCTTTCCGCGGCGGCCGGCGCATTGGACGATCTGGTTGGTGGGCGTGCCGGTCGTCGCCATGCCGCGGATCGCCTGCGTGGCCTCCCGCCGTCGCAGGCGGCCCTCGTCCGTCGCCTGGCTGGGTCCGGGCAGGCGCCTGCCCGCCGCTCGCTCGGCACACTGCGGCGCCACCGTCGCCTGACAAACATGCGAATCGAGACGGAGCCAGGGTCCACGCCGAGGCACAGGCGCGTCGCGTCCCGCCACGGCACGCCGCGGACGACGACCGTCATCGCGCGGAACCGCCGGCCGCGCTGGCAAGCGACGGCGCCCCCCTGGCGCGCGGGTTCCGGCAGGCGCCAGGATGGCGAGGCGGGCGAGGGCCGCACGCCCGCGACGCGCACGCGGCCAAGACGGGAGGACGGGCGTGCAGCTCACGGGCAGGACGATTCTGGTGACCGGCGCCTCCAAGGGGATCGGCGCCGCCATCGCGCGCCGGCTCGGCGCGGACGGAGCGACCGTCATCGCCCACTGCAACACCGATGTGGCCGGCGCCCGCGCGGCGCTGGCCGATCTTCCGCCGGGGCGCGGCCATGTCCTGACGGCCGACCAGGGCGATCCTGCGGCGATGGACGATCTCTGGGCGCAGGCGCTGCGCCTGGCGCCGCGAATCGATGCCGTGGTCCTCAACGCCGCGATCTTCATTGCCGAAGGCGGCATCGAGGATGGCATGGAGTCGTGGGAACGCGCCTGGGACACGCAGTGGCGCGTCAATGTCGCGTCGCCCACGCGGCTGATGAAGCATGCGGTGAACCACTTCGTCGCGCAGGGCGGCGGCGTGCTGGTCACCCTGTCGTCCTGGGCGGGGCAGCGCGGCGCCGGCAGCCAGGCCACCATCGCCTATGCCGCGACCAAGGCGGCTGTGAAGGCCGCAGCGCAGACCGTCGCGCGGCACTACGCCCGCGCCGGCGTGCTGTCCTACATCGTGGCGCCCGGCGTGGTGCGGACGCAGATGAGCGTGGACGCCGCCGCGATCGCCGGCGGCGAGGACAAGGTCACCGCCGGCCTCGCCATGGGCGAATGGGTGCCGCCCGAGGAACTGGCGGAGCTAGTCGCCTTCCTCGCCACCGGGCGCGTGCGGCACCTGAGCGGCGCCACGCTCGACGTGAACGGCGCCACCTATCTGCGCTGAGGCGCGCTCAGGCCGCCTTGGCGGCCGTGGCCTCGTCCATCATGCGGTCCAGCTTCTGCATCAGCGCGTGCAGCACCTTGACCTTCTGCCGCCCTTCCTCGCCGAGCGAGACGAAGGTGGTGATCGGCGGACGCACGTCGCCGACCGGATAGCCCGCCGCCGCCGCCAGCGCCTTGGAATAGCACTGGTGGCCATAGAGCGGATGGCCTTCCTTGATGATGTTCGTCATCTCGTCCAGCACGTGCTGGATCGCGGCGGCTTCGCGCCCGCGCCCGGCTTCCAGCAGCGGGAACAGGGCGGTCGAGGCGCGCGGCGCATAGTTGCCATAGGGGTCCACATAGCCGACGGCGCCGAGCTTGAAGCTCTCGACCACGCGTTCACCGGCGAAGACGTTCATCACGCCATCCGTCGCCTCGACGATGTCGAAGACGCGGCCGACATCCATGCTGGCTTCCTTGATGTAGCGGATGTTCGGCAGGTGCTTCGTCAGCTTCGCGACCAGGTGCGGCTTGATGTCCACATGCGTCGTGAAGGGGTTGTTGTAGAGCATGATGGGGATCGTGACTGCCTCGCTGATCGCGGCGTAGTAGGCGAAGATCTCGTCCTCGGTGACGGTGTAGTAGTAGGGCGGGGCGATCATCAGCCCGTCGGCGCCGAGGCGTTCGGCCATGCGCGCGTAGCGCACCGCGGTCGGCGTGTGGGCGTTGGTGGCGCCCACCATTACGGTCATCCTGCCGCGGCAATGGGCGACGGTCTCCGCCACGTATTGCTCGCGCTCGGCGTCGGAGACCGTGAGGAACTCGCCGGTGGTGCCGAGGATGATCACGCCGGGCACGCCGCTTGCGTGCTGCCAGTCGAGGAAGCGCTTCAGCGCCGGGATGTCGAGCGCGCTGCCGTCCTCGGTGAAGGGTGTCACGGTGACGGTGTGACAGCCGCGGAACTGCGTGGGCATGGGTGTCGGTCTCCCTGTTGTTGCGGTCCGGTTCGGACCTTCGGGCCTTCGGCCCGCCGGTCATCGGGCCGCGTCACTGCCTGGACGGGCGCTGTTCCCAGCCATGCGCGGCCAGGATGTCGTGGCTGACGGCGAGGTCGCCATCGGGATCGGTGCCGGGCTGGCAGGCATCGGTGATGATCTCGAGCACCGTCAGGCCGGTGTAGCCGATGTCGTGCAGCGCGGCCGCCGCGGGGCCGGGCTGCACCATGCCGGTGCCGAGGCGGTCATGCTTGAACACCTCGTAGCCGCTGTCGCTGATGTGCACGTTCTTCACGCGCGCGCCCAGCATCCGGATGGCCTCGGCCGGGTCCTCCTTGATGTAGGCGCTGTTGCAGACGTCGAAGTTGATGCCGACGGAGGGGTCGATGTCGTTCGCCACGTCCAGCATGTCCTGCGCCGTGGGCAGGAAGGTGAAGGGGACGTTCTCCAGGATGATCTCGGTGCGGCTGCCCTTGGCGTGCGCCACCAGCTCCTGCATTCCCTGTACGAACCAGTCGCGCATCCAGGGCACGGGCGGGTTGATCAGCGAGTTCACCGGGCCCGGGATGGCGCAGACATAGGGACAGTCCAGATAGTCCGCCAAGTCCACGGCTTCCTTGTAGCGGTCGAGCGTGTAGCGCCGCATGATCGGGCAGGTGCTGTTCGGGTTGTTGTCGAGCAGCGGGTAGCAGAAGCTGGTGATGTGGAAGCCGTTGCCGCCGAGCCAGGCCTTCAACTCCGCCTTCTCCGCCGGCGTCATGGAGGACGGCCAGAGATGCGGCGGGAAGATCATCAGTTCGAAGTTCGTGTAGCCCTGCGCGGCGAGGTGCTTGAGCGCACCAGGTCCCGAATGCGAATAGAGGAACGGGAAGGTCGAGGCGGCGACGCGAAACTCAGCCATGGCGGGTGATTCCTCTGCGGAAGTCGTGCGAAGGCACGCGGATGACGGCGTGCGAAGGCACGCGGATGACGGCGTGCGAAGGCACGCGGATGACGGCGTGCGAAGGCGCGCGGACGGAGACGTGCGACGGCACGCGGATTATGTCGTGGTCGGCGGCGGGCTCGCCGGCTGCGCGGTGGCGTATCACCTGGCGCGCGACGGCGGCGCCGAGGTTCTGCTGCTGGAACAGGGCGAGCTGAACGCCGCCGCGTCGGGCAACAACTCGGGCAGCTTCCACGCGCAGATCCCCGTCGAGCCCTTCTTGAACCAGGGCGAGGGCTGGGCGCGGCGATTCGCGCCGACGCTGCACCTGATGATGGCCGGCATCGCCCGCTGGATGGAACTGCCCGAGGAGCTCGCCGCGCCGGAGCTGGAGGTGGCCGCGAAGGGCGGGATGATGGTCGCGCGCCGTCCCGCGGAGCTCGAGATGCTGCGGCGGAAATCCGCGATCGAGCGGCGGGAAGGCCTGGATGTGCGGCTGCTGGACCGCGGCGAGCTGCTCGCCCTCGCGCCCTATCTCGCGCCCGAGTCCATCGGCGGCACCTTCTGCCCGATCGAGGGCAAGGCGAACCCGCTGATGGCGACCTTCGCCTTCGCCCGCGCCGCGCAGCGCCACGGCGTGCGCATCCTGCGCCGCACCAGGGCGACCGGCCTGACGCGCGACGGCGATGCCTGGCTGGTCGCGACGACCGCCGGCGTGGTGCGCGCGCGCCGCGTGGTGAACTGCGCCGGCGCCGCGGCAGGCGAGGTCGCCTCCTGGCTCGGCCTCGACCTGCCGATCGAGGCGCATCCGATCCAGGTGACGGTGACGGAGCGCGTCGCGCCGCTGGTGCCGCATCTGGTCTATTCGGCAGCCGACCGGCTTTCGCTGAAGCAGACCGCGCAGGGCAGCGTGATCATCGGCGGCGGCTGGCCGGCGCGGCTGCACCCCGTCACCGGCCTGCCGGTGGTCAGCGAGGACTCGCTGATCCCCAACCTGCGGCTGGCGATCGCCGCGGTGCCGGCGGTGGCGCGGATGCGCGTGGTGCGCAGCTGGGCCGCGATCGTCAACGGCACGCAGGATTGGCGGCCGATCCTCGGCGAGTTGCCGGGCGCGGACGGCGTGTTCCTGTGCTTCTTCCCCTGGATGGGCTTCACCGCCGGCCCGCATGTGGCGCGCGTCATCGCGGAACTCGCGCTCGGCCGGCGCCGGCCGGGGGACCCGGAGATCGCCGGCTTCGCGCCCGGCGCCCTCGCCTGAGCGGCTCACAGCATCGCCTCGAGCCGCGTGTTGACCACCAGCTCCGCGACATTCGCCTGGTCCGGCAGGCGCAGCAGCAGGCAGACAATCTCCGCCACCGTCTCCGGCTTCAGCCGCCCCGCCGCCGGCGTGGCGCCGACCAGGCCGGCGATCAGCTCCGTGTCGATGGCGCCGGGACAGAGCGCGGTGGCGCGCAGCCCGTCCGCATGGCCGGCGAAGCGCGCCGCATGGGTCAGCGCCATCAGCGCGTGCTTCGTCATCGCATAGCCGAGCGGCGCGGAGGGATCGCGGATGCGCTTGCCGTCGGTGGAAGCGATGTTGACCAGCCGCCCATGCCCGGCCGCGCGCAGATGCGGCAGCGCGGCGCGGATGGCGCGGAACGGGCCCTTGACGTTCACCTCCCACATCGCGTCGAGGTCGTCTTCCGAGCCTTCCTCGAAGGTCACGCGCTTCAGGATGCCGGCATTGTTCACCAGCGCATCCAGCCTGCCATGCGCCGCGACCGCCTCCGCGATCCAGGATGCGGCGGTGTCGGGCCGCTCGGCGTCGTAGCGATGCCAGGTGACGCGCGGCCCGTCCGGCTTCAGCGCGAGCTGCGCGGCCGCGCGCCCCGGATCGCGCACGCCGAGCGCCAACGCAAAACCTTCCGCGTGCAGGCGCCGCGCGATCGCCGCGCCGAGCCCGCGCCCGGCGCCGGAGATCGCGGCCACGCGACCCGCGGCCGGCAGCAGCGCGCCCGCCTCCATCAGAACAGGCCCTGGTAGAAGCCGCCGTCGTTGACGATGTTCTGCGCCGTCATGAAGCCAGCCTGCGCGCTGCACAGGAAGGCGACCAGGTCGCCGCATTCCGCCGGATCGGCGAAGCGCCCGGCCGGGCAGGTGCGCAGCCGGTCTTCCACCATCGCCTCATAGGTGGTGTTCAGCCGCTTCGCATGGCCGTGCAGGTTCACGCGCAGCGCCTCGGTGTCGAACAGGCCGGGGCAGACGCTGTTCACCGTGACGTTGTGCGGGATCAGTTCCCGCGCCATGGACGCGATCGCCGCCGCCAGCCCCGCCCGCGCCGAATGGCTGTGCGCGAAGCCCACCTGCGGGAACTTGATGAAGGACACGCTGATGTTGACGATGCGGCCGAAGCGGCGGTCGCACATGCCGGGCGCGGTCATGCGGATCAGCTCGACCGCGGTGTAGAAATGCTCGTTCCACCAGCGCTGCCACTCCGCGCGGTCCCAGGAGCGGAAGTCGCCGGGCACCTGCCGCGTGCCGGGGCTGGTGACGAGGATGTCGGGCGCCGGGCAGGCCGCGAGCAGCGCGTCGCGCCCCGCCTCGCTGTTGACGTCCCCCGCGACGGCTGTGACGCGCACGCCATGCGCGCGCCGGATCGCCTCCGCCGTCTCCTCCAGCGGACCGGGCGTGCGCGCCATGATGGTCAGGTCGCAGCCCTCGCGCGCCAGGCTTTCGGCGCAGGCGCGGCCCAGGCCCTTGCTCGCCGCGCAGACGATCGCGTGGCGTCCGCGGATGCCGAGGTCCATCTCAGCCGACCCCGAGCTCGGCCAGGCCGCGCTTGAGGCCTTCCAGCGGCGCGCCCGTCAGCTTCTGCAGCGGCATGCGCGGCGTGCCGCCGCCGGGGAAGCCCAGATGGTCCATCGCCGCCTTGGTGGCCGGATACAGCGTGCGGCCGCCGGTGACGAAGAGGTCCGTCAGCTTGCGCGCCGTCGCCTGCAGCGCTTCCGCCTCCGCCAGACGCGCCGGATCGCGCGCGGCGTACCAGAGATCGAGCGTCCCGGCCCACACATTGGGGAAGCAATCGACCGTGCCGTCCGCCCCGGCATGGACCGCCGGCACGCCGAACACCGAGGACGGACCGCAGAAGACGCGGATGCGGTCCTTCACCGCCAGCAGCGTGGCGTAGAAATTGTTCCAGTCGCCGCTGCTCTCCTTGATCGCCACCACCTTGTCGAGGTCGGCGAGGCGCGAGGCGAGCGCCGGCGAGATCGCGTTCACCGCATTGCCGGGGATGTTGTAGACGACGATCGGCAGCGGCGAGGCCGCCGAGACCGTTTCGTAATGCGCGAAGATCTCGTCATCCGTCAGCTTCACGAAGTAGGGCGGCAGCACGAGGATGCCGTCGGCGCCGGCGGCCTTCGCGGCATGCGCCAGCTCGATCGTGTCGGCGGCGCCGACGCAGCCCGTGCCGACGATCACCGTGCCGCGGCCCGCGGCGCCGGCCACGGCCTCGGCGTAGAGCGCCTTGCGCTCGGCCAGCGACAGGCTCCAGAACTCGCCGGTGCAGCCGCAGGCGACAAGGCCGGTCGCGCCAGCGTCGATCAGCCGCGAGATGTTGGCGCGGAAGCCGGCGCCGTCCACGCGGCCCTCGGCGTCGAAGGGGGTGGTGACCGCGGGCATCGGCCCCGCCCAGTCGACGCTGTTGCGGTCCATCGGCGTGCGTTCCTCCGCGGTCTCGGGCGGGCGCGCGGCGCAAGGGCCGCGGCCCTGGCGCGATCCCGCGCTCCCCCTCACGGTCCGCCTGCGTGGACCTGGCTGTCATGCGAACAGGCTCTCGCGGAGTGAACAGGATTGCCGCAGCGCCATCAAGGGGTCACCCGCCATGCGCACATGCAGGCCCCTCTTGTTCGCAGCGCGAACGCGCGGCAGGCTCCAACCGTGACCGGGGGAAGGCAGGACATGATCCTCGACGACGCTGCACCGGGCGACGGATCGCGCGTCGACGACCTGATGCATCCCGACGACGCCGCCGCGCGCACGGGCGCGGAGCGCGAGCTGGTCCATTCGGCGCTGCGGCTGTTCGAGGTGCTGAAGGCGTTCCGGCGCGACCGGCCGCGCATGACGCTGAGCGAGGTCGCGGAACACACCGGCCTGACGCGCGCCAGCGCGCGGCGCTTCCTGCTCACCCTCGTCCATGCCGGCTATGCGGAGACCGATGGCAAGCGCTTCGCGCTGACGCCGCGCCTGCTGGAGCTCGGCCATGCGGTGATGGCGACCTCCTCGGTCTGGGACATCACGCGGCCGGTGCTGGCGGACCTGTCCGGGCGGCTCGGCGAATCCTGCTACGGCGCGGTGCTGGACGGGACCGAGGTGCTCTACGTGCTGCACATCCCGAGCGCGCGGCACCTGATCAACGTGGATCTGCGCGTCGGCAGCCGCACGCCGGCCTATTGCACCTCCGTCGGCCGCGTGCTGCTGGCCGGGCTGGTGCCGGAAGCGGCCGAGCGCGTCATCGCCGCGTCGCGGCCGGAGCCGCGCACGCCGAAGACCGTGACCGGCCGCGCGACGCTGCGGGCCGCGGTGGACCAGGCGCGCGAGACGGGCTGGGCGATCGTGGACGAGGAGCTGGAGCTGGGGCTGCGCTCGCTCTCCGTTCCGCTGCGCGGGCGTGGCGGCATGACGCTGGGGGCGCTGAACATCTGCGGCCCGACCTCGCGCGTGTCGCTCGAGGAATTGCGCACGCGCTTCCTGGGCGAGTTGCTGGCGGCCGCCGCGCGCATCCAGGCGGCGCTGGAATAGCTCAGAGCGCGTCAAAAAAATCGAGCTTGAGCATCAGTGCACGTTGATATCGCCAGCTTCTGTCTGGCGGGGTCGGCGCTTTCCGGCATCGATCCACAAGCTCTCAGGCCAGCGCCGCCGCGCCGGCGAAGCGGCCCGGCGAGAAGGGCCGGATGTCGAAGTCGAGGTCGCGCCGCCCGAGCACCGCCCCCGCGGCCAGCCGCCCGACGAGCGGGCCGAGCGTGTAGCCCGCATCGCCGGGCACGGCGGTGAACAGGCCGGGCCGGCCCGGCACCTCGCCCAGTACGCACTGGCCGTCCACCGTGGTGTTGACCCCGGCCCAGCTGCGGATCAGGCGCAGCCGGGCGAGCCGCGGCACGATGTGGCTGGCCAGGCGGAGGTTGCCGATCAGGCTCGACGCCTCGACCGTCGGGTGCTGGCGCTCGCCATGCAGGCGCGCGGGCCAGCCGCCGCCGACCACCACCTGCCCGGCGGCCAGCTGCTTCAGCGTGATCATCCGCTCGGCATGCTGCACCAGGTGGGAGATCAGCGGCGCGGTGGCCTCGGTGACGTTCATGTGCAGCGGCTCGGCGACCGTGGGAACGCGCAGGCCGAGCGGCGCGAGCAGCCCGCCGGTGCCGGCGCCCGCGGCCAGCACGACGCGGCCGGCGCGCAGCTCGCCCGAAGCGCTGCGCAGCACCCAGCCGCCGCGCGGGTCGGGCGCCAGATGCTCGACGCGCGTCTCCGGCAGGATGGCTCCGCCTTCCGCCAGGACCGCGCGCCGCACGGCCTGGTTGGCCAGCAGGGGGTTGAGCTTGCCTTCCTCCGCGCAGAACTCGGCGCCGACCACCGCCTCGCCGAGATAGGGCGCGATGCGCGCCAGCTCGGCGCGGCCGAGCATCTCGACCCGCAGGCCGAGACGCTTCTCGCGCTCGCATTTGCGCGCGAGGAATTCGTAGGATTCGGTGGTCTCCGCCACCATCAGCCCGCCCGAGGGCTTCAGCTCGATGCTCGTGCCGAGCTCGCGCTCCAGCTCCGTCCAGCGGCGCGCGGCCGCGGTGTAGAGCGGCAGCGACCGCTCCAGGCCCGGCACCTGCTCGGGGTACATGCGGATGAAGCGACTCTGCATCTGCACATGCAGGCTGCCCGCATTCGCGGTGGTGCCGCCGAGCCGCGCGGCATCGTCCAGCACCAGCACCTCCGTGCCCGCGCGCGCGAGCTCGAGCGCGGTGCAGAGCCCGACGATGCCGCCGCCCACGATCGCGACCGCGACCTCGCGCGGCGGGGTCACGGCGCGCGGTCCAGCGCCACGATGTCGGCGATCGCGATCGGCTTGACCGGCGCGCGCGGCGCGAACAGCGCGAGATTGTCGAGGGGGCGCCCCTGCGTCGCCGCCAGGTGCTCGGCGAGGAGCTGGCCGCAATAGCGCCCCTGGCAGCGCCCCATGCCGCAGCGCGTGCGGCGCTTGACCTCGCCGAGGGCGGGCGCGCCATCCGCCAGCGCGGCGTCGATCTCGCCCTTCGTCACCTCCTCGCAGCGGCAGACCACGGTGGTCGCTTCCGCCAGGGAGAGGCCGGCGCGCGGCGCGGCGAACAGCGCCCAGAGCGCATCCTGGAAACGACGATGCCGGGCGAGGCGCAGCCGCGCCGCCGTGCGCGCCTCCAGCATCGCCACGGGCACCTCGCGGTCGAGCCGCAGCGCGACGGCGACGGCGGCGATCACCCCCTCCTCCCGCGCCGCCGGGGCGCCGCCGAGGCCGGCGCAATCGCCGACGGCAAAGAGGCCGGGCACCGTCGTCATCGCGTCGTCGTCGCGCAGCGGTACGAACTGCGCGCGCGCCGCGTCGAAGGCGCATTCGGCGCCCAGCGCGCGCAGCGTCTCGTGGCTCGGCAGGAAGCCGTAGCCGAGCAGGACGGCATCGGCCTCGAACGCCGCCCCGCCGGTCAGCGTCGCCTGAAGCGCGCCGGACGGCGCGCGGGCGACCGCACGCAGCACGGTGTCGTGCAGGAGCGGCACGCGCCGCCGCGCCAGCGCGGCCAGGTAGCGCACGCCCTTGGCCGCCAGCACCGGATCGGCCGCGGCCAGCGCAACCGCGGCAAGCGGGCGCCGCGCCGGATGCGGCGCGGCCTCCGCGACGGCCACCACCTGCGCGCCGCCCTCCGCCAACTCGCAGGCGACCTGCATGTTGAGCGGGCCGTTGCCCGCGACCAGCACCCGGCGGCCCGGCAGCACGCGATGGCTGCGCCACAACGTCTGCGCGGCGCCGGTGGTCATCACGCCGGGCAGCGTCCAGCCGGGGACGACATGCGGCCTTTCGTAGGCGCCGGCGGCGACGATGACGGCGCGCGGCGCGACGAGGCGCGTGCGCGTGCCGTCGAAGATCGCAAGCCGGTCCAAGTCGAAGGCGCCCCAGAGCTCCGCCCCGCGCAGGATGCGCGCGCCGGAGGCCTCAGCGGCGGCGGCCAGCGCACCGCCTTCCGCCTGCTGCGCATCGAGCGCCGACGCGTCGAGGCCCGGCGCCGGCTGCTTGTAGTACTGCCCGCCGAGCGCGCCGCGCTCCTCCACCACCAGCACGTCCAGCCCGCAGCGCCGCGCCGCGATGGCGGCCGAGAGCCCGGCCGCGCCGCCGCCCAGGACCAGCAGGTCCACCACCTGCGGCGCCGGCAGCGGGCTGTCGTCGGGCACCGGTACGGGCCCGTCCAGCAGCCGCGCGACGCCGGGGAAGTCCTGGTGGCGCAGCCGCATGCCAAGGCGGGCCTTCGTCACGCAGGCGCGCGTGTTGGGCTCGCCATCCACCTCGACCAGGCAGTCCTGGCAGACGCCCATCCCGCAATGCAGGCCGCGGCCTTCGCCATCCAGGCCGCGGCGCGTCGCGCGCAATTCCCGCACGCCCGCCGCCGTCAACGCGGCGGCGATGCTCTGACCGGGACGGAAGCCGATCTCGCGCGAGTCGCCCGCCGCGTCCTGCCAGCTCAGGCTGGGCTGGGTCACTCCGCCGCCTGCTGCCGCGCGCCGCCGCGATGCTTGCGCAGATAGGCGCGCCAGGTGGTCGCCCAGCGCGCCGGGTCCTCGCAGCCCTCGGCCTGGACCTTCGCGATGGCGGCGTTGTGGGGCGCCGACTTGACGATCTCCGGATTCGCGTAGGCTTCCTCGCAGACCTTGCGGACCACGGCGACCCAGGTGTCGATGTCCTCCTTCGACCACAGCTCGCCGGCTTCCGGCGTGAAGGGCTCGGGGAAGTGCCAGGGCTCATGCGCGAGCCAGGGCGCGTCCACGCCGTAGTCGGTCATGCGGTTCGCGACCTCGCCGACGCCGATCCCCGTCTCCTCCTTCAGCGTGCCGAGCGAGTAGCGCGTCATCTCCATGCGCGGCCCGTCGATGTCAGGGTGGCTTTTCGTCACGCCGCGGATCGCGAGCAGGCCCTTCTCCATGTAGTTGTTCGCAAGCACGGAGATGTCGGAGGCCTCGTTGATCCCCTCGGCGCCCATGCCGCGCGCCCAGGCATAGGCGCGCATGACGATGTGCAGGTTGCCCATGAACTCGCGCACCTTGCCGACGGAGTTCTCCGGGATGTCCAGCGTGAAGCCCGAGGCGGTCTTGTTCACCATCGGCTTCGGCAGGAACCGGGATAGTTCCTCGGTGCAGCCATAGGCGCCGACCGCCGGCCCGCCGCCGCCCTTCGGGCCGCCGAAGGTCTTGTGCAGCATGAACATGCAGGCGTCGAAGCCCAGGTCGCGCGCGCGGATCTTGCCCATCACGCCGTTGAAGTTGGCGTGGTCGTAGAAGGCGAGCGCGCCGGCTTCCTTCACCAGCCGCACCCATTCCTTCATGTGCGGGTTGTAGATCCCCATGTCGTCGGGGTTGTTGATCATCAGCGCCGCCGTGCGCGGGCCGAGCGCGGCCTTCAGCGCCTCGACCGAGGGATAGCCGCCTTCCTCGAGCGGCAGCGTGACCACCTTGAAGCCGCCCGCGGCGGCGGTGGCGGGGTTGCAGGGATGCGCCTGGATCGAGGTGACGATCTCGTCGCGCACCCCGAGCTGCCCCGTCGCCTCCAGCCAGCCGCGCGTGACGCAGACATGGGCGTAGGCGGCATCCGCGCCGCCGGCCGCCTGGAAGGTGAAGCGGTCCATGCCGGACAGCGCCTTCAGGATCCGCTCGAAGTTCCAGACGATCTCCAGCAGGCCCTGCAGCGTGGACGGGTGCTGCAGCGGGTGCAGCTCCGCCGTCTGCGGCCGGAGGCCCAGCGCCTCGCTGACCCGCGGGTTGTACTTCATCGTGCAGGTGCCGAAGAGGCTGATGCCGACCATGCCGAGCACCTGCTGCGACAGCCGGACGTAGTGGCGCAGCGTGTCGTGCTCGGTCATCTCGGGCAGGGCGGGCCGCGAACGGCGCCGCATCGCGGGCGGCAGAAGGTCCTCGGCGGCGCCGATGGCGGCCACCTCGGCCTCGGGCGCGGCGAAGGTCAGGCCGCGGCGGCCGGGCGCGCCGAGCTCCATCGCCACCGGCTCGTTCCAGCTTGCCTGGCGGTAGGCGCGTGGTTCGGTCATGCCACGATCTCCTGCAGCGCGCCGGCGAGCCGCGCGATGTCGTCCGCGGTGTGGATTTCGGTCACGGCGTAGAGCGCGCTCTGGCCGAGCGCGGGGAAGTCGGCCGAGAGGTCCTGGCCGCCGAAGATGCCGCGCGTGCGCAGCGCGTCGTTGACCTGCGCCACGGTCCTGCCCGTGCCGTCGAAGTTGACGACGAATTCCTTGAAGAAGCCGCAGGGGAAGGCGATGCGCAGGCCCTCGATCCCGGACAGCACCTTCGCCGCGTGGTGGCTGCGCCGGATGATCACCTCGCCGATCTCGGCAAAGCCCTGCGGTCCCATCAGCGCCATGTAGGCGGCGCAGCCGATGGTGGTGAGGTAGACCGAGTTGCCGGTCCAGTCCTTGCCTTCCTCGCGCATGCCGTAGCTCGACTGGTGCGCCAGGCTCAGCGCGAAGCCGTGCTCGCCGGGCCGGTCGGTCGGCGCGATGGAGATGTTCAGCGTCGGGTATTCGCGCGCATAGCGTTCCTCGTCGCGGCTGGCGATGAACCCGCCCGCCCCGCCGCCGGCGGACATGTGCGCGCCCAGCGTCTGGATGGTGCCGATCACGATGTCCGCGCCGTAGTCGGCGGGCGGCGCCAGCACGCCGAGCGAGATCGGATCGACGCCCACGATGAACTCCGCGCCCGCGGCATGGGCAAGCCGGCCGATCTCCGCCCCGCGCGCCTCGATCACGCCGAGGAAGCCCGGGTTCTCAATGTAGACCGCCGCCGTGCGCGCCGACAGCTTCGCCTTGAGGTCGCCGAGGTCCAGCATGCCGCTCGCCGGCTCGAAGGCCACGGGCACGACCGCGATGTGGCCGCCGCTGCCCTCCGGCTCGCAATACTGGCGCAGCACCGCCAGCCGCTCGGGGCACATGCCCGCCGGCACCAGCACCTCGCGCCGTCCGTTCAGGCGCGAGGCCATGCGCACCGCATTGCCGATCGCGCAGCCCCAGGAATAGACGGGCAGGCCGACGAACTCCATGCCCACCAGCTCGCCGAGCATGGAGCAGAACTCGAACCAGGCCTGGTTGCGCCCATGGTCGGATGACGGCGTGCCCCAGACGCTGGTCAGGAACTCGGTGCGGCCGACCACCTCGTCGACGATCGCGGGCACGTGGTGCTGCCAGATGCCGCCGCCGAGGAAGGAGAGATTGCCCTCGCAATCCTGGTTCTTCTTCAGCAGCCCCAGCATGTGGCGCTTCAGCGCGACCTCGCTGGCCAGCGCCGGCGGCAGGTCGAGCTGGCCGCGGAAGCGGTGATCCGCCGGGATCTGGTCGAAGAGGCTCGCGATGCTGGGCGCGCCGATCGCGCGCAGCATGGCCGCCTTCGCCTCCGGCGTGGAGTTCGCCATCCAGGGGTGCGCGACCCCGCCCTCAGCCGTCATCCGCTCTTCCCCGTCATGCCGCCGCGCCGACGCGCATCACCATGCGCTGGCCCGGCGCCGTGTGGATCTTCATGTAGCCCGCCAGCATCGCGTCCACCCCGGCATCGCCGGTGTCCACGTGCAGCAGTGCCGGGTCGAGCGTCGCGAGCTTCGCCGCCCCCGTCACGACCATGATGTCGTCGCGCCCGACGCGGCGGATTACCTCGGCGCTGATCTGCTGGTTGCCGCGGCCGAACAGGAATCCCTGCCCGCCGGTGACCGAGGCGACGATGCCCGCCCCGCCCGCGCCGGCGCGCTCCAGCAGGCGCAGCAGCTGCGCCTCGTTCGCATCCGCCGCGATCAGCCGGCCGCCGAGTGCCACGTCCACGCCGAGCAGCGTGCCTTCGAAACCCATGGCGCGCTTGATCCGCCGCGTCGTGGTGCCGCAGCCGAGGATCATCAGCCGGTCCGCCGGCCAGTCGCGCGCGATGACGCGCGCCAGCGCGTCCAGCGCCGCCTCGTCGTCCGGGCGCGCGCCCGCCTTGCAGGCCTGCACCAGCCCGCGCGCATGCGGCACGCGGGCGATGCCGTACAGGCTGGCGCCGACCCGGCCCTGCCGCAGCGCCGCCTCGTCGAGGTCCATCACCTCCGCCTCGCGCAGCCGGATGCCGGGCTCGCCGCCGAGCAGGCGCGCGGCGGTCTGCCCGGCCGCGCGCGGGCTGGTGCCGAAGACGGCGGAATGCATCTTCACGCCAGTCGGCACGCCGAGGATCGGGACCCCCGTGCCGAGCACCGCCACCACGTCGCGCGCCGTGCCGTCCCCGCCGGCGAAGAGCAGCAAATCGACCTGTTCCGCGAGCAGCCGGGCGGCGGCGCGGCGCGTGTCCGTGCCGTCGCCCACCGGCGGCGGCAGGCCGGCGAGGATCCGTGGGCGAAGGCCGGCGGCAAGGGCGGCTTCCTCCCCCATCGCGCCGGGCGGCACGAGGACCTCGATGCGGTCGGCAAGCGGCAGCAAGGCCCGCAGGGCCAGCGCACAGCGCAGCCCGGCGGCCGGCACGGCGCCGAGGGCAACCGCGCGCGCGAGCGTCTCCGGCCCGTCCGTGCCCTTCAGGCCGACGGCACCGCCGAGCCCGGCGACCGGGTTCACCACCACCCCGAGCTTCTGGCCTCGACCTTCCCGGCGCATCCGTCCCGACGCAGATTTGTGCGCGATCCGAACACCGGATCGCGCTGCGTCCATCCTATGCGGAAGCGGCGCCACCGCACCACCCCGGAAAGCCGGGGCCGGCGCGCGCCGCATGGGGCGGCCCCCCGGCAGGGGAAGGCCGCCCTCGCGCATCCGCTCAGCTGTCGAGGCTGATGCCGAGTTCGCGGATCAGCGGCTGCCAGGTCGCGACTTCCTGGCGCACCAGCGCGAGCATCTGGTCGGTGCCGAGGTTGTTCGGCTCGAGCGCCAGGCCGCGCAGGCGGGTGATGAAGTCCTCGCCCTGCACGATGCGTCGCACCTCCGCCTCCAGCCGGCGGACGATCGGCTCGGGCGTGTTCGCATGCACGGCCACGCTGTTCCAGGCGTAGATCTGCGCGTTCTGCACGCCCTGCTCATCGAAGGTCGGCACGTTCGGGAAGGTGCCGACGCGCGCCGGCATCGAGGTGCCGAGCGCCTTGACCTGGCCGGTCTGGATCGCCTGGACCGCGACCGCGACGTCGCTGAAGCAGCCATTCACCACGCCCGCGATGGTGTCCTGCAGCGCCGGCGCGCCGCCGCGGTAGGAGACCTGGTTCACCTCGATCCGCGCCGCGCGGACCAGCCGCTCGATCCCGAGATGGTTCGGCGAGCCGACGCCGGCATGGGAGACGGAGACCTGGCCCGGCCGCGCGCGGCACTGCGCGATGAACTCCTGCAGCGTGTTCGCCGGGAAGGAGGGGTGGACGAGCAGCATGTAGGGGAAGCGACCCATGCCGTGCACGATGCGGATGTCGCGCTGCGGGTCGTAGGGGATGCGCTGCGACATGGCCGGGATGAAGACGAGGCCCGTCAGGTCGGCCGAGAACAGGGTGTAGCCGTCGGCCGGCGCGCGCACGAAGGTCTCGGTCGCCGGGATGGTGGCGCCGCCGGCGCGGTTCTCGACCACGATGTTCTGGCCGAGCGGGCCGCTGATGCCCTGGGCGACGAGGCGCGCGACGAAGTCCGAGGAGCCGCCGGCAGCCCAGGGCACGATCCAGCGCGGCGGCCGGGTCGGGTAGTTGCCCTGCGCCAGCGCGGGCGCGGCGAGGCCGGCCAGCGGCAGGGCCGCAAGGCTGCGGCGGGTGAGGGTCATCATCGAAGCGTCTCCCTGTCCTTGGAGACAAAATCTTCGCGGAAAGGCTTCTTTAGGCAAGCCCCATATGCGCGCCAGGAGCACCGCGCCCGGGACGACGGCGATTGCCAGCGGCGTGATGCCGCGGCACCGCGGACGCCGCCCGGCATGGCGCCGGCGGGTCCGCATGCCCCATGCCCGCGAAGCGCAGCGGCCCGGCGGGGCGTTCCCGCCCGCGCCGCCTGCCTGGTCGGACGCGGCAAGCCGCTGGACGCGATGCGCCGAGAGCCGCTCGACGATGCCGGTTGGCTTTCCGATCTCCTGCTCGCGCAGGAGGCCCGCGCCGGGCGGGGATCCGGCCCTTCGCGCGCCTCCCGCCGCCGAGGCTCCGCGCGGAGCGCCCTGAAGCTTGCCCCCCGCGGATCGGGTCTCAGCGCTCCCACCCCTCATCCTCGGGATCGGGCGGCGCTTCGGGGGCGAACCAGCCGCCACCCGGCGTCTGGTCGCCGCCGCCTGGTGCGCCACGGCGCGAGGGCGGCACGGGGGCCGGCTCCGGGCCGCGCTGCCGCGGGCGATCCGCCCGCCGCAGCACGAGCAGCGTGTCCGCCCGCAGCCCGGGCACCACCCGCACATCGGCGCTGCGCGGCTGGTATCCCGTGGCATAGACGGTCAGCAGATAGCGTCCCGCCTCCAGGAGACCGTAGTCGAAGCAGCCACCCGGCCCGGTTTCCATCGCGATGTCGGCATGCGCCGGCCCGGAGGCGATCAGGACCTGCGCACCCGGCACCGGCTGCCCCTCTGCATCCACCACACGGCCTTCCAGGCGGCCGCTGCGGATCTCGGGCTCGTCATTGGCCGCTGCCCGGCCCGCGGCGGGACGCCGCGGGCCACTCGTCGCACGTCGGGCGCCGGACACGCCGTCACTCCCCTTCCTGGCGCCACGCCATCAGGTTGGCGAAGACCGGCTGCGTGATCCGCGTGGCGGAGTTGCCGGACTGCGCGCCGTTGGTGTGGATGCCCACCACGGTGCGCTGCGCGCCCTGCCGCTGCCAGACCGGCGAGCCGGACTGCCCGCCTGCCGTGTCGATGTCATAGGTGATGACGCGCGACGAGACGCCGGTGGAGACGCGGCCATGGTACCACATGGTCCCCGGCGGCTTGTCGCCAGGGTAGCCGGCCAGGTTCAGCTTGCGCCCCTTCAGCTCCACGTCGCCGCGTGCGGCGAAGGCGAAGGAGGCGGCGCGCTGCACGTAGGTGCGCGGCAGGATGATCGCGCCATAGTCGTATTCGCGTCGCCGGTTGATCGCCCAGCCACGCACCGTGCGGAAGCTGGTCGCGGTGACGGTGCCGAACGGCGTGCTGCCGTCGTCGCGGCCCTGGCTCACCTGGATCTCCCGCGGCCAGCCGCCCTGGCTCGGCATGAAGACGCAGTGCCCGGCGGTGATCACCGTGCGGCGGTTCACGAAGAAGCCGGTGCCAAGGAACAGCTGCCCGTTCGCTGCACGGATGCGCAGGTGGCAGATCCGGTTCCATGGCGCGGCGCTGGCAGGGGTCACGCGGCGCCGGTCGTCCACGCCCAGCACCACCTCCGCCACCTGCAGCGCGCGCGCCAGGGCGTCGGGATCCGCCTCGATGCCCTCGGCCTCGCTTCCGTCGCCGAATTCGCGCCGCGCGACGATCTGCTGCAGCAGCGGCTTGAGCTGCGCCGGCACGCCGGGCAACGCGAGCATCTGCCGGGCCGCCTGCTGCATCTGCACGAGCGCCTGCCCGGCGCGTGGCACAGCCGCGCGGACCGCGCCCTGGACGGCGGCCGCTCCGGCGCGCTGGGCCGCGCCGGCGACGGCCCGGGTCGCGGCGGAAGCGCCCTGCTGCGCGAGCGCCCCGATCAGCGTCGGCACCGCCGCCTTGATCACCGGGATCAGCGCCGCGATCAGCGGGAAGAACTCCGACATCTCCTCGGGGCTCGTCGCCGCTTCCGCGAAGTAGGCGTCCACCACCGCCTCCTCGGCCGCGCTCTCGGTCGGGAAGCGGCCGTCGGGGCTCCAATCCGTGCCGCTCTCGAAGTCGGATTCCGCTCCGGCCTCGTCTCCGCTCTCGGAATCGGTACCCCCCTCGTCGGCGGCGGCGACGGCCCCCGGGCCGCCGGTATTGGCCATGCGCTCGTGGCCCAGGCGGTCGTTGATGCCGGCATCCGACGGCCCGCTCTCGACACCGGCCTCGGCGGCGCCCGGATCGGGCATCGCCTCCGGCGCCATGGTCTCGGCCGAGATGCCGGAATTAGATTCTGAGGCGGTATGATCGGTGGCGTAGGTGGTGCTCATGACGTTCCCTCGATTTGCCGGGTGGCGGGGGGATCGAGGGTGGAACACCCGGTGGAAGGGCAACTCCCGCGAGCATACACCTGGATATCATCGTATACGAAGATAAGTGGTCGCCGCGCAACAACCCCCAGGCTCACCCCAGGGCGATCGCCTGGACGCCTGTGGGATTCCGGCGCGTCCGGAAGTCTGATTCATGGGACGCCTTGGTGAATGAGGTGTTCCGATGGCTGGGCTGGCCCTGTCCGACCACGTTTCGGCGCTCGACGATCCGCGGCAGGCGGGCAAGGTGCTGTATCCGCTGCCGGAGGCGATGCTGCTGGTGCTGTGTGCGACGCTGGCTGGCGCGGAGGACTTCGTGGAGATGCGGCTGTGGGGCCGGCAGAAGCTGGAGTTCCTTCGCACCCTGCTGCCGTGCCGCCGCGGCATCCCCTCGCATGACACGCTGAACGATGTCATCAACGCGCTCGATCCGGACATCTTCGGCGCCTGCTTCGCCACCTGGGTCGAGGGCCTGCGCGAGGACGAACCCGACAGCGTCGCCATCGACGGCAAGACCTCGCGCCGGGCCCGTCGCGGCGAGGATCACCCGCTGCATGCGGTCAGCGCCTGGGCCACCCGCCAGCGCCTGGTGCTCGGCCAGCAGACGGTCGGCAGCAAGAGCAACGAGATCACCGCCATCCCGATGCTGCTCGAGCGGCTCCACCTGGCGGACACCCTGCGCCTAACGGCGCGGCAGCCGTGCGGCAAGACAGGTTAGAACAAGTGGAAGTGGCGTCCCATAGGGACGCCATTACCCCCTTTCAGGTTGCGTCACGTTGGACCCTCAGGCTGGGATACGCTGTTGTTTGTCAACGGCCTACTGATCATTGCGGCGCAGGATGTTTCAGGCTGGCGCATGTTGAGTGTGGGGTCTATTGTGGGGGCCACTTCCTAGACCCCACAACGCCAGCCGCCCCCGCCTCCGGAGCCCCCATGCCGCGCAAGGGCAACTCGCTCGACGTAAAGACGATTGACGCCTTGAAGCCCCGCGGCGCGCCCTATCGCGTGTCAGACGGCGGTGGACTGCTGTTGGAGGTGAAGCCCTCCGGCGCGAAAATTTGGCTTTGCCGCCTGACGGTGGACGGCAAGCGTCGAGACATGGGGCTGGGCGGCTATCCGACCGTCAGCTTGAAGGAAGCCCGTGAGCGGGCAGAAGCCGCCCGTAAGCTGGCCGAACGCGGCACGGACCCCATTGCCGCGCGCGAGGCCGAGGCTGCCGCCCGGAAGGCCGCACGCGAGGCCGAGGCGCGCGCGGCGGAGGAAGCCAAGGCCCGCACGTTCCGCGCCGTGTCGGAAGCATGCATCAAGGCCCTGTCGCCTGAGTGGAAAAGCGATCGGACGGCGGACCTCTGGCGCACCTCGCTCGACGTTCACGCGCATCCGACACTCGGCAACATGCCCGTCGCGGAAATAGACCGCGCCGCGGTCATGCGGGCCATTCAAGGGGTTTGGCAATCGCGCCCGGCGACGGGGCGGAAGGTGTTGCGCCGGATCGGCACGATACTCCGCTATGCCGCCGCGCATGGCATGCGGGCCAATGACAACCCCGCCGACGCGCGGATGCTGCGCCATGCCGGGCTGCCGCGCCTTCCAGGCGGACGCAAGCAACCCTCCCTGCCCTGGCAGAAGATGCCCGCCTTCATGGTGGCGCTCGACAAGATGCCCGGCCTCGCGCCGCTGGCGTTGCGCTTTGCCATTCTCACGGCGCTGCGCTCCAACGAAGTCCGCTGCGCGCGGTGGTCCGAACTCAGCTTCGACGGCGGCGCGGTCTGGACGGTCCCGGGCGAGCGCATGAAGGCGAAGAAGGCGGCGGACGTGGAACCGCATCGTGTCCCGCTGTCCGACGCGGCGCTGGCCGTGCTGGTGCAAGCCTACAAGCTGACCACCGGGCAGGACGTGACCGCGGAGGAACTTCCCCGCCGTGCTGCGCTGCGCGGCGATGCGCTGATCTTCCCGAGTGCGACCCTAACAACGCCTCTGTCGGACATGGCGTTGTCCGCCGTCATCCGGCGCATGAACGAAGCCCGGCTGGACGGCGCGCCGCTGCCCTGGCGCGACCCGGACGGGCGGGGCGCCGTGCCGCACGGCTTCCGCGCCACATTCTCCACCTGGGTTGACGACACCCGCCCGACCGAACGGGAGGCCGCAGAGCGGGCGCTCGCGCATGAAGTCGGCAACAAGGTGTCCGCCGCTTATCGCCGGTCCGACCTCTTGGAGCGCCGCCGGCCTCTTATGGAGGCTTGGGCAGGCCATTGCTTCGCCGCTCCTCACAAGGCGGCTCCGGTGCCGCTGCGCCGCCGCAAGGCCGGCTGACGAGACGCGAACCTTACGGCTTCCTAACGGCTATTCTCGACATCGGCGGGGCTAGGCTGGCCCCCGAACGCCCGGACCCTCCGCGCCGGGCTGCCCCGCCGACCTGCATCGCGGAGCGCGCGGAGGCGCGTGCATGGCCGTCAAGGCTATCGTTTACAGCCGGACCCGAGACGCGTTGGACCGCGCCACTCGGCGCGGCGAGGTTACGCGCCACCAGGCTGCCCATGTCCTGGGGTTGCTCATGGCAGACGCTCCGAGGGCGCTCGCGTGGCGCGAAAAAGAATGCCTCTGCCCATTCGAGAGCAATCGGGCAGCGGAGCGGACGTTGCGCGACAGGCTTGCGCGCGCCCGTAAACTCGCTTCCGACCTCGCCGCGGAATTGGAGGGCGGTGACATATCCGACAGCTTTTTCCTTGCTGTCCTCAGGGCGGTGAAGGCCACCGAAGAACAATTTGACGCTCATGTTTTCTGGCCGCGAACAGCCGAAGGGACAACTGACCCGGTTGCCGCGCTTGCATTCCTCCTCCGCGAGATGGAGAAGAAAATCCCCTCACACCCGAAGTATGTATTCGGCGGGCAGGCGCATCACTTCATTTACGGCCCGTTCCATCTTCCAAAGGCGATCATGGAGGGGCAACGCAGCCGGCTCCCAGAGTGGGATACCGCGGTGCTGTTCGGCGCGTGCATGGCGGCGCGGATCGCGACCGGCTCGCCGCGCGCGCGCAACGGCACGCCGCGCGGTGGCAAGCCGCTAAGGCCGGTCGCCGCCGCCTTCCTCGCGGACCTGTATCGCAGCGCACGGCTGCCCGACGGCAAGAGGCTATCGCCGGAACAAGTGGAGAAGCGGATCGAACGCCTTGAGCGTGAGGGCTTCGGCTGGCGAGGCTGGCGATCCCTACAAACCGACCTCGAAACGGGCCGATTGTTCCTAGGGTAAGTCCATCGCCACACCTCTGCACGCGCCATGACGCGCCATGCAGAAAGGTGACGCGATGCCCTCTCTCAACACGGCGATGCCGGCGAAGCCGCCGCTTCCGACTGCTTCGCTTGAACGCCTCTCTTACACGCTGTCCGCCGCTGCCGGCGCTACCGGCCTGAGTGTCGCGACGCTACGCCGCCACGAGAAAGCCGGGCGGCTGCGGTTCTTCAAGGTCGGCGGGCGGACGCTGGTTTGCGCTGCCAGCCTTCGCGGCCTGCTCGCCGGGCAGGCCGCCGCGTGATGCGCGCCGCGATCCTGTCGCCGCTCGCCGGCCCCGCCCTGTTGCTCGCGCTGCTCGGCGCGCTGCGGCTGCTCCACATCCAGTAGAAACCCCGCGCGACCCGTAAGGGCCGGCGGGGCTCCGAATGCGTAGTGACTGCGGCACCGGTCATGTAGCGCATTTGGTCCATCGGTTCCACGGGCGCGCAGCCTCGAAAGGCTGCACGCATGACGTTCTCCCCGCGCTCCCCGCGCGACCCTCAACAAGCCGCCGAAGTCCGCCGGCCCCCCCCGCGCATCCTGCTGCACGCGGGCGGCTGCACCACGCCCATCGGCAGGCGCGAGGCGAGCCTCGCCCATCTGCTGCTGGCCGTGCCCGAAGGTATGTCCCGGCTCGACATGCTGCGCGCCGCGCCGCCCGGCCTGGCGCTCGGCGCGCCGGGCTATGTCTGCCGGCTCCGCAAGGCCGGTGCCCCGATTGAAAGCGTGCAGCTTGTCGGCACCGATGCCGCCGGCAAGCCGGTGCGCTTCGTCCGCTACCGCCTGGCCGGCGATATCCAGATCACGCGCGAGCCGTGGCCCCAGGACCGGGAGGGCGCGCGATGACTGACTTCGCCACCATCGTGCGCGCGACCGGGCGCCGGCTCTGCAAGCGGGTCCATGCCGACTTCACGACCGAGCCCTACGACAGCGCAAAAACGATGAGCCTGCACGCCGTGGAACTGGCGGGGCTGGACAGCCTCGCCGGCCTGTTGGGGGAACTGGCCACGCGCCGCGACTGCTGCCTTGTGCGCGGCGAGATCATTGACCACGCCCGCACCATCGGTGTCCGCCGGCTCTGCCGCGCCGATCCCGAGACGGGCGAGCAGCCGACGCTGCACGAGGCGCCGCGACATTGGCTTGCGCTCGACCTCGATAGCGTCCCGCTCGACCAAGGCATTGACCGGCTCGACATCGAGGCGTGCGCCCGGTGCGTGCTGCCGCGATTGCCGGAGGCGTTCCGCGGCGCGGCCTGCGTCGTGCAGGCCACGACCTCGCACGGCATCAAGCCGGGGGCGCGGCTGCGCCTATGGTTCTGGTGCAGCCGCCCGTTGACCAACGCGGAGTGCAAGCGATGGCTGGCGCAGTCGCCGGTTGACCGCACTCTGTTTTCGCCGGCGCAGCCGCACTACACGGCGGCTCCGATCTTCGTCGGATGGTCGGACCCGCTGCCGCGCCGGCTTGGGCGGCTGTCCGGTGCCCCCTTCGTCATCCCGCCGGCACCCGCCGCGTTCGCCCCGCCGACCCCGCCCAGGATCGCCCAGGAAAGGCCCCTGGGCGGCTTGCGCGGGCTTCGCGCTGGTAGCGCCGCCTCCCGCTTCGCCGGCCTGCTCTGCGCCGTCCGGCGGGCGCCTGAGGGGCAGCGCCATCCGACATTGTTCTGGGCGGCTTGCCGCGCCGGTGAGATGGTCGCCGCCGGCGAGTTGAGTGCCGACGCTGCGGCGGCGGTTCTGGCGCAGGCCGCGATGGAAGGCGGCGGCAGAGACGCGCAGCGGGCCGAGCGCACGGCGCGTGACGGCATCACGCGCGGCGCGGCGGAGGCAGGCCGATGACCCCGCCCCTGGACGATGGCGCCGGGTTCGGCCGCGCTGCCGAGGATGCGGCCGAACTCGCCCGGCTCGCAAACCTCGATCCGCTCGCCTATGAGCGCGAGCGTGAAGCCGCCGCGACGCGGCTCGGCGTGCGCGTCGGCGCGCTCGACAAGCTGGTAGAGCCGTTGCGCCCGAAGCCGGAGGCCGAGGCGCGCGGCGTCTCACTCGGCAAGGTGGAACCGTGGCCGGAGCCGGTGCCCGCCGGCCTACTGCTCGACGCGCTGGCCCGCACCATCCGCAAGCATGTGATCCTGCCCGCCAGCGCCGCCGATGCCGTGGCGCTCTGGATTGCGCACACATGGGTGGCGGAGCGTTTCCAGCATACGCCCCGGCTCATCATCGGCTCGCCGGCCAAGCGGTGCGGCAAGTCCACATTGCTCGACGTGCTGCGCGCCACCTGCCGCCGGCCGCTCAAGGCGGACAACATCTCGGCCAGCGGCGTGTTCCGCACGGTGGAGGCGCTGCGCGAGGAGGGCGGGCTTACGCTGCTGGTGGACGAAGCCGACAGCTTCGTGGGCGACAACGAAGAACTGCGCGGCATCCTCAACAGCGGTTTCGAGCGGTCCGGCGAGGTGGTGCGCGTGGTGGAGTTGAAGGGCGAGTTTGTCCCGGTCCGCTTCGCCACCTTTTGCCCTGTCGCGCTCGCCGGCATCGGTAAGCTGCCCGACACGCTGGCGGACCGCGGCGTGCCGATCACGCTGCAACGGAAGGCGGCGGCGGAGACGGTGACGAAGTTGCGCGCGCCTGGCGCCCGCGACGCGCTGCACAAGGCTGCGCGCTGCCTCGCCCGGTGGGCCGCCGACCGCATGGACCACCTCCACCTAGACCCTGCCGTGCCGGACGCGATGGGCGACCGGGAAGGCGACATCTCCATTCCGCTGCTGTCCATCGCGGACGATGCCGGCGCGGACTGGCCGGCGCGGGCGCGGCGGGCGCTGCTCGACGTGTTCGGGCTGCGCAACCGGGCAGAGGGCAACGCAGAGGCCGGCGCGCTCTTGCTGGCGGATATCCGGCTGCTGTTCCAGGGCATGTCCGCCACGCGCCTGCCCTCCGCCGACATCGTCGCGCGGCTGGCCGAGATGGAGGAACGCCCGTGGCCGGAGTGGAAGGCCGGGAAGCCCATCACGCCGCCGCAGTTGGCGAGCGCGCTCGCCCCGTTCGGCGTCCGCCCGACGACCATCCGCCCGCCCGCGGGCAACCCGGTGAAGGGCTACTATCGGGAGGCGTTTGAGGACGCCTGGACCCGGTATCTGCCCCCGCCTCCCCCCTCTGCGGTGTAAGGGGGGCTCGGATGCCGTTACGCCGTTACAACCCGCGGAAAACCGCCATTTTCGGCCGCTTCTGCCCCGTTACGCCCGGCCGGCGCGTAACGGCCCCGGATCGCGCCAAACCCGCGGAAAACCTGGATTGTAACGGCGTAACGGCTCCGCGGCCCCCCTCTGGCGAAATGATGAGGTGCAGCCATCGCGCAGCCCCCGCGACCTCCTCCGGCCCCGAGGCGCGCGCCGCCGCCCGGCTGCTGCCGGCGCAACTAGCCGGGTGCGTGCTGGACCCTATCGAGGCCGCCGAGCGCGCGGCGCTGGCGGGCGGTGGGGGCGTGGGGCGCACCTACCAGCCCGGCGACCCGGACCCGTTACGGGATGGGCTGCTGCGCGGCTGGCGCGACCACCGGCGCGACACGTCACCTGGGAAAACCTGATTTCGAGCGGAGAACCGCGACGCCATGACCACCACCCCCGCCGATGCCCGACGCGAGGCCGCCCGCCGCCGCAGTCAGGAATACCGGGATCGCCGCCGCCGGGGCGCCTTGGTGGTGTCTATCGAGGTGCAGCCCGGCGACGTGCATGGGCTGGAACGCCTGGGGCTGCTGCCGCGTGGCGACCGCGACCCCTACGCGGTGGCCTGCGCCGTCGCGCAATTCCTGACCGGTGCCCGTGCCGTGGCGGACCTGGGGGCGGCGCTGTTCCCCGCCGGCACCGATGCCGCGTAGCTCGCCCCGCCCGCTTGGCCGGTGCCGCCCTGCGCCGCGCGAGGGCAGCAACGCCCCCGGCGGATGGGCGGGCTACCTGGCCGCCCGCGACCTCGCCGCGCCACCACCGCGCCGCCGCCGGCACGGCAACCACCGGCACGGCGGGCGTAGTCAGAGGGGCATCGCGGAGATGCGGCTTGTGCGCCTCTGCGCGCGCGCCCTGCGCCTGGGCCTCTGGCACCTGCCGGTGCCGGGCCTCGCCGCCGCGCCGGGGTGGGCTGCCTACCGGGCGCGCCGCGTCGGGCGATAAGAGGAACAATCAGCAAAGCTCCGCGATGTGCGCGTGCTGCCGGATGCGGTTTCACGGTGGCGGCAAGTGAAGAAATGGCCCCCCCTAGGAGGCAAGGAAGGGCCGATGCCAATAAACGCGGCCTACCCTCTAATCATCCGCGCGAACTCTGGGTTTCTCACGATGCGTCCGACCAAATTTTGAACGGCCGGCATGAGGGCGTTGGCCGCCTCCCTGCACGCGGTGACTGCGGCAAACGAACTCGTGAAGCTGTATACTTCGGTCACAGCAAAGCTGGCGCCGCTGCTTGTGCTAGCGGTTAGTGCCAAACGCCAACTACCAGATACAGAACTCAACTCGATTTGCTCAAGACGCCCCGTTATCGAAACAGGAGATGCTGGATCGTAGATCCCGGCAATTCGCATTTCATCGATTAGTGCCTTTCGAACGTATTCGCTGAAAGGCTCTCCATCAGGCGTCTTGATTGGCCCTACCGCGCGGCAGACCATCTCTGACTGGCCGGGCGTTCCCGCCGTGAACGCTCCAACGGTCGCGGTGCGACCGCTGAACTGGCGAAGCGCGACCACGTTGTCCGCGCTTATCGCGTAGCGGCTTGCTGCGTAAGTGTCGCATCCGGCTAGGAAGGGCAGGGCGAGGACCGCCCAAATTGCGCCACGCATGCCGCGAATACCTCGCCATATTTCTTGCGAACTTACAATGACAGGCGGTCTGTCGATTCGCCAGCGCCGCCGCCCGTTGGCCGGGGGGGGCGGGCCGGATCGCTGCCCGCCGTGGGGGGCTTCAAAACCCTGGGGCGCCATCGCCGGGGACCGGTCCCGCCATCGCCATGCACAACCTTTGCCGCTTTGGGGGGACTGCCGATGCCGGCGGCCGGGTCCCTGGTGGGCTAACTGCGCCGCAGCGGTTCGGGCGGCAGCGGCGCCCTAGGATCAGGTATGTTATAATGTAGCATCACCTAGCCGGATGCCGCCCATGCCGATGCTGCCCGCCCCTCCGCTCCCCGAAACCTGCACGACCGGGCAGCTTGCCCGGCTGCTCGGCAAGTCTGAGCGCGTGATTGCCGGCCGGAAGGCGGACGGCCGATTGCCTGCCGCACCGGGCGGCGGGGTTGCGCTGGCCCGCGTCGTCTCGGCTGGCGTTGACGCTTTCGCCCGCGCGCAGCGCCGGGGCGGGCGGGTGCCAGTTGAGGAAGTAAGCCGGGAGGCATTGGGCCTCGCCACCTGGGCCGCCGAGTGTGTCGTCTCTGCCATCGCGGCGCCGCTGCCCGGCGAGACGATGCCCGAGGCCGCCGCGCGCGGGCTGGCGTATGCGGTGCGGGGCGATGACTACTTCCTGTTGCCGCCGGGTTGGCAGCCGCCGAAGGTGTTGGAGCCGGACCCGCACATGTTCGCCGGGGCGGAGGAGGAGGCAATCTAGGGCGGCGGCTGCCCCTGCCGCTCCGCGCGCGGCGGTTCGGGCGACGCGCATCTGCCCGCGTCTATGCCAATGCCCGCGCCGAATGGGGGTAAGGATGGGGGTAGGTAGAACGCGCCACGACAAACTGTCGCGAAAACAACGCTCTACGGCGGGGGTATGGCGTCCCATAGGGGATTCGAACCCCTGTTGCCGCCGTGAGAGGGCGTATTGGCGACAATGGGGGATGCCCGAGGACGCCTTAACTACCTATTTCGCAAGGGCGCGGTGTCCCCCTTGATCCCCGGGCGTCTCCAATGGGATATTGGAGATGCTGTTGGAGAGGCTTCCCCGATGCCCCGCACCACCCCCGAGGCGACGCTCAACACCCGGACGGCGCGGGCGAAGCTGAAGCGCCGGCCGAAGCCCTATTTCCGCCTCGCCCGCGCCGGGGCGTTCCCGGTCCATCTCGGCTACTACCGGCAGGCGGATGGCCGGCCGGGCACCTGGATTGCGCGCCGCTATCTCGGGGAACAGCGATACGGAACGGCGGCGCTGGGGACCGCCGACGACGACCCCCGCCTTCCGGCGGACGGCAAGGCCGTTCTGGACTTCGACCAGGCGCAGCGGGCCGCCCTCGCATGGGCGGACGGCCAGATGGCGGCGGAGCGGGCGGAGAAGACCGCGGCCAACGTCCCCACGGTGCGCCGCGCCGTTGAAGCCTACATCGCGGCCCGAAAGGCGCGTGACGCGGCGGCCGGCGCCGATGCCGAGTTGCGGCTCACGCATCACGTCCTGGGGGCGCCGCTGGCCGATGTCGCCCTGTCCGCCCTCACGGATCAGCACTTCGCCACGTGGCGCGACGGGCTGCGGCGCGGCGGGCGAGGCGAGCGCAAGGAGGCCCCTCCCCTCGCCGCCGGCACGCTCGCCCGGCTGTTCAACGACCTGCGCGCCGCGCTCCGGGCTGGCGTCGCCAAGGCGCGGCTACCGGCCGATGTGCTGGTGACGATCAAGGAGGGCTGCGCCCGCCCGGAGGACGCCAGCCGCCCCCGCGCCAAGCAGGTTCTGGCCGATGCGGACGTGCGCCGGCTGGTTGAGGCTGCCGCCGCGCAGGATGACGACTTCGGCGCGCTCGTGCTGGTGCTGGCCGCGACCGGCGCCCGATTTGACCAGATCGCCCGCGCCACGGTGGCCGACTTCCAGGCGGGACAGCGCCGGATCATGGTGCCGGTGTCGCGCAAGGGCCGCGGGAGCAAGGCGCAATCGGTGGTGGCGGTGCCGCTGCCAGATGACGTGGTGGCGCGGCTCCGCCCGCTGGCGGCTGGCCGGGCTGGGCATGAACCGCTGCTGACCCGCTGGCACCACCTGCAGGAAGCCGGCGACCGGGCCGCCGGGCGGCTGCCGCGGTGGGTGCGGACGGAACGGAAGGCATGGGGCGATGCGGCAGAGATGACCCGCCCGTGGCGCGCCGCCGTCGCGGCGGCGAAGCTGCCGGGCGACCTTGTGCCCTACTGCCTTCGCCATTCGTCCATCGTGCGAGGGCTGCGCGCCGGGCTGCCGGTGCGGCTGGTTGCCGCCGTTCATGACACCAGCGTTGCCATGATCGAAAAGCACTACGGCGCCTTCATCGTGGACGCCACGGAAGACCTGTTGCGCCGTGCGGTGGTGCCGCTGGCGCCGGCCCCGCCTGCCGAGGTGCGCAGTTTGGCGGCCGCGCGGGAACGGCGCGGGGCGTAGGGCCGCGAGCATCTGAGGGCGTTGCCCTTTTTGGCGCCTGCGCAGCGTGCCCCCACGTCCCGCTAGATTTCTCTTGACCGTGAGAAGTGTTCTGTAGAGTTGGAGTGTCGCCCGGCGCTTTCGCGCCAATCAGGAGAGGCGACATGCACGCAAGACACCTGACCGCGGCGAAGCACGCGCACCGTCCGCCGGACACCCGCGCCGGCTTCACAATCCGCGCCGCCGTCGAGTGGTCCGGCCTATCGCGAAGTGCGATCTACCGCGCCGCCGCCGCGGGGCAGCTCCTTCTGCGCAAGTCTGGGCGCACCACGATCGTTGACGGGGCAAGCCTCGCCGCGCTGGTCGCGAACCTGCCTCCCGCGCAGATCGGCGCCAACCGCCGCGCCGCCTGACATGCGAGCCCCCCGCCAGCACGGCGGGGATGGTCCTGGGGCTGTCGCGGCGCACGCCGCGATCCAAGTGCGCACCGGTCCCGCTTGTCACGCCGACACGTCCCCGCGCCTCGCGCGCGCCGCCGAACATCTGCACGCGCTCGGCCCGCGCGCGCTGGCCGAGTTGCTCGCCGACCTCGCCGCGCCGGAGGGGCCGGACGCGCTGCTCGCCCGGCTCGCCCCGTGGCTGCGGCTGCACCCCGCCACCCTGCGCGCCGTCCAGGCCCGCTATGCGCGCGGCCGGCACTTCGCCCCTGATCTGTTCGAGGTGCCGCGATGATGGCCGCCGAGGTGGCCGCCCGCCTGGCGGAGCGCATGCCCGACCTGGCCCGCGATGTGGCCGGCGAGCCCTCGCACCGCGGCCGGGAGACCTGGCGCTTCCGTGCCCGCGGCTCCCTCGCGGTGGTGGTGGCCGGGCCGAAGCGCGGAAGCTGGCACGACCACGAAGCCGGCGAGGGTGGCGACGCGCTGGCGCTGGTGGCGCATCTCCGGCGGGAGCCCATGGGCGCCGCCTATGGCTGGGCGCTGGCATGGCTGAGCATGGATGGCGGGGCATCGCCGCCGCCGGCGCCGCAGGCCCGCCAACGCGCGCCGGAGCCGCCGCGCGAGGTATCCCCGCCCGCGACGCTCGACCTCGCCCGCGACCTGTGGCGCGAGGCGGTGCCCGCGGCCGGGACGCCGGTGGAAGCCTACCTCGCCGCGCGCGGGCTGCGGCTGGAGGACGGCGCGCCGCTGCGGTTCCATCCGCGCGCCTGGCGCAACCCCGCGTTCGGCCCGGCAGGGTCCGCCATGGTGGCGCTGATGACCACGCCGGACGGCAACGCCCCCTGCGGCGTGCATGTCACCTACCTGCGGCCGGACGGCAGCGGGAAGGCCGCGGGCGAGCGGCAGAAGATCATGCTCGGCAACGCCGGCTGCATCCGCCTCACGCCGGATGAGGACGTGACCGCCGGGCTCGGCATCGCCGAGGGTATCGAGACTTCGCTTGCGGTGATGCAGGGCTTTGACTGGCGGCCGATCTGGGCCGCGACCTCCGCCGGCGCCATCGCGCGGTTCCCGCTGCTGCCCGGCATCGGCGCCTTGACGATCTTCGCCGACCCTGACGGCGCCGGACTGCGCGCCGCGGAAGCCTGCGCGGAACGATGGGCCGAGGCGGGGCGGGAAGCGCGCATCTGCGCCCCGCCCTCCGGCGACTTCAACGACCTGGTGCACGGATGACGGCCAGCCCGGAACAACTGCTGTCCGCGAAGGGCGCGCGCACCATGGCGATCGCGCGACCGAACGGGTCGCACCGGCCGGCCGAAACGCCAGCCCGCGGCGGGCCGCCGACACGCCTGCGCGTGATGACGCTGGCCGAGTGCTCCGCCGCGCGCCCGATCCCCTACCTGGTGAAGGGGCTCGTCCGGCCCGGCGACGTGGTGATCCTGTTCGGCCCGCCCGGCGCCGGAAAGAGCGTGCTCGCTCCCTACCTCGCACATGCCATCGCCACCGGCCGGACGATCTTCGGCCGCCGCGTGCGGCAGATGCCGGTGATCTACGCGAGCCCAGAGGACGGCCCCGGCATGATCCTCCGCGGCGCCGCCCTGCGGCACGCCTATGGCGATGCCCCCGGCCTGCTGCTGATCCCGCAGCCGCTCAACCTGATGACGCTCCCGCCGGCCGCACCCGACAACAGCCAGATGCCGCGCGACGCGCAGGATCTCCGCGCGGTGGCGGAGCACTTTCGCGCCGGGCTGATCGTGCTCGACACGGTGGCCGCCGCCTTCCCGGGGCTCCGGGAGAATGAGCCCGACGCCATGGATCATGTCGTGCGCGTCGCGCGCTTCCTCGCGGAGAGCGGCGCGGCTGTCGTGCTGGTGCACCACGCCGCGAAGGGCGGCGGGACCACCCCGCGCGGCCACGGGCGCCTGGAAGGCGACGCCGACACTACCCTGCTGATCGAGACTGCCGAGGGCGGTGGCCTGCGGACCACCCGCATCGGCAAGAACCGCTCCGGCTCCGCGCTCGGCACGCTCGCCTTCACGATCCGGGCCGAAAGCCTGGGAACCGACGATGACGGCGACCCCATCACGGCGCCGGTGGCGGTGGAGGCGGAGGAGGGCGCGGCGACCAGCCCGCGGAAGGCAGCGCCGAAGCTGCCGGAGGCTGCCGCGCTGCTGCTCAGGGAGCTTACCGGCCTCGCCGCGGACGGCGCCGGCGAGATGACGAAGCCTGAGCCCGGGATGCCCATGGTGCGCGCGATCCCCCGCGACGTGCTCCGCGCTCGCCTGATCCGGGTCGGATGGTTCGCTCCCGACCAAATCTCCGCCGTGCTCCCCGGCTCGGAGAAGCCGACGCGCAGCGGCTACCGGGCCGAGAACAAGGCACTCAACACGCTGAAATTGAGGGGCCTCGCGGGCTTCAACCGCGATGCGGTGTGGCTCGCGTGATGGCGCTGCTCCCCGCTGCTCCCCAATCTGCTCCCCGATTTTGGGAGCAACTGCTCCCCTGCTCCCCTTGCTCCCCACCACCCTTAAGGGTGGGGGAGCAGGGAGCACGGGAGCACCTCCCCGCCCAAGCGGCCGGAGAGCGGCCGGAAGTGTGGTGGTTTTCCTCTCCCCCGCCGCCGCACGCCGCCAGCCGATCGTTGCCGCACCCTTCGCGGCGCGGTCGCTCGCGCGAGATGCGCGCCCGCCACCCGGCTTCGGCCGAGGTTCCGACTTCAACCCGCGGCACCCTTGGAGGTGACACGATGACCGGACTTCCCCCCGGCTGCCTGGGCGCGACGCTGCTCGGCCAGACCATCATGCCGACCGACCTGCCGGACGGCCCCAGCGCGCCGCCTGCGGCGTCTGGCGCGCCGGCTGGTGTGGGTGGTGCGGCGAGCGGCGCGACGCCGCCAGCGGCCATCCCTGCGGCTTCTGGCGAGGGGTGCTGCTGATGCCGGCGCGACGGAAGATCGACCGGGAGCGCGCGCGCCTGGAATTCGAAGCGGGCGAGAGCTTCGGGGCCATCGCGCGCAGGCAGGGCGTCTCGCCGCAAGCTGTGCAGAAGATGGCCGTGAAAGCGGGCTGGACGCGGGGCGACGGGGACGGCGCGCTGCTCGCCACGACGACGACCGCACGGCGCATCCTGTCGCCGGAAACGCCGGCGGATCATCGGCTGGCGAGCGAAGGCAAGCGCACGCTGCCGAGGATGCGTGAGATCCTCGACGCCATCGCCGAGGGCGCGACGCGGACGGTGGCGGCCGGCCTGGCTGGCGTGGCCGACCAGACGTTCCGCGACTGGCTGGCCGATGACGAGACCTTCGCGACGCTGATCCGGCAGGCAGAGGCGACGAAGACGTGGCGTCGCATCGGGCATCTGGAGAAGGCGAGCGCACGCGGCGACGTTGGGGCAACCCGCGCGCTGCTCGAGCGCGATCCCGCATCGCGCGCTGAGTGGGGCGCCGCGCCGTCTGCTGATCCTGCGGCCGGGCCGGGGCTGGTCATCAACCTGCACTTGCCTGGCACCGCGGCCGCGCTTTCGGGCACGGCGCACGACACCATCACCATCCGCACCGGCGCGCCGCAGCCCGCGGTGCGTCTCATCGACCACGAAGGAGAGGCACATGGAACCGACTGACGTGACGGCCCGGCGCAGCCTGGCCGAGCGAGCGCGCGAGGCGTGGCAGGCCGCGCAGGATCGCGTGGTCGCGCTGCGGCTGGCGCGCGCGCGTGGTGGCGACGGCGCGCCGGGCGCGTCGGCGATCGCGAAGGCGCGCGACGAGGCCGAGCTCGCCGAGGATCGCGCGCGCCTCGCCCGGGAGGAGGCGGAGGCTGCCGCCGCGGCGGTGGAGGCTGAGGCCGAGCGCGCGCGCATCCGGAAGCGGCGCGCGGAACTGCTCGCCCTCCATGCCGACTTCGAGCGCGCAGCCGCCGACCTCCATGCGGGGATGGAGGCGCACATGGCCGCGCTCGACCGCTTCGCCGAAGTGCTGGTGGAGATCGGCCGCCGAGAGCGTGCGATCGACAGCAGTTGGATCGCGGGTGCCATGACCAGCGCGGCGAACCAACTCGGCGCGGCGTGGCCTGCCCACGTGCCCGCGGCGATCGGCCGCGTCATCGGACACCGCGACGCGGCGGCGCGCGCCCTGTGGCCGGCGGAACAGCGCCGGCACCTGGAGGTCCGCCTGCCGGTGCCGCGCGATCCGGACGGCGATGCGACGACGGAGGCGGTGGCATGAGCACGCGGCGGACGAGCGGGCGCGCGAACGCGACCCGGGACCGGCGGGCGCAGAGCCGCACGGAGCGTGACCCCGGCGGTGTGGTCCTGACGGCCACGACGATCAGCTTCACGAACCCGGGCACGATCGCGGACAGCGGGAATGGCCTGGCTGGGTTCGTGGTGGGACAGCGGGTGGAGGTGCGGGGTTCGCCCCGGAACAGCCGCGTCTTCGCGATCACGGCGAGCGCGGCGGATGCGCTGACGGTGGTTCCGGCCGTAGTCACGACCGAGAGCGCCGGCGAGCGCATCACCGTCACGCTGGCGGAGTAGCGCGATGACGACCCATCCCCTCGCGCCCGGGCCCGGCGCCGACTTCCCGAGCACGGCGCCCGCAGCGCAGCCCGGCGCGTCCACGGCGCCGACGCTGACGCCCGATGGGGCGAAGCTGGAAATCGCGGCACGCCGCTCGAATGCGGCCTTCATGAACCGCTACATGGAGGGCGACCACGTGGCGCGCGCGGAGATGCGCCGCCTCTACGACATGGGCTACCCGAGCGAAGTCCAGGCGCCGGCGCCGACCGGCCCGGCGGCGGCGCAGGAGCGCATCAACGCATTGCGCGCGGATCGCGGGTTCATGGGTCGCTACTTCTCCGGCGACCCGCAGGCGCGCGCCGAGATGGATCAACTCTACAGCGCCGCGCACCCCGCGCCCGATGCGACACCCGCCGCCAGCCCGCCGGCGACGCGGGCGGAACTCGACGCGCTCACGATAGAGCGCGTGCGGTTCCCCGACGATGCCGGCGACGAAGATCGGGCGCTGTTCCGCACCACGGCGCGCGACGGGCTGGCCGCGCTCGGCGCCACGCACGGCGAGGCGGCGCATTTCGCCGCAGCCGCGTCGGATGTGCTGCGCCAGCCGGACGCCTTCACGCCGGCGACGGCGGAGGCGGCGCTCCGGCGCGCGTGGGGGTCGGACTACCAGCGCAACCTCGACGCGGCCAAGGCCGCGGTGCAGCGCCTGCCGCCGGCCGCGCGCGCGCACCTGCTGGAAAGCCCCGTCTCGAACCACCCGAAGGTGATGCAACTGCTGGCCGACGCCGGCCGGCGGATGCAGGGACAGTCGCGGCGATGACGGCGCGCCCGCGCGACATGCCGGAGAGCGGGCGGCTGCCGGTGGCGGTGCGGCTGCGGCCGCAACTCTCGCGCTCCGGCCTCGCCTTCCTCGCCGGCCGCGACGCTGCCGGCCGCCTGGTGCTGGTGCTGGAACGGCGGCGGGCGGATGCGGATGGTGTGACGCATCACCTCTGCATCGCGCCGCGCCATGCGAAGCTGCCCGGGGAGGCCGCATGACCGCCTGGACACCGGCCATGCTGGCGACGCTGCGGACCCTCTGGCCCGATCGCGACATCCCCGCCGACGCCATCGCGGGCCGGCTGGGGGTCTCGCCTGCTGCGGCCTGCGCGATGGCGAGCCGGCTCGGGCTGGCGCGGCGCACGCGGCAGGGCGGGAGCGCGGGGCGCGTCCGGCGGATGCCTGGCGGCTTCCCCGCGCTGGCGGGCACCGATGCCGCCCCCGAACCCGCCGCGCCCGCCCTGCGCCTTCTGGACCCGCTGCCGCCATGCGGCTGCCGCTGGCCGACGTGGCCCGACTGGACCCGCGCGCCGCACCCGCCGCGGTTCTGCGACGCGCCGACCGTCCCGGGCTCGGCTTACTGCGACGTGCATCGTGACCTGTCCCGCCGGGCGCCCGGCGGCCCGTGGCGCCGGCTGCCGCCCCCGACGCTACTGGCGCGGCTGCTGGAAGCGGCATGACGACAGACCCGCCACAGCCCGACGTCGAGGCCGAGCGCCGCGACCGCGCCGCCCGCTGGCGGGAGGAGGAGGCCCGGCGCCGCGCCATCTGCGCCGGCGCGGCCGACTGGCAGGACTGCGCGCGCCGGCTTCATGCGGCCGGCGAACTGTCGGCCGGGCTGCTGGCCGCGCTTGGCCTGGAACCGAAGCGGGCCGACCAGTGACGCCACGGCGATGGGAAGAATACAGGCAGTAGCTGCATGACTACCCCAGGTATTATTTGCGCGCGTCATCCCGGCGATATTGCATCGTTCCGGGCTATGTGCGAAGGTTGATGGGTGGTCCTGGCGGCGGAAGCCGAACGGGTCGCCCGCCCGGGCGCAGTGTCGGGGTGGATGCGCCGGTGGGGTCCGGCGCGATGCGGAGGGTTCCGCGCATCGTGTCCCCCACCGCGCCGGGCGGCCCCCGGCATGTGCGGCCGGACGGGGCGCGCCAACGCCGCCGCCCGGCCTGTCCATGACGCGAGAGGCTTCGCCCCATGGCTTCCTCCGATCATACCACCGCAGCCGCGCCTCCACCGCGGGATCATGAAGTCCCGCCATTCGCCACCTTCACGGCAGCCGATGGAACGCCGATCCGGCTGCGCCTCACGCCGTCCGGGGCGATCGAGTTGCAGGTCGGCGGGCGCGAGCCGCGCACGCTCGACCGCTTTCAGATCGCCGCGCTGCGAGTGGCGGTGCTGGCAGCCGAGCGGCGCCACAAGGCGCGGAGCGGCGCCGCATGAGCTTCCTCCCGTCAGACGCACGACCGCTTACCGAGGCCGAGCTTGCCTCCTTGCTTGAGGCCCGCGCCACAGCGCGCGATGCCGACCTGCGCAATCTGCTGGCGGGGCGCGATCCGTCTCGCATCCCGGGCTTCCTTTACCGCTGGGCCGGCTCGGAGGAGCGCCCGCATGCCTTCCTTGGCCTCTACGGGGCAATTGGAGGCGGAGACGGCGCCGGCTTCTGGTGCATGGTGGCGGCGCTGTGGTCGGGCTTCGACGCGATCCCGCAGCGCGCCTTCGCCGCAGCGTTCCGCCGTTACCGGGCGGCATGGACGCCCGCGGGGATGGACGCGCAGGACCGTGCTGCCTTCGATGCGCTGCCTCCGCTGGTGAGGATCTACCGCGGACAGGATGCCGATGCCCCGCTCGGCCTTGCCTGGACACTTCGGTGGGAGGTGGCGGAAGAATTCGCGCAAGGCCATCGTGGCATCCGCCACCGGCGCCCGGCGGTCCTGACGGCCAAGGTTCGCCGATCAAGCGTGGCGTTCATGTGCACCGACCGCGACGAGGCGGAGGTGGTGCTGTTCCGGCCCCCCGCGCGGGCGGCGATCCTGGGCGAGCCGGGCGATTGACCGGTCGCCCCAGCCGCGGCGCGGAGGACCGGCCGAGGCTGCCCTACGGCGCGAAGGTGAAAGTGAAGGCGTCTCCGCCGAGGCGCCCGTAACCTGTCCCACGCCGGCCCGTCGTGACGAACTCGAAGGGGCCGCTGCGCCCGTCCTGGCACGTGAGCGTTCCGCGGCCCTCCCGCGCCGTGAGGACGACGTATTCGCCCTGGCACACCGCGCCCTTGTCGCTGGTAACCGAAATCGTCCCGCCCGCATTTATCTGCGCCACAACTGTCCCGACGAACATCTCCCGCCGCGCGTCCACCTGGCCTCGGACTGCCAGCGTGACAGAACAGCCCGAGAGCATGAGCGCACCGCACAAGACCAAGCACGGCCAGTAGCGCATCCCGCCTCCCGCGCAGTGTAGATAATTGCGCCTGCGGTTGCATCTCGCCACAAACCGACGAGTAGCGCCAGCACCCACCAGAAGCCCGGCGCGGGCCATGCCGGCGCCGGGCTTCCGTCTCAGCGCATGCGGATCTCGTCCAGCACCTCCGACAGCGTGTCGAAGATCAGCGGCGGCAGGGGAACGCGGCGCGGCGCGGAGTGCGCCAGCGCGAAGGCTTCCCCGCCGCGCAGTTTCCTGAGAACCAAGCCCTTCCGGGCAGCAAGCCGGCGGGCAGCACGCAGCGTCGTCGCGTTGGTCATGGAGACCTCCTGGTTGTGGATGGTCCCGCCCCGCGCCTTGCCACGATCCGCCATCTCGGGAACACGGCGTGCGGGGAGCCGTCCGGGATGCGCCGGCCTGCGCCGGTCCCCATCCTGTAGCCGAGACCGGAGCGGTGCCGCAACCTTCCCGACTGCCGGGGAAAACCGGTGGCACCTTCCCGCCGGGGTTAGGCGTGCGGGCGACCCGCCCCCGCACTCGCGTCGCGGGCAAAATCGGCCCCCCCCACCCCCGGCCCCCCTTCCCGGCGGCGCGCCTGCCCCCCCTGCCTCGCCCGCTTGGCGCCGGGCGCCACGCCTGCCGGCAGGCCAGCCGCAGGCCCGCCCCCCCCTCGCCCGCGGAGGCGCGGACGCGCGCGGACCTGCGCGAGGGCTCGGCCCAGGGCGCGGACGGGGAGCGCGAGAGCGGCGCTGAGGGGCGGTATTGGGCAGATTGTTGGAGAAGCCGGGCCAGCGCCAAGCTAACCGCTTGAAAATACTGGCGTCCCATAGGGGATTCGAACCCCTGTTGCCGCCGTGAGAGGGCGGTGTCCTAGGCCTCTAGACGAATGGGACTCAAGGCCTGCCGCCAGTCCCCCGGCGGCGAGGCGCGGGTCTTAGCCCCCCGGGCGCCCGGGATCAAGCGCCGCCTTGGCGCGCGCATACCGCCCCGTCCGGCAGGCGTCCGAGCAGAACCGCACCTGGTCCCAGTCCCGCGCCCATTTCTTCCGCCACGCGAAGGGCCGGCCGCAGGCCGCGCAGGTCTTCTCCGGCAGCGTCGCCTTGCCGTGCCCGCCGCCCTTCGCGCCGCCCCCGCCGCCGCGGCTCATTCGGCGGCGCGCAGCTCGCCCAGCACGCGGCCGCGGCGGGGCTCGATGATCAGCACGCGCTCGCCGTCGGGGCGCGCCACCAGCACCGCCAGCCGCCCCTCGACCGGCGCGACGGAGAGGATGCGCGTGCCCGCCGGCTGCCCCATATGCTGGACGCCGAGCGTCGCCTCGCGGTCCGCGGCGCCCAGCCGCTGGACGATCACCACGGCAAGGGCCACGGTGCCGGCCACGATCAGCACCCCCATCACCCCGACAAGCCACTTGAGCGCCGCCACACCCACCCCCGGTCAAACCCCTCCCCCGGCCGCCGCCGGCCCCCAGCAGGCCGTCGCGCCGAAGGCGGCGGCCGGCACGCGCGCCGACCGCTTCCTTGCGGAGGCGATAGGCGGCCTGTCGCGGTCCCGGGTCAAGGCGCTGATCGAGGCCGGCCAGGTGACGCGCGACGGCCACAAGCTGACCGACCCGGCGGAGGCCGTCCGCGCCGGCGCGCTCTACCGGGTCGAGGTGCCGCCGCCCGCGCCCGCCACGCCGCTGCCCCAGGCCATCCCGCTGGCAATCCTCTACGAGGACCGCGACCTGATCGTGATCGACAAGCCGGCCGGGCTCGTCGTGCACCCCGCGCCCGGCAACCTGGACGGTACGCTGGTCAATGCCGTGCTGGCGCATGCGGCCGAGGACCTGACCGGCATCGGCGGGGAAGCGCGGCCGGGCATCGTGCACCGGCTGGACAAGGACACCTCCGGCGTCATGGTCGTGGCCAAGTCGGCGCGCGCCCATGCCGGGCTGTCGGCGGCGTTTGCGGAACGCGACCTCGACCGCGAATACCTGGCGCTGGCCTGGGGCCTGCCGGCGACGGCGTCGGGCCAGGTAGAGGCGCCGATCGGCCGCCATCCCGGTGACCGCAAGCGGATGGCGGTGGTCGCGAAGGGGGGGAAGGCGGCGCTGACGCACTGGACGCTCGACCGCGGCTTCGGCGCGGCGGCCAGCCTGTTGCGCTGCCGGCTGGCGACGGGGCGGACGCACCAGATCCGCGTGCATATGGCGCATCTCGGTAACCCTTTGGTAGGAGATGCCCTCTATCTTCGGCGCGTCCCCGCCGCCGCCCGGCTGCTGGCGGAGCCGCTGCGGGACGCGCTGCTGGCCTTCCCGCGCCAGGCGCTGCACGCCGCTACGCTTGGCTTCCGCCATCCGGTGGACGGAAGGCCCCTGCGGTTCGAGGCGCCTTTGCCGGCCGACATGGCCGGTCTGCTCGCGCAAATGGACGCCCATGTTGCTCGCCGGTAACCGCCCGTAAACCGAGTTTGCAGGTCGGTTTTTCTGGACCGCCGCCCTGGAATCGCCTACAACGCGTCTCGCCAGCCAAGGGTGGGTGCCGCTGCGTTCCAGGCGACCCGCCTTCAAGACCGCCCCGCCGCTGCTCGCCCCGTCGTGACCGGGCCACGCGCGCCACGGGAGGGCCCGCCTGACGTTGGCGCATCGCACGTCCGTCCACAGCCCCGCCGTCACGGGGGGCCGGGGGCGGCCCAGGAGGCAGTTCCGACCATGGCTTCCATGTCGATTCCGATCGCACCGGAGGGCAACCTCGCCCGTTACCTCCAGGAGATCCGCAAGTTCCCGATGCTGTCGGCGGAGGAGGAATACAACCTCGCCAAGCGCTGGCGCGAGCAGGAAGACGAGCAGGCCGCGCACAAGCTGGTCACCTCGCACCTTCGCCTCGTCGCCAAGATCGCCATGGGCTACCGGGGCTATGGCCTGCCGGTCGGCGAGCTGATCTCCGAAGGCAATGTCGGCATGATGCAGGCCGTCAAGCGCTTCGACCCGGATCGCGGCTTCCGCCTGGCGACCTACGCCATGTGGTGGATCCGTGCCGCCATCCAGGAATATATCCTGCACAGCTGGTCACTCGTGAAGATGGGCACGACCGCGGCGCAGAAGAAGCTGTTCTTCAACCTGCGCCGGCTGAAGGGCCAGATGTCCGCCCTCGAGGACGGCGACCTGAAGCCCGAGCAGGTCGAGAAGATCGCCAAGGCCCTCCAGGTCCCCGAGCAGGACGTGGTGAGCATGAACCGCCGCCTCGCCTCGCCCGACAACAGCCTGAATGCTCCCGTCCGCGCCGACAGCGAGGGCGAGTGGCAGGACTGGCTGGTCGATGAGAGCGAGACGCAGGAGACCGAGCTGGCGGAACGCCAGGACATGTCCAACCGCCGCGAGCTGCTCGGCGAGGCGCTGAAGACGCTGAACGACCGGGAACGCCACATCCTGATCGAGCGGCGCCTGAAGGACGAGCCGACGACGCTCGAAGAGCTGTCGCAGCAGTACAACATCAGCCGCGAGCGCGTGCGCCAGATCGAGGTGCGCGCCTTCGAGAAGCTGCAGAAGTCGATGAAGACCCAGATCACCGAGCGCCGCCTGGCGGTCGGCTGATCCATCCGCCCGGCGTCGCCGGGCACTGACCACGCCGCCCGGCCTCGCCGGGCGCGCGGTCTTCGAGGCCGCCGGCCCTGAGGCCGGCGGCCCTTTTCTTGTCCGGGCCATGGTCATCGGCCCCGGCAATGAGGCGCATGCGGCCGGACCATTGGACCGGGCGGCTGGGCGCGGCGCATCCTGCGGCCCAACGCAGGAGCCACGCACCATGCCCGACAGCCTTCCCGTCCTCGAAACGCCGGCCTTTGTCGCACCAAGCGGCACCCGCATCGGCCATGTCCACCTGAAGGTCGCGGACATCGAGCGCGCGCTGCGCTTCTGGCGCGACATCATCGGGCTGCAGGTGCAGCAGCGGATGGGCAGCCAGGCCGCCTTCCTCTCGGTGGACGGCTACCACCACCACATCGCCCTCAACACCTGGGAGAGTGCGGGCGGCCAGCCGCCGGCGCCGGGCACGACGGGGCTGTATCACGTCGCGCTGCTCTACCCGGACCGGCGGGCGCTCGCGCAGGCGCTGGCGCGGCTGGTGCAGGCCGGCTGGCCGCTGGACGGCGCCTCCGACCACGGCGTGTCGGAGGCGCTGTATCTCCGCGACCCGGACGGCAACGGCGTGGAGCTGTACCGCGACCGCCCGCTCGAGGAATGGCCGCGCGACGCGCAGGGCGGGCTGGCGATGCTCACGCGCCGCCTGGACGTCCGCGCCCTGCTGGCCGAAGCCGCGTAGCCGGGCGCCGAGGGCAGCGGTCGCATGCGGCCGCTGCCCCTTGCCGATGTGATCGGGGGTCGGCGCCCCTCGATCTCCTCGCGCTGCCCACCCAACGCGCACCGATCCCCTTGCCTGCCCACCAACCCGGCAGGCCTCGCCCGGCCGAACGACGGTCCGCGTCCGCGGCACGTTGTCGCCCCGCGCCTGTCGGCGGACACTGTCGCGCCCGGCCGAGGACGCCGCATGCCCCGTCGCCACCGCCCCGCCTGACGCATGGACGCGCTGCCGCCGCTTCGCCTGCCGCCGCTGCCCGACGCGCCTCAGCGCCTGGCGGCCCTGGAAGCCCGTGCTGCCTGGGAGCTGGAGGTCCTGGCCTACCCCGCCAAGCCCTGGGTGCGGCCGGTGACGCGCGCGGCTGGCCATGTGCATGACGTGGTCGTGGTGGGCGCCGGCCAGCACGGCATCGCCACTGCCTTCGCCCTGCGCCGCGCCGCCATCGCCGACGTGGTGGTGCTGGAGGAAGCCTCGCCCGGCGAGGCCGGCATCTGGCGCCGCTTCGCCCGGATGCGCACGCTGCGCACGCCGAAGCACGTGACGGGGCCGGAGCTGGGCTTCCCCTCGCTGTCCGTGCGCGCCTGGTTCGAGGCGCGGCATGGCGAGGCCGGCTGGGCCGCGCTCGGCAAGCTGCCGCGGGAGGATTGGCACGACTACCTGCTCTGGCTGGAGGCGCAGCTGGGCCTCGGCGTGCGGCATGGCTGGCGCGTGACGGGGATTGCACCGCTCGACGCGCAGGTGATCGCGCTGCAGGCCGAGCAGGAAGATGGCGCGCGCCGCCGCATCCTGGCCCGCCATGTCGTGCTGGCGACCGGCATGGACGGCACCGGCGCCTGGACCGCGCCGGAGGCCATCACGCGCGCGCTGCCGCGCGAGGCCTGGGCGCACACGACGGAGGCGATCGACTTCGCACGGCTGTCCGGCCGCCGCGTGGTGGTGGTGGGTGCCGGCGCGTCGGCCTTCGACAATGCCGCGATGGCGCTGGAAGCCGGCGCGGCGCGCGTCGAGATGCTGGTCCGCCGCGCCGAACTGCCACGCGTCAACCCGAACCGCTGGATGGAGCGCACGGGCTTCCTCAACCATTTCGCGGATCTGCCGGATGCGCAGAAGTGGCGCTTCATGCGCGACCTCTTCGCACGCAGCCAGTCGCCGCCGCAGGAAAGCTGGGACCGCTGCGCGGCGCATCCGGGCTTCGCGGTCCATGCCGGTGCGCCGGTCGAGGCGGTGGCGATGCAGGACGCCGCCATCGCCATCGCCACCCCGCGCGGCCGCTTCGACGCCGATTTCCTGATCCTCGGCACCGGGCTGGTGGTGGACCTCGCGCGGCGGCCGGAACTGGCCGCGGTGGCCGCGGAGGCCGCGCTGTGGCGCGACCGCTTCGCGCCGCCGCCGGGCGACGAAGATGCGGTGCTCGGCGGCTTTCCCTACCTGACGCCGGGGCTTGCCTTCACCGAGCGCGTGCCGGGCCGCGCGCCCTGGCTCTCGCGCTTGCGCTGCTGCGGCTTCGGCGCGATGGTTTCGGTGGCGTCCTCGGCCGGGATCTCCATGCTGCGGCCGACCGTGGAGCGGATGGCGGGCGACATCGTGCGCGACGTGTTCCTGGAACAGGCGGAGGACGATCTGGCCTCGCTGCGCGCCTATGATGAGCGGGAGCTTGTCTCGACACGCCTCGCCTCGGACGGAGGGTCCGCGTGATGGTCAAGGACGGCGCGACGCATCTGGCCAGCCTGAGGGACAGCCGCGCGGTCTACTTGGAAGGCCGGCGCGTGGCGGATGCCACGACGGACCGCGCCTTCCGCGGCGCCGTCGCCTCGGCCTGCGCGATCTACGACCTGCAGGCGCGCGACCCGGCCGCGATGACCTTCGAAAGCCCCGATGCGCCGGGCCGCCGCGTCGGGCTGCATTGGCACCTGCCGCGCACGCATGCCGAGCTGGTGGCGCGGCGCCGCGCGATGGAGGCGATCGCGGCATCGAGCTGCGGCATGCTCGGCCGGTCGCCGGACCATGTGGCTTCCACCTTCGTCGGCTTCATGGCGGGACTGCACGCATACGGGCCGGAACGCGGATCGGCGCTGGCGGATTATTTCCGGCACGCGCGGGACAACGACCTCTGGCTCGCCTACGTCATCATCAATCCGCAGGCCGACAAGTCGAGGCCAGCCGCCGGGCAGCCGGGCGGCGACCTTGTGGCGCGCATCGTGGACGAGGATGCCGGCGGCATCACCATCCGCGGCGCCAAGATGCTGGCGACCGCGGGCGTGATGGCGAACGAGATCATGATCTCCTGCATCGTGCCGTTGCAGCCGGGCGACGAGGCGATGGCCTTCACCGCGGTGACGCCCATCGCGACCAGGGGCCTGAAGCTGCATGCGCGCCGCAGCTACGAAGCCGCGGTGGACCACGCATTCGACTACCCGCTTTCCGCCCGCTTCGACGAGACGGATGCCGTCGCGGTCTTCGACGACGTGAAGATCCCCTGGGACCGCGTCTTCGTGCATCGCGACCTGCGCATGATGCAGGCGCAATGGCACGAGACGCGCGCGCATGTCTTCCAGAACCACCAGTGCATCGTGCGGCTCGCGGTGAAGCTGCGCTTCCTGCTGGGCGTCGCGCACAAGGTCGCGGAGGTGAACGGCATATTGGGCTTCCCGCAGACGCGCGAGACGCTTGGGATGCTGGCCGCCAAGGCCTCCGCCATCGAGGGCCTGCTGGTGGCGATGGAAGCCGCAGGGTCCGACTTCCAAGGCGTCTTCACGCCCGACCGGCGGCTGCTGGTCACCGCGCAGGTGCTGGCGCAGACGACCTATCCGGAGTTCGTGGACGCGATCCGCGGCCTGTCGGGCGGCGGGATGATCATGGTGCCCTCCTCGGCCGCGGATTTCGACGGCGGCGAGATCGAGCGGATGATCCTGGCCGCGCAGCGCTCGCCCGCCACCGATTCCGAAGGCCGGGTGAAGCTGATGAAGCTGGCCTGGGACGCGGTCGGCAGCGAATTCGGATCGCGCCACCTGCAATACGAGATGTTCTATTCCGGCGCGCCGCACGTGATCCGCGCCAATTCCTACCGCTTCCAGGACTGGTCGGCGCCGATCGGCATGGTGGACGACTTCCTGCGCGGCTACGCGCTGCCGCGGGACGCCGGCCGCGAGGCTGCCGAATGACGCCCGAGGCGATCCGCGCCAGCGCCTTCGTCGCGCATGGCGATGTCACGCTCGCCGGCGCGTCCGAAGGCCCGCTCGCCGGCCTGACCTTCGCCGCGAAGGACCTGTTCGACGTCGCCGGCACGAAGTCGGGCTGGGGCAACCCCGACCGGCTGGCCGAAGCGCCCGTCGCGCAGACGACCGCCAGCGCATTGCTGCCCGCGCTCGCCGCCGGCGCCACGCTGATCGGCAAGACGCACACGGATGAGCTCGCCAGCGGGATGTTCGGCGAGAACCCGCATTACGGCCCGCCGATCAACCCCGCCGCGCCGGACCGCGTGCCCGGCGGCTCCTCCTCCGGTTCCGCCGCCGCCGTGGCAGCCGGGCTCTGCGACTTCGCCTTCGGCACGGACACCGGCGGGTCGGTGCGCGTCCCGGCCAGCTTCTGCGGCCTCTACGGCATCCGCACCACGCATGGCCGCATCTCCACCGCCGGCCTGATGCCGATGGCGCCGAGCTTCGACACGGTGGGCTGGTTCGCGCGCGACGCGGCGCTGCTGCGGCGCGTCGGCAACGCCTTCTTCGGCGATCCGCGCGCGGGGGCGATGCGGCTGCTGGTGGCGGAGGACGCCTTCGCCATCCCGGTGCCGGAACTCGGCCAGGCGCTGCGCGCCGCGGCCGCCCGGCTCGGGCCGGCGACGCCCGTCACGCTCTACGCGGAAGGCGTGCCGCACTGGCTGGACACCTTCCGGCCGCTGCAGCTCGGCGAACTGCACGCCACGCACGGCACCTGGGCCGCGCAGCCGGGCCGGTTGCTGAGCCAGGCGGTGCGTGAGCGCCTTGTCCTGGCCGCCGCCGTGCCCCAGGCCGCGATCGCCGCGGCCTGGGTGCGGCGCGAGAACCTAGCGCGGCGCGTCGCCGAACTGCTCGGCCATGACGGCCTGCTGGTGATCCCGACCGCGCATGACCTGCCGCCGCGCCGCGGCGCGCCGGTCGAGGCGCAGATCGCCTTCCGCGACCGCACGCTGGCGCTGACTTCCGTGGCGAGCCTCTGCCGCATGCCGCAGGTGAACCTGCCCGCCGGCACGCTGCATGGCGTGCCCATCGGCCTGTCGCTGATCGGCCCGCCGCACCGCGATGCGCGGCTGCTGGCGGCCGCCGAGGCGCTGGCCCCCGCGCTGGCCTGAGAACCGCTCGATCCATGCCCGCCCGAACCGCCATCCGCAGGCCAATGCCAGGGATGCCGGCGGGCAACGATGCCCACGCACGATGTCCTCGCGCATACTGACCGGAGCCCGCGCCGCATGCCGCTTGCCCTCACCATCGGCGCGTCCGACTGCGACCGGCTTCGCGCCCTGGCCGAAGGCCGCGTCGCGATCGAGGGCGTCGCCGCCGAGACCACCGTCATGCCCTTGCAGGCGCTGTTCAACCTGCAGATGACCTCGCATCGCTTCGACTGCTGCGAATTCCCGATCGCCACCTGGCTGCGGCATTTCGACCGGGATGCGCAGGACTATGTCGGCATCCCGGTCTTCCCCTCGCGCCACTTCCGCTTCTCCTGCGTCTTCGTCAACAAGGCGAAGGGCCTGACGAAGCCCGCGGACCTGGCGGGCAGGCGCGTCGGCACGATGGTCTGGGACATGGCCGCCGCGGTCTGGCTGCGCGGCATCTTCGCCGAGCATCATGGCCTGCCCTTCGACGCGCCGGTCTACGTCAATGCCGGCCTAAACGAGCCGCGCGCCGGCGAGGACCATGCGCAATACTACCCGCCCGGCGTGCGGGTGGAGCATGTCACGGACCGGTCGCTGTCGGACATGCTGGCCGAGGGCGAGATCGATGCGCTCTACACCGCGCGCGCCCCCGACAGCTTCTTCAGCGCGCCCGACAAGGTGGGGCGGCTGTTCGCCGACCCGATGGCGGCGGAGCTGGCGTATTTCCGCGCGACCGGCATCTATCCGCCGATGCACCTGGTCGCGGTGAAGGCCGCGATCGCGCGCGACAACCCCTGGCTGCCGATGGCGCTCTACACGGCCTTCGCGGAAAGCCAGCGCCTGGCGCGGCTGCGGCTGCACGACAGCGCGACGCTGGCCGTCGGCCTGCCCTGGCTCGCCAAGCACATCGAGGAGACGGAACAACTGCTCGGCGCCGATTTCTGGTCCACCGGCTTCCGGGCCAACCGCGCGATGTTCGCCACCCTGATCCGCCACATGCGCGCCGAAGGCCTGCTGCGGCGCGCGCTGGCGCCGGAGGATCTCTTCCCCGCCGCGCTGCTGGAAACCTGAGCGATGGTCAGCACCGAGGACCGCACGCAGCGCCTGGTCGAATCCGCGCGGAAGTACCGCCCTCCCTTCACCCTCGATCCCACGCTGGCGCTCTACTCGCCGCAGGACAACCTCGATGCGCTGGAGCATCCCGCGATCCGCGCCTGGTTCGGCTTCATCCAGGCCGACTACGCGCCGGTGCTGCCGGCCGCGACGCGGCGCATCCTGCTGCTGCTGCCCTGCACGGCGACCAAGCCCTACATCCTCTCGACCGAGCATCGGCGGATCAACGCAGCGCTGCTGGCGGCCGGCTTCCGCCCGACAGCGCCCGCCGATCCGCTGCTGGCCACGGAGGATGCCGATCCCGCGCTGCTCAGCCTGGCGCCGCTGCTGCATCCCGCGGGCGTGCTGATCCATCGCGCCGTGATCTCCGAACCACTCGGCCTGGTGCCCTACGAGCACATGCTGGCCTTTCCCGGCGGCACCTCGCCGGCCGTGCAGTATGACGATCCCGGCCTGTTCGAGGAGCGAGGCAACGCCGTCCCGCCCTGGCGCGGGGACTGCACCGCGACGCGCGTCTCCGCGACCCGCTGGGCCTGGGGGCCGGCGGAGAAGCGCGCCTATGTCGGGATGCACAACGCCATGTCGGACCAGGTGGCGCGTGCATTGCTGCGCTTCGGCGGCCTCTACGATGCCCGCATCTCCTGGGTGGCGCCCGGCCTGACGCATCGCTCCTTCGTCGTGGCGAAGCAGGAACGTGCCACGCATGGCGTGCGGGCGAGCTGCCGCTGCGGCGCCGAGCGCCTGCCGCTGGTCGGTGCCAACGACCTGCTGCCGCCGGCGCTGCGCATCGAGGCGCTGCCGACGCGCGCGCAGTGCCAGGCAGCGCTGGCGCGCCTGGCGGCACGGCTCGGGACGACGGAGAGGGCCGCCACCGGCGTCTTCGGCCGCGGCGGCGGCGGGGCCACGCCGCTGGCGCTGCCGGAACTGCTCGAGGACCTGCTGGCGGCGCTCCTGCCCGGGCCGGCTTCCGGCGCGGCGTGAAGGCGAACGGCGCCGCGCCTGCGGCGTTGCGCGCGGCGAGACCGGCAGGGACGCACCGCGCATGCACGCATCACCCGACGTCTTGCCGGATGCTGGCCTGGCCTGGATGCGCGCGATGCGCCGCGGCGATTGGGACGCCGCATGGCGCCTCTCGGACGCGGCACTCGCCGCGCGCGGCGGCCGCCGCGACTGGTCGGCGCCGCGCCACCTGCAGCCGGTCTGGGACGGCACCGCGCTGGCGGGCAGGCGCGTCCTCGTCAGCTGCTACCATGGCCTCGGCGACACCATCCAGTTCGCCAGGTTCCTGCCCGCCGTGCAGGCGGTCGCGGCGGAGGTGACGCTCTGGAGCCAGGCGCCGCTCATCCCGCTGCTGGCGACGCTGCGGGATCCCCCAAGGCTGCTGCCCCTGCATGACGGCACGCCTGCCGGCGAATGGGATGCCGAGGCCGAGATCATGGAGTTGCCGCACATCCTTCGCGTGTCGGCCGCGACGCTGCCCGCGCGCGTCCCCTACCTGCACCCGCCGCAGGCCGAACGCCCCGCTGGACCTGGCCTGCAGGTTGGGCTGGCCTGGCAGGCGGGCGACTGGGCACCGCACCGCTCGATACCGCCGACGCTGCTACGGCCGCTCGCCCGGCTTCCCGGCGTCACGCTCAACATCCTGCAACGCGGCCCGGCCCTGGCCGCGATGCCGCCCGGCCTCGGGATCGTCGCAGGCTCCGACGACCCGCTCGTCGCGGCGAGCCGGATCGCGGCGCTCGACCTCGTCATCTCCGCCGACTCCATGCCGGCCCACCTCGCGGGCGCGCTCGGTAGGCCCGTCTGGACGCTGCTCGCCGCGGATGCGGACTGGCGCTGGATGGAGGATCGTGACGACAGCCCGTGGTACCCGACCATGCGTCTCTTCCGCCAGACTGCCGCAGGGGACTGGGAAGGCGTGGTACGACGCGTGGCCGAAGCGCTGCGCAAGGCAGCGACGTAGCGCCGGGCGCGTGACGTCCATCGGCACTGCCGGCGCAGGGAAGCGATAAGCAGGCCGAAGATGCGAACGCCTGGCGCCACGCCGCCGCAAGGCCGCAGGACCGTGCGGCCGCGACACTAGCGCGTGGCGAGCCGCGCCGCGGCGTCGTGGAGATGCGCCTCCAGCTCCGCCGCGCGATGCGCTGCGGTGTGCGCCGACAGCACGCGGTTGCGCGCGGCCGCCGCGATGGCGAGGCGGAGCCGCTCGTCGCACCCTTCGAGCACCGCCAGCACGTCCGCGGGCGATGCGGCCGGCAGCATCTCGCGCCCTGGCTCGAGCAGTTCCTCCAGTCCGTCCCAGCGGTCGGAGATCACGGGCGTGCCGCACGCCGCCGCCTCGAACAGCCGCACGCTCGGGCTCCAGCCGGCGCGCGCCATGTCGGACCGCGTGACGTTCAGCGTGAAGCGGCTGCTGCCGTAGAAGGCTGGATGGTCGGCGGGCGGCACATGCTCGATGCGCTCGACATTCGCGGGCCAGGCGATGCCGGCCGGGTACTGCGGGCCGGCCACGACGAAGCACAGATGCGGCGCCCTGCGCGCCGGCTCGATCAGCAGCGATTCCAGCACGGGCTGGCGGTCCTCGCTGTAGGTGCCGATATAGCTCAGGTCCCAGCGCAGCGGCTGCGGGCGCGGCGGATATGCCTCCGGGTCGACGGAGCAGTACAGGACACGCGCGGCCGCCACGCCGTGCCGGGCTTCCAGCTCGCGCAGCACGGGCCCGCCGGTGAAGGAGAGATAGAGCCCATAGCCGCGCATCACATCCGGCGCGATGTAGTCGTGTTCACCGCGCGCAAGCCGGGCGAGCGTCACCGGCGTGTCGATGTCGTAGAAGGCCACGACCCCGCGCGCCGTCCGCTGCGCCCATCGCCCGACCGCCGCGCCGTCCGGCACGAAGGAGCCGACGATCACCGCATCGGCCGCGCCCACTTCAGGAGCGAAGCGGCGCAGCTCGTCAAGGTCGCCATAGAGTGCCAGGCGGCAGAACCCCGGCTCGGCAAGGTCGCGATGCGCCGCATACCATGGCACGTCGCGTTCCAGGAACAGCACGTCATGCCCACGTGCGCCGAGGGCGCGCAGCAGGGCGCGCCATGTCGTCGCATGCCCGTTGCCCCACGAGGACGAGAGCGAGAGGCCAAGCACGACGATCCGCATTGGACGCGCCGCGATGCTCATGCGGCGCTCCGATCGCGCCGCCGGCTGAGCTCCGCGCGCAGCACGCCGTCCAGCGCGGCCCCGCGCTGGGCATAGCTGTGCTCGGCAAGCACGCGCGACCGTGCCGCTGCGCCTATGGCGCGCGCACGCTCGGGCGTCAGGGCGGCCAGGTGGGCGGCGACGTCGGCGCCGTCCCTCGCCACCAGCACCTCCGCATGGGGCTTCAGGAAGAGATCGAGCCCGGTCCAGGCGTCGGTGATGAGGCAGGCGCCCGCGCCCGCGGCTTCGAAGACACGGGTGGCGGGGGAGAACCCGGTCTTCGCCATGCTGTCGCGCGCGACGTTCAGCACGGCGCGCGCGGATGCGTTGAAGGCGTTGTGGCTGGCCGTCGGGACATGGCCGATGGCCCGGACGTTCGGCGGCATCGGCTTCCCCGCCCAGCCACTTCCGCCGAGCAGGAAGCGCAGCCCTGGCGCCAGCTCCGCCGCGCGCAGGAAGAAGGCTTCCACCCGCGCCTCCCGGTCCGGGAGGCGGTTCGCGAGGAAGGACAGGTCGGCGGCAAGGACGGGATCGGGCGGTACGGGATGGTGCGTGTCCGGATCGAGCGCGTTGTAGACCGTGACGCAGCGGCGCGCACCGAGTTCGCGGTACGCCTCGACCACCGGCGGTCCGCCGCCATAGGTCAGCACGCAGTCGATCTGCGGCAGCGCGGCGCGCAACGGGTGCTCGGGCAGCGCTCGCATATCGGCGAGCGTCGCGGGCGCGTCGACGTCCCAGAAGATCCGCAGCGCGTCGGGGCGCGCCGTGCGCACCATGCCGGCCAGCAGCGCGTCGTCGAAGACGCCGACGCCGCTTGCCTTCACCACGATGTCGGCCTGAGCGGCGACGTCCAGCGCCTGGCGAAGCCCGGCCTCGGTCGGCGGCCAGACCTGCACCGCGCACCAATCCGGCGGATCGATGTCGCGGTTCTGCTGGCGGCCGAAGGCGTCGGGCTCCAGGAAGGTCGTCTCGTAGCCGCGCGCGGCGAGATCCCGCAGGATGCCGCGATAGTAGGTCGCCGCGCCGTTCCAGTAGGAGGAGAGCAGCGACGAGCCGTAGAAGGCGATCCTCATGCGGCAGGCTCCGGCAGGACAGGCTGGTCGCGCAGCGTCGCGAGGATGCCCAGCAGCTCGTCGGCGCGATGCGCGCAGGAATGCCGCGCCCGGATCGTGGCGAGCCCGCGGCGCGACAGTGCCGCGCGCAGATCCGCATCCGCTGCCAAGGCGCGCAGATGGCGTGCCATCTCCGCACCGTCATGCGCGACCAGGAAATCCTCGCCGGGCGCGAACAGACCTTCCGCGTCGTGCCAGGGCGCGCACGCAAGCGGGATGCCGCAGGCCAGCGCCTCGAAGACGCGGATGGTGGGGATGCCGGGCAGCAGCGAGACGTAGTGGCGCCGCGGCACATGCACCGTGGCAAGATGCCGCGCGAAGACCTGCGGCGCCTCGGCGTTCGGCAGCCAGCCGCGCCAACGCGCACCGTGCACGGCGAGCGCCTCCAGCGCCTCCGGCGGGTAGCGCACGCCATGCACGTCGAGAGGAAGCGAAGCCTCGGCCGCAGGGCGCAGCAGGAACTCAGCCAGTTCCGCGCCGCGCTCGCCATCGCCCCAGTTGCCGATCCAGACGAGGCCCTCGCGCCGCGTCGGCGCTGCAGGCGGACGGAACAGCCGCGTGTCGGCGGCCTCGTGCCAGACGAAGGCGCGCCGACCCCAGCCCCAGCGACGATAGATGTCCGCCAGTGCCGCGCCGAAGGCCAGCACGCCGTCATAGCCATCGAGATCGAAGGCGCGGATCGCGCCCGGATCGCTCACCGCGCGGTGGTGCGTGTCGTGGAACAGCAGCGTGAAGCGCGCGCCGCGCCGGCGCGCACGGCCCAGCGCCGCGACCAGCGCCGGCGGGTTCCATTCGTGCACGAGCACCACGTCGGCGCCCGCCGCCAGCTCCGCCGCCGCCTCCGCCGTCGCATGGGTCGCGATGCGCAGTCCAGGATAGACGCGACCGAAGGCGGCGAGCGCCGCCTCGCCATGATCGCGCAGCAGGTTCGACAGGCTCCAGCTGTCCGCCGGCTCCGCGGCCAGGACATCGACGCCGCGCGCGGACAGCTCGGCCAGCACCCCGCGCAGGAAATGCGCATTGCCGTGGTTCCAGCAGGAGCGGAGCGAATGCGTGAAGGCAACCAGCCTCATGCCGCGGCCACCCTCTGGCGCGCGCGCAGCAGGGCATGGATGCGCAGCACCCCTTCGGTCATCGCATCGGCCGTGCAGGCGCGGGCGCGGCGCGCCGCCGCGTCGGAAAGTGCGCGGCGCCGGGCCTCGTCGCCCAGCAGTCCTGCGAGCACGGCGGCAAGCGCCGCGTCGTCGCGCGGCGGGACGAAGATGGCCGCGCCGTCCCACAGCTCGCGGAAGGTCGGAATGTCGGACAGCACCAGCGGACAGCCGGCCTGCGCGGCTTCGAGCACGGCCAGCCCGAAAGGTTCGTAGAGGGCGACCGAGGCGAAGACCGGACCGCGCAGCATCCAGCCGCGCAGCGCTTCGCGGTCCAGCGTGCCGAGCAGTCGCACGCGCCGCGGCGCGAAGGCCGCGCCATTCGGCCCCTGCACCGGGCCGGCCGCCAGCACCGGCGCGTCAAGCCTGGCGGCGGCGCGGTCGAGCGCGGCGAGGTTCTTGCCCTCGTCCCAAAGACGGCCGGCGGTCAGCACGAAGCGGCCCTGGCTCTCGCCGCGCGCGCCAGGCGCGCAGCCGTTGCGCACCACTGTGGGCGGCGTGGCAAGGCCGTGCGCGGCCGCCGTTGCCGCCGCATAGGCACGCGTCGGCGCCAGCAACGCGTCAACCGCACGGTAGCCGCGCGCAAGCCAGGCCGTACGCCACCCGAAATCCCCGGGCGGCGCGTCGCGATGCACGGCCCGCCACCAGGTGGCGAGGCAGGAATGCGCCACGCCCACAACCGGACACGGGAAGCGCGTCGCGGCGGCGAGCGCGGGCGCGTGCAGCTGCAGCGCCTCCGCCTCCGTCGCGCGCGCCAGTTCCGCCAGGGCGGCGCCGGCCTCGGCGAGCTGCTCCTCTCGCGATGCCAGCCAGTCCAGCGGCAGGGCGGTTTCGCGCAGCACGAGGCCGGGGATCGCGGCGGCGTCCCGGCGCTGCGCGGCGGAGGCAGCCGGACCGAGCACCGCCAGCGTGACGCGACCGCCGCGCATGACCAGCCCGCGCGCGAGGTCGAGCGCCTGCGTCCAGACGCCGCCCACCGCATCGGCCGTGACCAGCACGTGCCGGAAGGGCGGCGCGGTCAAGCCGTGCATCGCGCCTCCAGCATCGGAAGGGGCAGCGGGCGCGATTCCTGGATGTCGCTGAACGCGTCGAACTGCGCAAGGTAATGCGCATGCGCGCGTTCCCAGGCCGCATCGTCCGGCGCGCCCCACAGCCGCCGGTAGTCCGGCGAGGACGGATAGGGAAAGAGCGGCACCGGGTCGTTCGCCCAGACGCCGCCGCGGCGCAGCCTCTCGCGGAAGGCATCGACCAGCGCCGGATCGTCGGCGCCGCTGCGGATCAGGTTGGCCTGCACGAAGGGCACGTGGCGGCGCGCATGCAGCAGGCGCGCCGCGAGGTCGTCGGTGTCGGCGCGGCAATCCTTGTCGAGCGCGGCGCGGCCTTCCGGCGTCACGCTCTCCACCCCCGCCTCGATCGAGACGCAGCCGGCGCGGCCGAGCAGTTCCAGCATCTCCGGCTTCCACAGGTCGATGCGCGTCTGGATGCCGAAGGCGAGCCCGCGCGGCAGCAGAGCATCCAGCAGCGCCCGCCAAGGCAGGAAGATCTCGTCGATGAAGTAGAGGTAGCGCACGCCCTGCGCGCGTAGCCCGTCGATCTCCGCCAGCAGCGTCGCCAGGTCGCGGCGGCGATAGGCGTCGCGGAAGTCGATCTTGGCGCAGAAGCTGCAATTGTAGGGGCAGCCGCGCGAGGCCTCGACCTCGGCGCCCGGGCCATCGGGCGCGGCGTCGAAGCGGTGGTGGTGGTGGCGGTGTCGCCGCACCCAGGCATCGGGCCAGCGCAGCGCGGGAAGGGATTGCATCGCCGCCGCGCGGGGCGCGCCCGTCAGGCGCGGCGACCCGTCCCGCAGCATGGCGACGCCCTGCACCTCGGCCGGGTCCGCCGCCTCAGCCAGCGCAAGCACCGCTTCCTCGCACTCCCCACGCAGCACGATGTCGCAGCCGAGCTTGCGCAGCGCCGCGCCCGGCGTGGCCGTGCCGTGCGGGCCGACCGCCACCGTGCGCCCGCCGCGCGCGCCGAGCGCCGCGAGGAAGCCGCGCGGGATGCCGAGCTCGGGCGGCGGGCAGCGCCAGAACAGGTAGGTCGGCGCGGTGGTGACGACCGTCATCGCCGGCGCGAAGGCGGCGACGGCATCCGCGGCCTCGGCCTGCGTCAGGTCGCAGAGATGCGCATCGACCAGCAGCGCCTCATGGCCCGCCGCCTCCAGCAGCGCCTTCGCGTAGCCGAGTTCCAGCGGCAGGTGCGGCTCCCGGCAGCCGAAATAGATGCTGCCGTCGAAGCGCCAGGGCGGGTTGACCAGCGCCACCTTCACCGCGCGCGCCGCGCCGCGCCGGCGCCCTCCCCCATCTCCTCCTGCAGCCAGCCCAGCAGCTGGCGGATGCCGGCGCGCCAGGGCAGCGGCGGCGCCAGCCCCAGCTCCGCCCGCGCGCGGCGCGTGTCGGCCACGAACCAGCGCTGGTCGCCGGCGCGCCAATCCGCGAAGCGCAGCTCGATCGGGCGGCCGACCAGCTGCTCCGCCTCGCGCAGCAGCTCGCGCAGGCTGACGGCATTGGATGGGCCGCCGCCGAGATTGTAGGCCCGGCCGGCCACACGGCCGATCCGCCCCCAGGCCGCCAGATAGGCGTCCACGGCGTCGTCCACATGCAGCACGTCGCGCACCTGGCTGCCGTCGCCGTAGATGGTGATGGGCTCGCCGCGCAGCGCCTGGCGCAGGAAATGCGCGACCCAGCCCTGGTCTTCCGTGCCGAGCTGCCGCTCGCCATAGATGCAGCTCATCCGCAGCACCGTGCCGGGCACGCCCAGGCTGCGCGCGAAATCCAGCACATACTGGTCCGCCGCCCCCTTGGAACAGCCATAGGGCGCGTGGAAGTCGAGAGGCTGCGTCTCGCCCACGCCGTGCATCGCCAGGTCCAGCGCCCGCGGGCGCCATGCCTCGCCCTGCCGGTCCAGCGCCACGCCGGCGAGGTTGCCATAGACCTTGTTGGTGCTGGCGAAGACCAGCGGCACCGGCCGGCGCCGCAGCAGGTCGAGCAGCGCGAAGGTGCCGCCGAGGTTGACGCCGAAATCCTCCGCGGGATCGGTCAGGCTCGTGGTCACCGCGACCTGCGCCGCCAGGTGGAACACCGCCTGCGCGTCGCGCAGCGCCGCGCGCAGCGCATCCTGGTCGCGGATGTCCGCGGTGATCGCCGAGACGCGGCGCGGGTGGCGCGCGCGCAGCCAGGCCAGGTTGCGTTCCACGCCCGGCCGCGCCAGCGCGTCGTAGACCAGCACGTCGTGGCCATCGCGCGCCAGCCGGTCGGCGAGGTTCGATCCGATGAAGCCCGCGCCGCCCGTGACCAGCACGGGCCGGCGCAGCTTCAGCGCCGGCGGCGTGTCGCCGCTCATGCCAC
>JAIYDD010000124.1 GCA_027487675.1 Acetobacteraceae bacterium | reverse complement strand
AGGATGACGGCGGTCTTGCCGGTCTGGCGGTCGCCGATGATCAGCTCGCGCTGGCCGCGGCCGATCGGGATCAGCGCGTCGATCGCCTTGATGCCCGTCTGCATCGGCTCATGCACCGACTTGCGCGGGATGATGCCGGGCGCCTTCACCTCGACGCGCGTGCGCGTCACGTCGACCAGCGGGCCCTTGCCGTCGATCGGGTTGCCGAGCGCATCGACCACGCGGCCGAGCAGCCCGCGGCCCACCGGCACGTCCACGATCGAGCCGGTGCGGGAGACGGTGTCGCCCTCGCGCACGCCCTTGTCGTCGCCGAAGATCACGATGCCGACATTGTCGGTCTCGAGGTTCAGCGCCATGCCCTTCAGCCCGGCGGAGGGGAACTCCACCAGCTCGCCGGCCATCACGTTCTGCAGCCCGTAGACGCGCGCGATGCCGTCGCCGACGGTCAGCACGGTGCCGACCTCCGCCACATTCGCCTCGGCGTCGAAGCCGGAGATCTGCTGCTTCAGGATCTCCGAGATCTCGGCAGGACGGATCTCCATGTCAGGCAGCCCCCTTCATCGCGTACTGCAGTCGCTGCAGCTTGGACTTGATCGAGTTGTCGTAGAGGCGCGAGCCGATGCGGACGACGAGACCCCCGAGAAGGGTGGGGTCCACGCTCTCGCGCAGCTGCACGCCGGAGAAACCGGCTTCCGTCAGCCGCGCGACGATCTGCGCACGCTGCGTGTCGGTCAGCGAATGGGCGGTGGTCACCTGCGCGACCTGCTGGCCGCGGCGGGCGGCGAGCAGCGCGCCGAAGGCCTGCGCCACTTCCGGCAGCCGGCCCAGCCGGCGGTTGACGATCAGCACGCCGACCAGGTTGCGCACCTCGGTGCCGATGCCGGCACGCTCGATCACCGCGAAGGCGGCGCGGCGCTGCGCGGCGGCATCCAGGCGCGGGTCTTCCACGAAGGCGCGGAAGCCGGCATCCTCCCGCCACAGGCGGAACAGCCGGTCGAGGTCGCCTGCGATGCGGTCCGCCGCGCCGGCTTCCTGCTGGCGCAAATCGTCCACGATCCCAAGCAGCGCGAGCGCATAGCGCTCGGCCAGCCCGCTCGGGTTGATGGCCTGCGTCGAGGTCGTGCTGTCGGTCGTCGCTGCTGAGGCCAAGGGGTCCCGGTCCTGTCGTTCGGCGGCACGCGGCGGCGCAAAAGGGCGGCGCGGACCATGCCTGCGCGCCGAGCGGCGGCGATGGCCGACCCCCCGGTTGCGGCGGCGGCTAGCTAGCATGCGTGATGCACCGCGGCAACCCGCCGTTCACAGCCCCGCCAAGGCCCCGCAACATGCGCCTGATGCCGCGTTTTCACGGGTGGAAGGTCGTCGCCGCCGCCTTCCTGCTGGCGGTCTTCGCCTGGGGAATCGGCTTCTACGGGCCGGGCGTCTTCATCGCCGCCCTGGCGCAGTCCCGCGGCTGGCCCATCGCCCTGCTGTCGGGGGCGGTGACGCTGCATTTCCTGCTCTCGGCCGCCCTGGTCGCGCAGCTGCCGGACTGGCACCGGCGCTTCGGGCTGGCGGCCGTGACGCGGGCGGGCATCCTGGCCTCGGCGGCTGGCGTCGTGCTCTGGGGTTTTGCCAGCGCGCCCTGGATGCTGCTGCCGGCCGCGGCGCTGACCGGGGCTGGCTGGGCGCTGACCAGCGGCGCGGCCATCAACGCCATGGTCGCCCCCTGGTTCGAGCGCCGGCGGCCGGCCGCACTCTCCATGGCCTACAACGGCGCCAGCGTGGGCGGCATCCTGATGACGCCGCTCTGGGCGGTGCTGATCGGCGCGGTCGGCTTCGGCCCGGCGGCGATGGTGGTGGGCGCGGCGCTGGTCGCGCTGTGCTGGCCGCTGGCGGGCCGGGTGATCGCCCGGCGGCCGGAGGAGCTCGGGCAGCACCCGGATGGCGCCGCCGCCCCGGCCCCGCCGCCGGCGCACCCGCCGGCGCCGGCGCGCAGCCGCGCCGACTTGCTGGCGGACCCGGTCTTCCGCGGGCTGGTCGCGGCCTTCGCCGTCGCGCTCTTCGCCCAGATGGGGCTGGTGGCGCACCTCGTTTCCCTGCTGCTGCCGGTGCTGGGCGCGGCGGGGGCGGGCCTGGCGATGAGCGTCGTCACGGTCTTCGCCCTGTTGGGCCGGACGCTGACGGGCTGGGTGCTGCCGTCCGGCCCGCGGCGGCGCTGGGCGGCTTCCGTCACCTTCGCCTTGCAGGCGGTGGGCTCGGCGGCGCTGCTGGCGGCCGACGGGTCGCTGCCGCTGCTGCTGCTCGGCTGCGCGCTGTTCGGCATCGGGGTGGGCAACCTGCTGTCGCTCCCGCCGCTGATCGCGCAGGCGGAATTCCCGCCCGCCGATCTCGGGCGGGTGGTGGCGCTGACCACGGCGATCGGCCAGGCGCTCTATGCCTTCGCCCCGGCCGCCTTCGGGCTGCTGCGCGAAGCGGCCGGCCCGGATGCGGTGCCGGCGCTGGCGCTGGCGCTGCAGGCGCTGGCCGCGATGCTGGTGCTGCGGCGGCCGAAGCAGGCCGTGCCCAGCCCCGTGCCGGACACGCCGCCGCATGCCGACGGCAACGGATCATACGATAAACGCAATGATCGCGCCCCGCCTTGATCCCCGGGGCTTGGTCCTGTCGCCGGCGCGGCAGCCCGGCCAGCGGCACCGGGCGTTGCGCAAGCTCCGCACCCGCGACGGCCCCCCCCGGCACGGGTCGGCACCGGCACGGCCCGCGTGTCGCCGCGCGCGGCGGTCCGGCGATGGGCGTCGCAGCCAGGCGGGGTCATCGGAGGCGCCCGTGCGACACGGCCCGCGGCGGCGCCATCCGGCACGGGGGAGACGAGGCGACGCCGAGCGACAGCCGGCACGGGACGCGATGTCCCTGCGGCTTCCCGCACGAAGCGCCGCCCGGGGAACGGCCTTGGCCTGCCTTGCGCCTGCCCGAAGCCGGGCCCGGAAATCCGCGTTTGGCAGGCTGCGGAAATTCGCCTCGGGAAGCAAAGGGAAAGGTCGAGGGGCTCCGCCCCTCGAGCACCCCGGCAGGAACCTGATGTTCCTGCACCTCCCCTTCATTATTGATATATCTCGT
>JAIYDD010000031.1 GCA_027487675.1 Acetobacteraceae bacterium | reverse complement strand
GCCGGCGCCGGTGGCGCTGCCCGCGCCGGCGCCTTCCCTGCCCGCGCCTGCCGCCCCGGCGCGGCTGCCGGAGGCCGCCGCGCCGCCCCCCCCGCCGCCGCGCGAATTGCTGGCCCCGCCGCCCCCGCCGCCCGCCGACCTGTTGGCGCCGCGGCGCTGAAGCACCGGCGCCACTTCTATTCGCCACGGTGATGGTCTAGGCGAACGGCGCCCGGCCGGCGGTTCCCCGCCCGCGCCGCCGCGCTGTATGCTCTCGCCCACGCCTGCCTCGTTCCACGACACCGCACGGAATCGCCAGACCATGACCGAGGAGTTCCACCGCATCCGCCGCCTGCCGCCCTACGTCTTCGCCGAGGTCAACGGCGCGAAGGCCAAGGCACGCGGCGTGGGCGAGGACATCGTGGACCTCGGCATGGGCAACCCGGACAGCCCGACGCCGCCGCACATCGTCGCCAAGCTGGTCGAGGCGGTGCAGGACCCGCGCACCCATCGCTATTCCATGTCGAAGGGCATCCCCGGGCTGCGCCGCGCACTGGCCGGCTACTATGCGCGCCGCTTCGGCGTGAAGCTGGACCCGGAGACCGAGGTGGTGGCCACGCTCGGCTCGAAGGAAGGCCTGGCCAACCTGGCGCAGGCCATCAGCAGCCCGGGCGACACCATCCTGGTGCCCAACCCGTCCTACCCGATCCACCAGTTCGGCTTCATCATCGCCGGCGCCTCCGCGCGGTCCATCCCCTACACGCCGGACGACGCGATGCTGGCGGCGATCGAGCGCGCGGTGAAGCATTCCGTGCCGAAGCCCACCGCCGTGATCGTGAACTTCCCGTCCAACCCCACCGCGCTGCTGGCCAGCCGCGACTTCTACCGTGAGCTGGTGGCACTCGCCCGCAAGCACGAACTCTTCGTCCTGTCCGACCTTGCCTATGCCGAGCTGTACTTCGACGAGGCCAACCCGCCGCCGTCGGTGCTCGAAATCCCGGGCGCCAAGGAGGTGACGGTCGAGTTCACCTCGATGTCCAAGACCTACAACATGGCCGGCTGGCGCATGGGCTTCGCCGCCGGCAACCCGCGGCTGATCGCGGCGCTGGCGCGGGTGAAGTCCTACCTGGACTACGGCGCCTTCACGCCGATCCAGGTGGCCGCCGTCGCCGCGCTGAACGGGCCGCAGGACTGCGTCGCCGAGATGCGCGTGGAATACCGCAAGCGCCGCGACGTGCTGGTGAAGGGGCTGCACGCCGCGGGCTGGAACGTGCCGGCGGCGGAGGGCTCCATGTTCCTCTGGGCGCCGATCCCGGAGCGCTTCCGGCATCTCGGCTCGGTCGGCTTCTCGAAGCTGCTGCTGGAGAAGGCGAAGGTCGCGGTGGCGCCGGGCCTCGGCTTCGGCGAGCATGGCGACGAGCATGTGCGCATCGCGCTGGTGGAGAACGAGCACCGCATCCGCCAGGCGCTGCGCGGCATCCGCGGCTTCCTGGCCACCGACAATGCCGGGCCGGTGGACGCGATGGACGTGGACGCAGCGTGAAGGGTCTTCGCTCTCCTCTCCCGTGGTTGCAGATGTCGGGCGAGGGGGGCTGTCCGCCGCCCCGCCTCGTCCCGCCCGTCCCACCCTCACCCCGACCCTCTCCCGCCCGGGCGGGAGAGGGAGACCGAGTGCGCTTCCCATGACCAAGCCTCTTGCCGTCGGCATCGCCGGCCTCGGCACCGTCGGCGCCGGCGTCCTCGCGCTGCTGCGCGAGAATGCCGCCACCATCGCCGCCCGCGCGGGCCGGCCGATCGCCGTCACCGCCGTCTCCTCCCGCGACCGCACGCGCGACCGCGGCGTCTCCGTCGCCGGGCTGCGCTGGTACGAGGATGCGGCGGCGCTGGCCGACGATGCCAGCGTGGACGTGGTGGTCGAAACCATCGGCGGCATCGACGGCCCGGCGGCCGCCACCGTCCGCGCGGCGCTTCGCGCCGGCAAGCCGGTGGTCACCGCCAACAAGGCGCTGCTGGCCGTGCATGGCGCGGAGCTCGCGGCGCTCGCCGACCGCAGCGGCGTCACCCTGGCCTATGAGGCGGCGGTCGCCGGCGGCATCCCTGCCATCAAGGCGATCCGCGAGGGCCTGGCGGCGAACGACCTGACGCGCGTGCTCGGCATCCTCAACGGCACCTGCAACTACATCCTGACGCAGATGCGCGAGCGCGGGCGGGAATTCACCGAAGCGCTGCACGAGGCGCAGAAGCTCGGCTATGCCGAAGCCGACCCCTCCTTCGACGTGGACGGCATCGACGCCGCGCACAAGCTGGCGATCCTGGCGGCGCTGGCCTTCGGGCGGCCGGTCGATTTCGGCGCGGTGCATGTCGAGGGGATCCGCGGCATCTCGGCGCTGGACATCGCGCTGGCGGCGGAACTCGGCTACCGCATCAAGCTGCTCGGCATCGCGCGGCGCACGGAGCATGGCGTGGACACCCGCGTGCATCCCTGCATGGTGCCGCTGGCGCATCCGATCGCGCATGTGGACGGCGTGTTCAACGCGGTGGTCGCGGAAGGCGATTTCGTCGGCCGCGTGGTGCTGCAGGGTCGCGGCGCCGGCGCCGGGCCGACGGCCAGCGCCGTGGTCGCCGACCTGATCGACATCGCCCGCGGGCGCCGCGCGCCGGTGTGGGGGGTGGCGGCCGGCGACCTCTCGCCGCTGCCGGCCATGCCGATGTCGAAGCGCGTCGGCGCCTACTACCTGCGGCTGATGGTGGTGGACCGCCCCGGCGTGATCGCCGACGTCACCGGCGCGCTGCGCGACCATGCGATCAGCCTGGAAAGCATTTTGCAGCGCGGCCGCGCGCCGGGCGAAGCCGTGCCCGTGGTGGTCACCACCCATGATTGCGAGGAGGCGGAGATGCGCGCCGCCCTCGCGCGGATCGAGGCGCTCGACGCGGTGGTCGAGACGCCGGCGCTGATCCGCATCGAGAACCTGCAGTAGCGCAACCCGCGAAGGAACCACCCGATGGCCGAGCACGACCGCCAGGTCCATGTGGACCGCAACCTCGCCCTGGAGCTGGTGCGGGTGACGGAAGCCGCGGCGCTGGCCGCCGCGCGCTGGATGGGCCGCGGCGACAAGAACGCCGCCGACGGCGCCGCGGTGGAGGCGATGCGCCGCGCCTTCGACACGGTCGCCATTTCCGGCACGGTGATGATCGGCGAAGGCGAGATGGACGAGGCGCCGATGCTCTACATCGGCGAGAAGGTCGGGCTCTACGCCAAGGCCGGCGGCGGCCCGGAAGTGGACATCGCCGTCGATCCGCTGGAAGGCACCTCGATCACCGCCAAGGGCGGGCCGAACGCGATGGCGGTGGTGGCGCTGGCCCAGAAGGGCGGCTTCCTGCACGCGCCCGACATCTACATGGACAAGCTGGCCGTCGGCCCCGGCCTGCCGGAGGGCGTGGTCAGCCTGGACGCCTCCGTCGAGGAGAACCTGCGGGAACTCGCCAAGGCGAAGAAGCGCGACATCTCGGACCTGGTCGTCTGCCTGCTGGACCGCGACCGGCACAAGGAGATCGTGAAGCGCTGCCGCGCCGCCGGCGCGCGCATCATGATGATCCCGGATGGCGACGTGTCCGGCGTGGTCGCCGTGTCGCAGCCCGACACCGGCGTCGATGTCTACATGGGCTCGGGCGGCGCGCCGGAAGGCGTGCTGGCGGCGGCCGCGCTGCGCTGCATCGGCGGGCAGATGCAGGGAAGGCTGCTGTTCGAGAACGACGACCAGGTGCTGCGCGCGAAGGAGATGGGCATCACCGACCCGTCGCGCATCTATGGGCTGGAGGACATGGCGAAGGGCGACGTGATGTTCGCCGCGACCGGCGTGACCAGCGGGCCGATGCTGCGCGGCGTGCGGCATTTCGGCTCGGGCGCCTACACGCATTCGATCGTCATGCGCTCCAAGTCCGGCACCGTCCGCTACGTCGAGGCCCACCACAACTTCGCGCTGAAGCCCGCGGCCTTCACGGCGTGACGCAGGACGACCTGGTCCTCGGCGTCGCGCGCAGCGCCACCGGCCGCCGCTGGACCTGGCGGCAGGGGGAGGCGCGAATCGGCCTCGGCATCGCGCAGCGCCTCGGCCTGCCGGAGCTGGTCGGCCGGCTGCTGGCCGCGCGCGGCGTCGGCATGGACCAGGCCGCCGACTTCCTCGAACCCACGCTGCGCGCCCTGCTGCCCGACCCGTCCTGCCTGCTGGACATGGACCAGGCGGCCGCGCGGCTGGCGGATGCCGTGCAGGATGCCGAGAGCGTCGCGGTCTTCGGCGACTACGACGTGGACGGGGCCTGTTCCGGCGCGCTGATGGTGCGGCTGCTGCGCGAGTTGGGCTGCGAGGTCACCCACTACGTCCCGGACCGGCTGGCCGAGGGATACGGGCCCAACCCGCAGGCGATCCGCACGCTCTGCGAGCGCGGCGCGACGCTGATCGTCACGGTGGATTGCGGCATCGCGGCCGCCGAGGCGCTGGCCGCGGCCGAGGGCCGCGCCGATGTCGTGATCCTCGACCACCACAAGGCGGAAGGACCCGTGCCGCCGGTGCGCGCGGCGGTGAACCCCAACCGGCTGGACTGCACCTCCGGCCTCCGCAACCTCTGCGCCGCTGGCGTCGCCTTCCTGGCCGCCGTTGCGCTGGTGCGGGAGCTGCGCCGCCGCGGCGCCTTCACGCAGCGGGCGGAACCGGACCTGAAGCGGCTGCTGGACCTCGTCGCGCTCGCCACCGTCTGCGACGTGATGCCGCTGACCGGGCTCAACCGCGCCCTGGTCGCGCAGGGGCTGAAGGTGATGGCGCGCCGCGACCGGCCGGGCATCGCCGCGCTGCTGGAAGTGGCGCAGCTTCGCGACCAGCCGAGCGCGCACACGCTGGGCTACCTGCTCGGCCCGCGCATCAACGCCTCCGGCCGCATCGACGAGAGCGATCTCGGCCTGCGCCTGCTGCTCGAGGACGACCCGATCGAGGCGCGCGCGATGGCGGAGCGCCTGGACGCCGTGAACAAGCGCCGGCAGGAGGTGGAGGGCGAGGTGCTGGGCGCCGCGCTCGCCGCCGCCGAGGCGCAGGCCAGCCGCGGCCACCCCGTGCTGCTGGTGACCGGGGAGGGCTGGCACCCCGGCGTGGTCGGCATCGTCGCCGGCCGGGTGAAGGAGAAGTTCAACCGCCCCGCCTGCGTCGCCGGGCTGGCCGGCGGGCTGGCCAAGGGCTCCGGCCGCTCGGTGCCGGGCATCGACCTCGGCGCCGCCATCATCGCCGCGCGGCAATCGGGGCTGCTGGAGACCGGCGGCGGCCACCCGATGGCCGCCGGCTTCTCCTTCCGCGCCGGCCGCCAGGCGGAGCTGCATGCCTGGCTGGACGAGCGGCTCTCCGCCGCCTCCGATCTTCCCTCCTCGGCCGACCTGCCTGTGGAAGGCGCGCTCGGCGTCGCCGGCGCGACGGTGGAGGTGGCGCAGCAGGTCGCGCGCCTCGCCCCCTTCGGCGCGGGGAACGAGGAGCCGGTCTTCGCCCTCTCCCGCGTCCGCGTCGTGCGGGCCGACCGGGTGGGGAAGGAGGGCAACACCGTCCGCGCCTTCCTGGACGGGGAGGGCGGCGGCGCGCGGCTGAAGGCGATCTGCTTCCGCGCCAAGGAAGGGCCGCTGGCGGCGGCGCTGCTCGGCGGGGGCGTGATGCACCTGGCGGGCCATCTGCGGGCGGAAAGCTGGAACGACACCACCAGCGCCTGCCTGCATGTGGTGGACGCGGCGCCGGCCTGACGGGGCGCCCGGGTCCGGCCTTGAACCGCGCCCCCCTTCGGGCAACATGCTCCGCATGGACAGAGAGCAACGCCCCCCCGTCCTCGACATGACCCCGGACGGCGAGTTCCGCGACCCGCCGGCCCCGCCGCGCGCGGGCACGCTGGACCGGCTGCTCGGCCGGGTCGGCGGCATCGCGCTGCTGGTGGCCCTCGTCGCCGGCGGGCTCGTGATGGCGGCGCTGGCGGTGGTCTTCGTCGGCATCCTGCTGCCGGTGCTGCTGGTGGCGGGCGCGATCGGCGCCGGTTCCATCTGGTGGCGGCTGCGGCGCCTGCGCCGGCAGGGCGGCGCGCAGGCGGTGCGCTTCATGGTGATCCGCCGCTGACGGAGCCGTCGCCGCCCCGCTTCGGGGGTGATGACGCGCGGGTCTATGAGGTCTCGCGCCGTGGCGGCGCCTGGACGCGGGATGCCGACCCGGCCGCCGCGGCGCGGCGCCTGGCGCGGCTGCGCTGGCTGCTCCTTATGGCGATCGGGGTGAACGCGGCGACCTGGACGCTCGCCGGGCTGGCGCTGGTGCTGGGTGGCCGCGCCTGGGGGGCGAGCTTCGGGCTGCTGGCGGTCGCCACCGTGCCGCTGCTGCTGGTGCCGGTGCTGGTCGAGGGCGTGGCGGGCCTGCGCGGCTGGCGGCGGCATCGCCGGCGGCCGTAGCGCGGCCCGCCGCGGATCAAGCCGCGACGGCAACGGACGCCGCATTCGCCTCCGCCACCAGGCGGTAGCTGGCCTGGCGCGCGGCGGCGTCGTGGCAGGGGGTCAGGACGGCGACCTCGTCGGCGCCCTCCGCGGCGGCCAGCGCCCGCAGCCTCGCCACCACCTGTTCCGGCGCGCCGACCAGGGCGGTGGCGCGCATCGCCGCGATCCGCGCCAGCTCGGCCGGCGTGTAGGGGTACGCCTCCGCCTCCGCCACGCTCGGCAGCGGCGGATAGATGCCGCGGTCGCGCGACAGCCGCCACAGCTCGCGCGAGCGGAACAGCCGCCACGCCTCCGCCTCCGTCGGCGCGGTCAGCGCGAAGACCGCCAGCGCCGCGCGTGGCGCCGCCAGCCCGCCGGGACGCGGGCGGAAGCCGTCGCGATACAGCGCCAGCGCCTCCGCGCTGCCCTGCCCGTCGGTGATGAAATGCGCGAAGCAGTAGGGCAGGCCGAAATAGGCGGCGAGCTGCGCGCCGAAGTCGGACGATCCCAGGATCCACACCTCGGGCCCCGTCGGCCCCTCGGGCTGGGCGGAGATGCTGGCGAAGGGATGGTTGGCGGGCAGCCCCTCGCCGAGCCAGCCCAGCACTTCCTGCACCTGCTGCGGGAAGCGGTCGGCGGCTTCCCGCGCATGGGGGTTGAGGGCGAAGGCGGTGCGCCCGTCGCTGCCCGGGGCGCGCCCGACGCCGAGGTCGATCCGCCCCGGCGCGATCGCCTCCAGCACCCGGAACTGCTCGGCGACCTTCAGCGCCGAGTAGTGGGGCAGCATCACCCCGGCGCTGCCCACCCGGATGCGGCGCGTCGTCGCGGCGATGGCGGAGATCAGGATCTCGGGCGCCGTGCCGGCATGGCTGCGGCTGTTGTGGTGCTCGGCCAGCCAGTAGCGGCGATAGCCCCAGCCATCCGCCAGCTTCGCAAGCTCCAGCGTCTCCCGGATCGCCTCGGCCGGGGTGCGGCCGGAGGCGACGCTGGACTGGTCGAGGATGGACAGGGCGAGCGTCATGCCGATACCTCCTTGGTTTCGGAAGGTGGCGCCTCGGCGCCGCAACGTGAAGCCGGGGGGCTGCATGTCATCGGACGACGAGGCGTTCATGCGCCATGCCATCGCGCTGTCGCGGCGCGGCATGGATGGCGGCGCGGGCGGGCCCTTCGGGGCGGTGGTGGTGCTGGACGGCCAGGTGGTGGCGGAGGGGTGGAACCAGGTCACCTCGACCAACGACCCGACCGCGCATGCCGAGGTGGTGGCGATCCGGCGCGCCTGCGCGGCGCTCGGCCGGTTCGACCTGCGCGGGGGGGTGCTGTTCACCAGCTGCGAGCCCTGCCCGATGTGCCTGGCCGCCGCCTATTGGGCGCGGCTGGACGCGGTGGTCTATGGCAATGCGCGGGACGAGGCGGCGGCGATCGGCTTCGACGACCAGTGGCTGTACGACGAGGTGCCGAAGCCGATCGAGGCCCGCGCCCTGCCGATGCGCCGGCTGCTGGCGGCCGAGGCGCTGGAGGCCTTCGCGGATTGGGCGGCGAAGCCGGACAAGGTGCCGTATTGAAGGGGGGCGGACCCCTACACCGCGATCCGCCCGAAGGCCGCCGTCAGCAGCGCGAACAGCGCGCCCCCCACCAGGAACCCCACCAGCGTGCCGTTGATGCGCACGTATTGCAGGTCGCGGCCGACCCGCAGCTCGATCTTCTCGGTCACCGTCGCGGTGTCCCAGTTGCGCACCACCCCGGCGATGAAATCCGCCAGCTTGGTGCGCGCATTGGGCAGCAGCGCCATCAGCACGCCCTCCGCCGCGCGGTTCAGCCGCGCGCGCGCGCCCTCGTCCTCGGCCAGCACGGTGCCGAGGTTGCCCAGCATCCCCGCCAGCGCCTGCGCGGTGCGGCCATGCGGGTTCGCGGCATCGGCCTCCAGCGCCGCCCGCAGCCGGCCCCAGATCTCGCCGAGCCAGGCGGCGACGGCCGGGTTCGCCAGCGCCTCCCGCACCGCGCGGCCGACGGCGGCGGCGCGTTCGGGGTCGTCCTCCAGCCGGGCGATCTCGGTGCGCAGCCAGGTCTCGAAGGCCTGGCGCAGCTCGCTGTCGTCGGGCTGCACCTTGTCGAGCTCGGCATTCAGCGCGCCGAGCACGCGCCGCGCGATGGTGGCGCCGGCCAGCCAGCCGACCAGCGTGCCGCCCTCGGCCCGCACCCGCGCCTCGATCGCCGCGCGCAGCTGGTCCTCCTTGGCGGAGAGCAGCCCCTTCAGCTGGCCGACGGCGAGCCCGAAGACCTCCTGGTGGCGCTTGCCCTCGATCAGCGCGGTCAGCGCCTTGGCCACCACCTTCGCCGATCCCGGCCCGCCCGCCAGCCGCGGCAGCAGCCGCGCCATCAGCCGGCGCGCCCGGCCATCCTCCAGGCTGGCCAGCACCCGCGGCATGGCGGCGGCCAGCGCCACGGCGGCCGGCCGCACCGCCTCCTCGTCGCGCAGGAAGTCGCGCAGGATGGCGGCGAGGTCCAGGCGGGCGAGCACGCGGCGCACCTCGTCCTCGGTGAAGACATGGTTGGCGACGAAGCGGCCGAGGCCGGCGCCCAGCCTCTCCTTCTGGCGGGGCACGATCGCGGTGTGCGGGATGGGCAGGCCGAGCGGGTGGCGGAACAGCGCGGTCACCGCGAACCAGTCGGCGATGCCGCCCACCACGCCGGCCTTGGCCGAGGCCTGCAGCAGGTCCGTCCAGTAGCCGGGCGGCATGTAGTAGGTGCCGACCAGCAGCCCGCCCATGCCGCCGAGCAGCCCAGTGGCAACCGCGCGATGGCGGGCGAGCGTGCGGCGGAGCTGCGCGTCCGGATCCTCCGGCGGCGGCGGGGTCAGGTCGGGGGCGTCGCGCATGCGCCGCAGATAGGGCGGAAGGGGGGCCTTTGCCCAGCGGCGGGGGCGGGGCTATATCGGGCGTGACGTTATAAGGTAACGCATGCGCCTGCGCCCCCCCTTCGCCGATCCCCGCCTCGCCGATCCGCTCTCGCTCTCCGCCGGGATCGGGGCGCGGCTGGGGCTGGCCGTGGCCGTGTTGGCCGGGCTGTGGGCCGCGGTCGGCTGGGCGCTCGCCGAATGAACGCCACCCCCGCCGGGCCGCGCGGGCCGGAACTGCGCATCGAGCACCTGACGGCGACCCATGCCCGCCACCCGGCGGTGCATCACCTCTCCGCGCGCTTCGCCCCGGGCAGCCTGACCGCGCTGGTCGGGCCGAACGGCGCGGGCAAGACCACGCTGCTCCGCGCCATTGCCGGGCTGCACAAGGCGGATGAGGGCCGGGTCGAGGTCCGCGCGCCCGCCGGCAGCCCGCGCCTGGCGCTGCTGCCGCAGCAATCGGGCATGGACCGCGCCTTCCCGATCCTCTGCCGCGACGTGGTGATGCAGGGGATGTGGCGGCGCCTCGGCCTGTTCCGCGGCGCCGGCGCCGCCGACCGCGACCGGGCGCAGTCGGCGCTGGAAGCCGTCGGCCTCGGCGGCTTCGGGGGGCGGCCGGTCGGCAGCCTCTCGGCCGGCCAGTTCCAGCGGCTGCTCTTCGCCCGCCTGCTGGTGCAGGACGCCGACCTGATCCTGCTCGACGAGCCCTTCAACGCGGTGGATGCCCGCACCGCCGCCGACCTGCTGGCGGTGCTGAAGCGCTGGCACGGCGAGGGCCGCACCGTCATCGCGGTGCTGCACGACCTCGACCTGGTCCGCGCGGAATTCCCGCACTGCGTGCTGATGGCCCGCGAATGCATCGCCGCCGGCCCCACCGCCGAAGTGCTGACCGCCGAGAACCGCCTGCGCGCGCGCATGATGGCCGAAGCCTGGGATGACGGGGCGCCGGTGTGCCGGGCGGCGTGAGCCGTGCCGGGAGGGGCGCTGCCCCGCCCGGACGTCGCGGCAGTGCCGCGACCCCGCCGGGGGCCGTGGCGGCCCCCGGACCCCGCCGTGAGTCTGGTCTTCGGTCGGGGAGGGGGCGTCGAGGTCGCGCGCGCCGGGCGGGCGCGCCATGCCCCCTCCCTGACCGACGACCAGAACTGATGGGCTTCCAAGGCCCCCCGGCCCTTGGCGGGGTCGCGGCACTGCCGCGACGTCCGGGGATGGCAGAGCCCTCCCCGGTCACGCGCTGACCCCGCGCATGCTCGACCCCTTCCTCGAATTCGGCTTCATGCGTCGCGCCCTGGTCGGGTGTCTCGCGCTCGCCGTCGCCGCGCCGGTGCTCGGCGTCTTCCTGATGTTGCGCCGCACCAGCCTGACCGCCGAGGTGTTGGCCCATGGCGTCACCCCCGGCATCGCGGCGGGCTACCTGCTGGCCGGCCTGTCGGTGCCGGCGATGTCGGCGGGCGGGCTGGTGGCGGGGCTGCTGGTGGCGCTCGGCGCCGGGGCGCTGGCGCGCTCCACGGGGGGGCGGGAGGATGCGTCGCTCGCCGCGCTCTACCTGATCGCGCTGGCGCTCGGCGTGGCGCTGGTCTCGCTGCGCGGGGACACCGGCGACCTGACGCATCTGCTGTTCGGCCAGGTGCTGGGGGTGGACGATCCGGCGCTGCTGCTGATGGCCGGCGTCGCCACGCTGACCCTGCCGGCGCTCGCCATCGCCTGGCGGCCGCTGGCGCTGGACTGCTTCGACCCCGCCTTCGCCGCCGCCGAGGGCGTGCGCGGCGGGTTGTGGCACATGCTGTTCCTGGCGCTGGTGGTGCTGAACGTGCTGGCCGCCTTCCAGGCGATGGGCACGCTGATGGCGGTGGGGCTGATGATGCTGCCGGCCGTCGCGGCGCGGCACTGGGCGCGCGAATTGTCGGGGCTGGTCTATGCCGCGGTCGCGATGGCGGTGCTGTCGGCCTGGCTCGGCCTGCTGGCCTCCTACCACCTCGACATGCCCTCCGGCCCCGCCATCGTGCTGACGGCCGGCCTGCTCTGGGCGCTCAGCGTGGTCTGCGGGCCGGTGGACGGGCTTCTGGCCCGCCTGCTGCGCCGGCCGCACCTGGCGCGCTGAGCAGGCGCGCGCCGGGCCGGCGCGCTACAGCGCGTCGTTCTTCTTGCCCGCCTTCCCCGCCAGCCGGTCCAGCGTGCCCAGCACCAGCGCGCCGGCCAGGAACATCGTGTGGATGCCGATCGCCCACATGATCGCGCGGTCCTCGTATTCCCGCACGTCCATGAAGATCTGCAGCAGGTGGATCGAGGAAATGGCGATCAGCGCCGCCGAGAGCTTGATCTTCAGGTTGCCCGGATCGACGGTCGCGACCCAGGACGCCTCCCCGCTCTCGTCGCTCTTGTTCAGCCGCGACACCAGGCTGTCATAGGACGCGACGGCGACCGTCACGACCAGCGAGGCGACGAGCGCCGAATCGAGCAGGTGCAGCAGCTGGATCAGGAACTGGGTCTCGTCCGCCGTGAAGACGCCGGTGACGAACTTCCACAGCTTCGCCAGGAAATGCACCGCATAGGCCGCCAGCGCGACCGCCAGCCCCAGGAAGAACACCGCCAGCAGCCAGCGGCTGGCCAGGACGGTCTTGTCGAGCATCGGCTGCATGTCAGTCTCTCTCCGGCCGCGCCTCATAGCCGCGCCGCCGCAGGGGAGGGAAGCATGACCATCCGCCGCATCGCCGAGGAGGAGCGCCTGTCGGGCGCCGTGGTCGCCGGCGGCTTCGTCTGGCTGGCCGGCCAGGTCGCCGACGACCCGACCGCGGATGCGGAAGGCCAGACCGCCGACATCCTGCGCCAGATCGACGCCCTGCTGGCGGAAGCGGGGACGGACAAGCGGGCGCTGCTGTCGGTCACCGTCGTGCTGGCCGACATCGCCGACGCGGCGGCGATGAACCGCGCCTGGGATGCCTGGCTCGACCCCGGCCACAAGCCGGGGCGGATGACCATCCAGGCGGCGCTGGTCGATCCGCGCTGGAAGGTGGAGATCACCGGGGTGGCGCTGGCACCGTGAGGCCCCCACCGCCGCGGGCACCGTCCAGGCTGGTCGGCGCCTGGGCGCGCTCTGTGGGGTTCACCGTGGCGCTGACGCTGCTGGTCGCCTGGGGCATCGGGCATGATGCGCGGGCGCTGTCGGCGGCGGTGCTGGTGGCCGCGGCGCTGGGCTTCGGGCTGCTCTATTTGCTGTTCCCGCGCGGGCTGCACTTCGCCTTCGGCACGGCGACCGGCTTCGCGGTCTATGCCAGCCTGTTCACGGTACTGGGCCAGGCGCAGTTCCCCGAGGCTTCGGACTGGGCGCGGCCGGTCGCCTTCCTGCTGCCGGTGCTGGCCTTCCTGGGCCAGGTGTGGTGGCGTCGGACGGAACTGGTGGCAGTGGCGGAACGCCAGACCGCGCGCAGCCTGGACCACCTGCCGCGGGCGATGCGCTGGCTGGCCGCCGTCTCCCTGGTGGGGCTGGCCTGCTTCATGATGCCGCTGAACCGCCTGCCGCCGGACTGGCAGGCGGTCGCGCTGTTGGCCGCGATGGGCGGCATCGCGCTGCTGGTCGCCATCGCGGTGCGGGAGGTGGTGCAGCTTCTGGTCGATGTCGCGCTGATCGTGGACGAGCTGGCCGGCCGCGCCCGGCATGTCGCCGCGCCGATCACCGCCTTCCTGCTGATCTACGCCCTGCTGGTGATCCTGTTCGCCGCCGCCTATCGCATCGCCGACGGGCTGTCGCGGGAGCCGCTTTTCCACGCCACCGAAGGCCCGATCCGCCTGACCTATTCGGATGCGCTGCATTTCTCCGTCGCGACGCTGTCCACCGTCGGCTATGGCGACATCCGGCCCGCCGATGACGGGGCGCGGGTGCTGGCCAGCCTCCAGGTGGTGGCCGGGCAGGTGCTGCTGCTGTTCGGGGTGGCGGAGCTGTTGCGCGGCCGGCAGGCGCCCCGCCCGCGGCTCGACCGGCACGGGCCGGGCAGGCATGCTGCGCCCCGGACGGACGCGAAGGCCGACGGCCATGGCGGTGCCCCCTAGGCGTCTCGGCGCCGCCGCAATCCGCCGCTAGACCACCTGCCGAACGAGACCGCAGCTTCATGCACATCCTGATCACCGGCGGGCTGGGCTTCATCGGCTCCGCCGTCATCCGCCACCTGGTCCGCACCACCGATCATGTCGTGGTGAACCTGGACAAGGAGACCTACGCGGCCAGCCACGCGGCGCTGGAGGAGGCGCGGGACCACCCCCGCCATGTGCATCTCCGCGCCGACATCTGCGACGCGGGCGCCGTGCAGGCGGCCTTCGCGGCGTGGCGCCCGCAGGTCGTGATGCACCTGGCGGCCGAGAGCCATGTGGACCGCTCGATCGACGGGCCGGCGGAGTTCATCCGCACCAACGTGGTCGGCACGCAGGTGCTGCTGGAAGCCGCGCGCGCCCATTGGGCGGGGCTGGAGGGCGACGCGAAGGCGGCCTTCCGCTTCCACCACGTCTCCACCGACGAGGTCTTTGGAAGTCTGGAGAGCGCGGAGGACAAGCCCTTCGACGAGACGACGCCCTACGACCCGCGCAGCCCCTACAGCGCGTCCAAGGCGGCGTCCGACCACCTGGTGCGGGCCTGGCACCATACCTATGGCCTGCCGGCCTTCGTCACGAACACGACGAACAACTACGGCCCCTGGCAATTCCCGGAGAAGCTGATCCCGCTGGTCGCGCTGAACGCGCTGGAGTGCCGCCCTCTGCCCGTCTATGGCGACGGCTCCAACATCCGCGACTGGATCCATGTGGAGGACCATGCAGAGGCGCTGTGCCTGGCGGCCCTCGGTGCCGGGCAGCCCGGCGGGACCTACTGCATCGGGCCGCGGCAGGAACGCAGCAACCTGCAGGTGGTGCGGACGATCTGCGCGGTGCTGGACCGGCTGCGCCCGGACCCCGCCGGCCCGCGGGAGCGGCTCATCGCCTTCGTGAAGGATCGCCCCGGCCACGATTTCCGCTATGCCATGGACCCCTCCCGCGCCGAAGTCGCGCTGGGCTGGCGCGCCCGGCACGGCTTCGAGGACGGGCTCGGGAAGACGCTCGCCTGGTACCTGGCGAACGAGGCCTGGTGGCGCCCGATCCGGGAGAGGCGCTACGCCGGGCAGCGCCTGGGCACGGCAGGCTGACAAGGACGAGGGACGTGGCAGGCACGATCGAAAGCTGGCGCGGCAAGCGGGTGCTGGTGACGGGCGGGGCAGGGTTCCTCGGATCGGGGCTCTGCCACGCGCTGGCGGCGCAGGGGGCGCGGGTGGTGGCGCTGGACGCCATGGTGCCGGATGGCGGCGCCAGCCCGCTGAACCTGGAAGGCAGCAACGTGATGCTGGTGCGCGGCGACATCCGCGACGCGGAGCTGCATTCGCTCTGCCAGGGGATCGACGTGCTGTTCAACATGGCCGCCCAGACCAGCCACATGGGCGGCCAGCGCGACCCGGTGGCCGACATCGCGATCAACGCGGTCGCGCAGGTGCGGCTGATCGGCGTGCTGCGCGAGGTCGCGCCGAAGGCGGTCGTGGTGCACGCCTCTACCCGCCAGTTCTACGGCCGCCCGCAATACCTGCCGGTCGATGAGAAGCATACCGTCAACCCGCCGGATGCCAACGGCGTGTCCAAATGGGCGGGCGAGCAGTACTGGCTGCTGGAACAGCGCGTCCACCACCGCCCCGTCGTCGCGCTGCGGCTGACCAACTGCTACGGCCCGCGGCTGCGCATCAAGGACGCGCGGCAGACCTTCTTGGGCATCTGGATCCGGAAGGTCCTGGAGAACGAACCCTTCGAGGTCTGGGGCGGCGAGCAGCTGCGCGACATGGCCTACCTCGACGACGTGGTGGACGCCTTCCTGCGCGCCGCGCAGCACGCGCACGGACCGCAGGTGGCCGGCCGCGTGTTCAACCTGGGCGGATCGCCGCCGCTGTCGCTGCGCGACCTGGCGGAAAGGCTGATCGCCGCGAATGACGGGCGCGGCAGCTACGCGATCAAGGAATTCCCCGCCGACCGCGCGCCGATCGACATCGGCAGCTTCGCCGCCGACGACCGCGCCTTCCGCGCCGCCACCGGCTGGTGGCCGCGCGTCGAGCTGGACGAGGGGCTGCGCCGGTCGCTCGACTGGTACCGCCCGCGCCTCGCCGAATACATCGCCTGACCCACTTCTCCCTCTCCCGCTGTTGCGGGGGGCTGCGGCACTGCCGCAGCGCCACAGGCTGGCCGGGGTGGGGGCCTCGGTCGCTCCGCCCCGGCCCAGACCAGGACACGCCGCCATGAACGCCACCACGATCACCGTGCCGCAGGCCGACCCCGGCGCCGGCTACCGCGCCCAGAAGGCCGAGATCGATGCCGCCGTCGCGCGCGCGCTGAATTCCGGCTGGTACATACTGGGCCGCGAAGGCGCGGCCTTCGAGGCCGAGTTCGCCGCCTGGCTCGGCCTGCCGCACGCCGTCGGCTGCGCCAACGGCACGGATGCGCTGGCGCTGGCGCTGCGGGGCCTCGGCATCGGCGCCGGCTGCACCGTCGCCACCGTGTCCCACACCGCGGTCGCCACCGTCGCGGCCATCGAGATGGTCGGCGCCACGCCGCTGCTGATCGACATCGACCCCGACACCTACACGATGGACGCCGAGGAGCTGGACGCCGTGCTGGCCGACCCGCCGCCCGGCCTGCCGCCGATCCGCGCCGTGATCCCCGTGCACATCTACGGCCAGCCCTGCGACCTCGACCCCATGCTCGCCGCCGCGCGCCGCCACGGCGTCGCGGTGATCGAGGATTGCTCGCAGGCGCACGGCGCCACAATCTCCGGCCGCAAGGT
>JAIYDD010000001.1 GCA_027487675.1 Acetobacteraceae bacterium | reverse complement strand
TGCAGCTGTGCCTTCCACGCCGTGATCTGGTGCGGGTGCACGTCGAACAGCTTGGCCAACTCCGCCAGCGTCTTCTCACCCTTGATGGCGGCCAAGGCCACCTTCGCCTTGAAGCCGGGGCTGTGCGTCCGGCGGGTTCGCTTCGTCATCGTCTCTCCTGATCCGCGGCAGCTCCGCCGCTGTCAGGCAGGAAATCCACTCATCAACCTGTCCGAATTTCCCGAGCCACGTCTATGACCCGCGGGCGCCGGAGGCGGTCCGGCACAGCCTGGCCGACATCATCCGCTTCCGCCCGCTGATGATCGCGGCCGGCTACGAGGACGGCAACGACGACGGTGCCCTGCGGCACGACCCCGCCTTCAAGCTCGCGCTCGACCGTCTGCCCGACGCCGCGGCGCTGTGCTCGCAGCAGACCATCTCGCGGCTCGAGAACCTGCCCGATCTGCGCGCGCTCCTGCGCATGGGCCGCGCCATGGTGGCGCTCTACTGCGCGAGCTTCCGCCAGGTGCCGCGGCGGATCGTGCTCGACCTCGACGACACCTTCGACCCGGTGCATGGCGGGCAGCAGCTGCCTCTTCAACCCTACCACGACGAATACGGCTTCCAGCCGCTGGTGGTGTTCGACGGCGAGGGCCGGCCGTCGCCACGATGCTGCGCCCCGCGCGCCGCCCCACGGGCGCCGAGGCGCGGTTCGAGGCAGTGCCTCGAACCCTCCGCCGCCTGGTGCGCGAGATCCGCAGCCACTGGCCGCGCGTCGAGATCCTCATCCGCGCCGACAGCCACTTCTGCGCGCCCGAGGTGCTCGACTTCTGCCGTGCGGCGCGGATCGACTTCGTCCTCGGCGTCGCCCCCACCACGACGCTGCGCCAGCACGTCGCGGCGCTGGAGGCGAGCACCGCGGCTCGCCACGTCGCCAGTCCCGCCGAGGGGAAGCGGCGCCGCAACAAGACCTTCTTCGGCGGCGCACGGAGCTGGAGCCGCGTCGAGCGCATCATCGCGCGCGTCGAGGCCGGACGGCAGGGCATCGACACTCGCTTCGTCGCGACCTCCCTCGCCGGCGGCGATCCGCGCGCGGTCTACGAGGCGATCTACCGCGCGCGCGGCCAGGCCGGGAACCACATCAGGGCCGCCTTCCAGGACCGGACTCAATCCCGCACGCCCGCACAACCATGCCGCGAGCAGTGCGTCAGCTGCCGGATGCCGGTCCGGCCTCCCGTGAATGATCCAGGGTAGGTCGGCTTTCACGCCTCGCTGGCCGTTCTGGGAGCGCCGGCGTGTGTTGCGACTTGAATGGCACAGTTCCGATGAGGGCCTGGAACGCCTCTCGCGCGACGTCTGATGTGGCGGCCGCAATGCCGTCGGTGACGCCGACGGCGTCCACGATGATGAAGCGGTCCTTGCGCTCGGCGGAGGGGGTGGCGCGTTGCAGGTCGGTGGCGAGGATGGTGCGGGCGCCGCGGCCGCGCATCTGCTCGAAATACTGGGCGCTGCGAACATCGCGGAGGAAGACCAGGACTTCCAGCGGCCTGATGTCCGTCCCCGTGGCGACCATGTCCACGGTGGTGGCGATGCGGAACAGGTGGTCGGCGCGGAAATCCTGGATCAGCTCCTGCCCGCTGCGGCCGGTGGCGCGGTAGGTGATCTTCTGGGCGAAGCGGCCGTCTCCGTCGAAGACCTCGCGCGCGATCTCCGTCACCGTCTCCGCGTGGCTGTCGGACTGGCAGAAGATCAGCGTCTTCGGGACCTCGGCACGGCCGGGGAAAAGCTGGGTGGGCAGGGCGTCGCGATAGGCCTGCAGCACGGTGCGGATCTGGTTGGGGTTCTCAACGCTGCGGTTCAGCTGGGCGGCCGTGTAGGGCATGTCGTCGTCCAGCGCGGCGAGGCGACGGCGGCGCGTCTCCTTATCGCGGTGGGGAACGGTGAAGCCGGCGGGGATGGTGCCGCCGCGCTCGCCGACCTCGGTGCGGACGCGCCAGACCTCGAAATCCACGTTCACGCCATCGGCGACGGAGCGCTCGAAGGGATACTGGCTGACCATGTTCTGCTGGAAGAAGCCGAGCGTGTGGCGGCCGGGCGTGGCCGTGAGGCCGACGAGGAAGGCGTCGAAGTATTCCAGCACCTGGCGCCAGTTGCCGTAGATGGAGCGATGGCACTCATCCACGATGATGAGGTCGAAGGTCTCGGGCGGGATGGCGGCATTGTAGGTGACGGGGCGTTCGGCGTCGTCTGCGGCACGTTCGAAGCCGCCGCGCTCGTCGTCCGCGTCGTCGAAGGGCTGGCCGCGCAGGACCGAATACAGGCGCTGCACGGTGGAGATGACCACGCTGGCCGAGGGGTCGATGGTGCTGCCCTGGAGGTGCTGGACGGTGAACTCCTCGCGGAACAGCAGGCCGGCGCCACCGGGCGTGAAGGCATCGAACTCGCGCTTGGCCTGGGTCCCTAGGTTGGCGCGGTCCACGAGGAACAGCACCCGGCCCATGCGGACGGGCGGCGATAACAGGCGGTGTGTGAGCGCGCAGGCGGTGTAGGTCTTGCCGGCGCCGGTCGCCATGGAGACGAGGGCGCGCGGCCTGCCCTGCGCGAGCGAGGCCTCCACGCCGGCGATGGCCTCGGCCTGGCAGGGGCGCAGGCGGGAAGGATCGAGGGGTGGCAGGGTGGCGAGGCGGGCGCGGAGGCTGCTGCCGGCCCCGAGCATGGCGCGCAGCGTCTCGGGCCGATGGAGGGCGAAGACGCGACGCGGGCGGGCCTGCGGGTCGCGGGCGTCTTGGAACAGGGTCTCGGTGCCGGTCGAGACGTAGGCGAAGGGCAGCGGGTTAGCCCAAGCGGGATACCTGGCCGGTGCGGCACGGGTGTATTCGTCGCCCTGGCGCACGACGCCGGAAAGTGCCGTGCCCTCGGGCTTCGCCTCCAGCACGCCGCAGGCGCGGCCATCAAGGAACAGCAGGTAGTCGGCGGGGCCGGTGGCAGTGGGGGTCTCGCGCACGGCGACGCCCGGGCCGGCGTGAAGGTTCACCTCGGCGCGATCCTGGACGATCCAGCCAGCGGTGGCCAGCGCCGCGTCAATGACTCGGCGCGCCCGCGCTTCCGGCGTTTCTTCCCGCGTGCCCCGACTCTGGCCGTCGATGTCGAAACAGTAACACGAGATTGAGCAACTGCATGAGCTTGGGCTTCAGAAGTTGAAGTTTTGGCCCCGGCACCCTTACCCAGCCAATGCCTAGACCGAATTCGCGATCTGGGTTTTGCTAAAAACTGCTCTAAAACAGTAAGTTACACCTTGTAGACTGAATCGCCCTAGGTTTCGTGGACAAACCTGATCCAGTAGCGGATTGAGGTGAGTTCGACGAAGGCGAGAAAGCTGAGAGCAAGCTTATCGTATCGAGTGGCGACACGGCGAGCGTTCTTGATCTTGT
>JAIYDD010000223.1 GCA_027487675.1 Acetobacteraceae bacterium | reverse complement strand
CGTGTCGATCGCTATGCGCTTAAGCTCCATGGCGGACGGCTCCTGGTTGGTGTCTCGACAACCCAACCGTGGCACAAGATGCCGTGGGGCCGTCCACACCAACAAGGGGCCGCTGCCCCTTGCCGGGGGTCGGACGCGCTGCGTCCGACGGGCGGAGCCCCTGGCGGAGCGCGAGGCGGCGCCTCGCCCCCCCCTTCACCCCCGCCGCTGTTCCTGCGCCTTGGCATGCAGCCAGGCCGCCCGGTGGATCTCGTCCGGCACGCCGACGCGCCGTGCCGCATCGGCCAGCGACAGCAGGATATGGTCCGCCTCCGTCCGCCCCCCGCGCTCCACGTCCCGCATCAAGGATGCGGTGTAGCGGCTGGCCGGGTCGGAGAAGAGCGCGCGGTAGCTCTCCATGAACGCGTCGCCGACGGGATGCCCGTGCGCCGCCGCGATCGCCGCGTTGCGATCGAGCAGCCCCAGCAGGAAGTCGCGCCCGCCCGCGCGGACGATCTCGCCGACGCTCGCCCGCATCAGCACCGTGCCGGCGGCCACCGTGCCCAGATGCACCAGCTTTTCCCACATTCGCCGCGCGATGTCGGGCACCGCCTCCGGCTCCAGCCCCGGCCCGACCCCGAGCGCCGCGGCGCAGGCCGCCGCGCGCCCGTCCATCCGCCCGTCCTGCTCGCCGAAGGTCAGCCAGCGCCAGTCGCCGAGATGCCGGATCACGCCCTCCGCGGTCATCGTCGCCTGGCACTTGGCGACGCCGCCCCAGACGCGGTCGGCGCCGAAGGCGGCATTCAGCGCCGCCATATGCGCCAGCCCGTTCAGGATCGGCAGCACGCAGGCGCCGCCCGCCACCGCCGGGGCGATGGCGCGCATCGCCTCCTCCAGGTCATAGGCCTTGCAGGACAGCAGCACGATGTCGAAGCCCGGCCCGGCCTGGTCCAGCGTCGCCACCGGCCGACGGATGTCGCCGAGCGGGCTTTGCACCACCAGCCCGTCGCGCGCCAGTTGCGCGGCCCGCCCCGGCCGCACCAGGAAGCTCACCTCCAGCCCGCGTTCCAGCGCGCGCCCGCCGAAATACCCGCCCAGCGCCCCGGCGCCGAGCACCAGCATCCGCATCGACCACGCCCTCCCCACGGCAATCTTCCGGTGCGGGTCGGACATAGGCGCGTTACACATCCTGGGCCAGGATGGACCCTTGATGCGTCGCCTTCCCTTCCTTCTCGTGCTGCTGCTCGCGCTCGGCGCCGCCGCCTGGTGGACGACGACCCCCGATGCGCGCCCCTGGCTGCCCGGCTGGGCCGGCGGCGCCACGGCCGATGGCCCGCGCCTGCGCCTGGCCGAGGCCGATCGCGGCGCCATCACCGCCGTCGTCGCCGCGACCGGCACGGTGAACCCCGTGCTGTCCGTTCAGGTCGGCAGCCAGCTTTCCGGCCAGATCCGGGAGATGATGGTCGATTTCAACGCCCGCGTGACTGCCGGCCAGCCGCTGGCGCGGCTCGACACCCGCACCATCGAGGCCCGCCGCGCCGCCGCCGCCGCGGACCTGGAAGCCGCGGGCGCTGCCGTGCTGGTCGCCCGCGCCGGGGCGGACCGGGCGGAGGCCGACATCGCCTCCGCCCGCGCGCAGCTTGCTTCCGCCGAGGCGCGCATCGCCTCCGCCGAGGCCCAGGCCCGGGACGGGGAGGCCGAGCTGCGCCGCGCGCTCGAGCTGCGCGCCCGCGGCGTGAACGCCGAGCGAGACCTCTCCCGCGCGCAATTCGCCGCCGAGCGCCTGCGCGCCGAGACGCTGGCCGCCCGCGCCGCCGCCGCCCAGCAGGAGGCGATGCTGCAGGCGGCCGAGGCCGCGCGCCGCAACGCCCGCGCCCAGGTCACGGCCGCCGAAGCCGCGCAGGCGCAGCGCCTGGCGCAGCTGCAGCAGGTGGAGGTTGATCTGGCGAACGCGACCATCCGCGCCCCGATCGACGGCGTCGTCATCTCCCGCAACGTCGATATCGGCCAGACCGTGGCCGCCAGCCTGCAGGCGCCGGTGATGTTCCAGATCGCCGCCAGCCTGGACGAGATGGAGGTCTGGGCGACGGTCGACGAAAGCGAGATCGGCCGCATCCGCCAGGGCCAGGAGGTGCAGTTCACCGTCGCCGCGCATCCCGGCGCGACCCTGCGCGGCACGGTGAAGGAGATCCGCCTGGCGCCCACCACCATCCAGAACGTCGTGACCTACACCGTCGTCGTCGCCGCGCGCAACGCCGGCGGGCGCATGCTTCCGGGCATGACGGCGACGCTGCGCATCGTCACCGACGAACGCCAGGACGCGATCCGCGTGCCCAACGCCGCCCTGCGCTGGCGCCCCGCCGCCGCGGCGGCGGACCAGGCGCCGGGCCAGGGCGGCGGCCCGATCGACCAGGCACTGCGCGAGCTGACCGACCTCAGCCCCGCCCAGCGCGCCGACATCGCCGCCGCCCAGCAGGAATTCCGCGACCGCATGGCGGCATTGCCGCAGGATGCCGAGGCAAGGCGCCAGCAGGCCCAGGCCGCGCGGCAGCGGCTGACCGCGCGCTTCAACGCGGTGCTGACATCCGACCAGCGGGCGCGGCTTGCGGCGCTGCGGGCCGGCGGCCGCGGCGCCGGCGCGCCGGGCACGGTCTGGGTGGTGGAGGCCGAGGGCGAGGCGCCGCGCCAGGTCGCCGTCCGCACCGGGCTGTCCGACGGGACGCTCACCGAGATCCTGTCCGGGCTGGCCGAGGGCGCGCAGGTCGTCGTCGGCACGGAACGCGCCGGCGCCCCCCGCCCGGCCGCCGCGCCGCCGCGGATGTTCTGATGCCGCCGCTCATCGAGACCATCGGCCTGACCCGCCTCTACCCGGCCGGGGAGGGCGTGGTGACGGCGCTGGCGGAGCTGACGCTGGCCATCCCGGCGGGCGCCTTCGTCGCCGCGATGGGGCCCTCGGGGTCCGGCAAGTCCACCTTCCTGAACCTGGTCGGCTGCCTGGATCGCCCGACGCGCGGCACCTACCGGCTGATGGGGGAGGACACCGCCAGCCTCTCGCCCGACCGGCTGGCGGAGCTGCGGTCGCGCCGGCTGGGCTTCGTCTTCCAGTCCTTCAACCTGCTGCCGCGCGTCGATGCGCTGGGCAATGTCGAGCTGCCGATGGTCTATCGCGGCCTGCCGCGCCGCGCCCGGCGCGACCGCGCGGCGGAGGCGCTGGCGCTGGTCGGGCTGGAAGGGCGGATGGGCCATCGGCCGACGCAGCTTTCGGGCGGGCAGCAGCAGCGCGTCGCCATCGCCCGCGCGCTGGTCAACGGGCCGGACCTGCTGCTGGCGGACGAACCGACCGGGGCGCTGGATTCGCGCACCGGGCTCGGGATCATGGCGCTGTTCCAGGCGCTGAACCGTGCCGGCGTCGCGGTGCTGATGGTGACCCACGACGCGGAGGTGGCGCGCTTCGCCTCCCGCGTGCTGCGCTTCCGCGACGGGCGGCTGGTGGGCGATGCCGCGCAGGCGCCGCGGGATGCCGCCGCCGCGCTGGACGAAGCGCCGGAGGCCGCGGCGTGAACCTGCCCATCGTCACGCCGCCGCTTGCCGAGGCGCCGGCCGCGACCCCGGTGCGCCGCGCCCTGCCGCCGCTGCCGCCCGCCGCGGCCGGCATGAGCCTGGCGGAGGCGGTGCGCGGCGCGCTGGCGGCGCTGGCCGCCAACAAGCTGCGGGCGATGCTGACCGCGCTCGGCATCTTCATCGGCGTCGCCGCGGTGATCGCCACGGTGGCCGTGGGCGCCGGCGCGCGGGAACAGGTGCTGGCGCAGATCCGCGCGCTGGGGTCGAACCTGCTCGTGGTCACGCCGGGCAGCTTCAACATGGGGGGCGTGCGGCTGGGCGCGGGCGCGCGGCAGAACCTCACCTGGGACGATGCCCGCGCCATCGCGACCGACCTGCCCGCGGTGGAGGTGGCCGGCGCCTTCATCCGCAGCCAGCAGCAGGTGGTCGCCTTCAACCAGAACTGGCCGACCTTCGTGCAGGGCATCGATCCCGAATACCTGGCCGCGCATGAATGGGCGGCCGAGCGCGGCCGCTTCTTCACCGCCGAGGAAGCCGCCGGCGGCCGCAAGGTGGCGCTGATCGGCGCGACGGTGGCGGAGAACCTGTTCGGCGACGCCGACCCGGTGGGCCGCGAGATCCGCATCCGCACCACCCCCTTCGAGGTGGTCGGCGTGCTGGCGTCGAAGGGCCAGGGCCAGGGCGGCTGGGACCAGGACGACATCGTCATGATCCCGTTCTGGACCGCGCGGCGCAGCATCATGGGCGCCTCCCGCGCGTGGTTCCGCTCGGTCAACGCGATCAGCGTGAAGGTGCATGAGGGCGAGGATCTGAAGGCGGTCGAGGAGCAGCTGCGCGCCCTGTTCCGCCAGCGCCACCGCGTGGCGGCGAACGAGCCCGACACGGTGCAGATCCGCAATTTGGCCGAGGTCGCGGCGACGCGCGACGCCTCCGCCCGCACGCTGTCGACGCTGCTGGCCGCGGTCGCCGCCGTGTCGCTGCTGGTGGGCGGCATCGGCGTGATGAACATCATGCTGGTGAGCGTGACGGAGCGCACGCGGGAGATCGGGCTGCGCCTGGCCATCGGCGCGCGGCGGCGCGACATCCTGGCGCAGTTCCTGCTGGAAGCGGTGATGCTCGCGCTGCTCGGCGGCGCGGCGGGGGTCGCGGCGGGGGTGGGGCTGTCGCACCTGATGGCCTCGCTGGCGGGCTGGCCGGTGCTGGTGCAGTGGGATGCGGTGGCGCTGGCGGTCGGCGTCTCCGGCCTGACGGGCCTGTTCTTCGGCTACTGGCCGGCGCGGCGCGCGGCGATGCTCGACCCGATCCAGGCGCTGCGCACGGAATGACCGCGGGGTTCGACGCGGCACGCTACGCGGCGTTCCTGATGGCCAGCCTGCCGGGCCTCGCCGCGGCGCCGGCGGCGCGCGGACGGCTCGGCTGCCTGGATGCGGCGCTGGACGCGGCGCCGCGCGAGGGGCTGGGCGTAGAGCTCGGCGTCTATCGCGGCCGCAGCCTGCGCCATGCGGCGCGCCGCCAGCCCTGGCGCCGCTTCCATGGCTTCGACAGCCTCACCGGCTTTCCGGAGGATGGCCGGCCCGACTGGCACCAGGATTTCCGCGTGGCCGCGCCGCCCCGCCTGCCGGCCAACTGCACCTTCCACGCCGGCTTCTTCGAGGCGACGCTGCCGCCCTTCGTCGCCGCGGCGACGGCGCGCATCGCCGTGCTCAACATCGACTGCGACATCCACGCTTCCGCCCACCAGGGTCTGACGGCGCTGGCGCCGCTGCTCGGCGCCGGCGCCACGCTGCATCTCGACGAAGCCGTCAACTACGACACCTGGCTGTTCAACGAGATGCTGGCGCTGTTCCGCTTCCTCGATGCGCAGCGTCTCGACATGCGCTGGATCGCGCGCAGCGGCCGGCTGCGCGACCTGCCGGAGACGCTGCGCTTCCTGGAAGCCGGCCGCTATCCGCGCTGGGCCGACGACCTCGCGGCCGGCTATGGGCGGCCCGCATCCGGCGTGCTGGTGGCGCGCCAGGCGGAGTGGCCGACGCCGCCGCCGGGCCTCGCGGACCGGCTGGCCGCCCGCACCGCCGCCCATCACGGCCGCACCCAGCGCCGCGCCGATTGCCACCCGGAGGATCCCGCCGCGCCGCCCCCCGCGCGCCCGGCCTGGCGGCGCTGGCTCGGGCTGCGCTGAACGCGTGCGCGGCATCGCCCTTCTCCCTCCCCCGCTGTCGCGGGGGGCCGCGGCGCTGCCGCGACGCCGCAAGCCGGCTGGGGTGGGGGCCTCGCCGGCCGCCTCGCGACCGGGCCGCGGCCCCCTGCCGGTCACGCCGCTTCGCGCGGCGCCTCCCCGTCCTGGCGCGTCACCTCCAGCCCGTCCGCGCCGGCGGTGACGGCCAGCGCATCGCCGTCCCGCACCTCGCCTTCCAGCAGCAGGCCGGCCAGCCTGTCCTGCAGGCTGCGCTGGATCACGCGCTTGAGGGGCCGCGCGCCATAGGCCGGGTCGTAGCCGGCCTCCGCCAGCCATTCCATCGCCGCGGCGTCGAGCGTCAGCGTGATCTGCCGATCCGCCAGCAGCTTGCGCAGCCGGCCGAGCTGGATCTCCACGATCGACGCCATGTCGGCGCGCGCGAGGCGCCGGAACAGCACGATCTCGTCCAGCCGGTTCAGGAATTCCGGCCGGAAGCGGTCGCGCACCGCGCGCATCACCGCCGGCCGCGCCGCGTCGATCTCCGCGCTCTCCGGCAGTTCCGCGATGGCCTGGCTGCCGAGGTTGCTGGTCAGCACGATGATGGTGTTGCGGAAATCGACCGTGCGGGCCTGGCCGTCGGTCAGCCGGCCGTCGTCGAGCACCTGCAGCAGCACGTTGAAGACGTCGTCATGCGCCTTCTCGACCTCGTCGAACAGGATCACCTGGTAGGGGCGGCGGCGCACCGCTTCCGTCAGCGCGCCGCCCTCGTCATAGCCGACATAGCCGGGCGGCGCGCCGATCAGGCGGGAGACCGAGTGCTTCTCCATGTATTCGCTCATGTCGATGCGCGTCATCGCGCGCTCGTCGTCGAACAGGAAGTTTGCGAGCGTCTTCACCAGCTCGGTCTTGCCGACGCCGGTCGGGCCGAGGAACAGGAAGCTGCCGATCGGGCGGTGCGGGTCCTGCAGCCCGGCGCGGGCGCGGCGGACGGCCTTGCTGACGGCTTCCAGCGCCTCCTCCTGCCCCACCACGCGGCGGCGGAGTTCGTCCTCCATGCGCAGCAGCTTGGCGCGTTCGCCGGCGAGCATCTTCTCCACGGGCACGCCGGTCCAGCGGGAGACGATGGCGGCGATGCCTTCCTCGGTCACCGCCTCGTTCACCAGGCGGCCATCGCCGTCGCCGGCCGCGGCGATCTGCCGCTCGAGGCCCGGGATGACGCCATACTTCAGCTCGCCGGCGCGGGCGTAGTCGCCCTTGCGCTCCGCGAGGTCGAGCTCGGTGCGGGCCTTGTCCAGCTCCTCCTTCGCCTTCTGGGTGGTGACGACCTTGGCCTTCTCCGCCTCCCACCGCGCCGTCATCTCGCGCGAGCGCTCTTCCAGTTCGGCCAGCTCCTTCTCCAGCCGCGCGAGGCGGTCGCGACTGGCAGGATCATCCTCCTTGCGCAGCGCCTCGCGCTCGATCTTGAGGCGCATCAGCTCGCGGTCGGTGCCGTCCAGCTCCTCGGGCTTGCTGTCCACCTGCATCCGCAGGCGGCTCGCCGCCTCGTCCACCAGGTCGATCGCCTTGTCGGGCAGGAAGCGGTCGGTGATGTAGCGGTTGGACAGCGTCGCGGCGGCGACCAGCGCGGCATCGGCGATGCGCACGCCATGGTGCAGCTCGTACTTCTCCTTGATGCCGCGCAGGATGGAGATGGTGTCCTCCACGGAGGGCTCGCCGACGAAGACCGGCTGGAAGCGCCGGGCCAGCGCCGCGTCCTTCTCGACATGCTTGCGGTATTCGTCGAGCGTCGTCGCGCCCACGCAATGCAGCTCGCCGCGGGCGAGCGCCGGCTTGATGAGGTTTGACGCATCCATCGCGCCGTCGGCCTTGCCGGCGCCGACCAGGGTGTGCATCTCGTCGATGAAGAGGATGACCTCGCCGGCCGCTTCCTCCACCTCCTTCAGCACGCCCTTGAGGCGTTCCTCGAACTCGCCGCGATACTTGGCGCCGGCGACCATGGCGCCGAGGTCGAGCGCCATCACGCGCTTCTTCTTCAGCGCCTCCGGCACGTCGCCCTTGACGATGCGCAGCGCGAGGCCTTCGACGATCGCGGTCTTGCCCACGCCCGGCTCGCCGATCAGCACGGGGTTGTTCTTGGTCCGCCGCGCGAGGACCTGGATGGCGCGACGGATCTCCTCGTCGCGGCCGATGACGGGGTCGAGCTTGCCGTTCCGCGCCGCCTCGGTCAGGTCGCGCGCGTATTTCTTCAGCGCGTCGAACTGCTCCTCGGCGTTCTGGCTGTCGACGGTGCGGCCGCGGCGGAGCTGTGCCACGGCGGCGTCCAGCTTCGCCTGGTCGACGCCCGCCAGGCGCAGCGCACCCGCGGCCGGGGTGCCGGCGCCGGCGGCGAGGCCTTGCAGCAGCCGGTCCTGCGCCACGTATTCGTCGCCCGCCTTCTGCGCGACCTGCTGCGCGGCATCGAGCGCGCGGACCAGCTCCGGCGTCAGCTGCGGCTGGCCGGCGCCGCCGCCCGAGACCTTCGGCTGCTTCGCGATCTCGGCATCCACCGCGGCCTTCGCACGGGCCGGGTCGCCGCCGGCGGCGCGGATCAGGCCGGCGGCCGCGCCCTGCTCGTCATCCAGCAGCGCCTTCAGCAGGTGCTCGGGCGTGATGCGCTGGTGGTAGTCGCGGATCGCGATGGTCTGCGCGGCCTGCAGGAAGCCGCGGGCGCGTTCGGTGAACTTCTGGATGTCCATTCCTCTGTCCCTCTCTTGAGCGGACCGGGCCCCGGAGGGCCGTCTCAGGCGGGTGGAAGGCGCCCCCGATCGGGCAGCGCCATCATCCCCTGACGCCAGAATGATGGTATTTCGCTGCCCGCCGGTTCAAGAGGAACGCCCATGCGCGTCGAACGGATCACCCGCTTTCCCGTGAAGGGGCTCTCCCCCGAATACCTGGAGAAGGCGACGCTGGAGCCCGGCCAGGGCCTGCCGCATGACCGCCGCTTCGCCTTCGCCCAAGGGGACAGCCGCTTCGACGAGGCCGCGCCGGAATGGCTGCCGAAGCGCAACTTCGCCTGCCTGATGGCCAATGCGCGCGTCGCCGGCATCCACTCCGCCTACGACCCGCGGGCGAACACGCTGCTGCTGCGCGCCGAGGGGCGGGAGACGCTGCTGGCCGAACTCGCGACCGAGGCCGGCCGCGCCGCCGCCGCCGCCTGGATGACCGCCTTCATGGGGCCGGAGGCGCGCGGCGCGCTGCGCCTGGCGGAGGTGCCGGGCCATGCCTTCACCGACATCCCGGACAAGGCGTTGTCGATCATCGGGCTCGGCTCGGTGGCGGAACTGGGCGCGCGGGAGGGGGTGGCGCTCGATCCGCTGCGCTTCCGGGCGAACATCCTGTTCTCCGGCGGCACGCCCTTCGCGGAGCTGGGCTGGGTGGGCCAGGAGGCGCTGCTGGGCGGCGCGCGACTGCGCATCTTCCAGCGCACCCAGCGCTGCGCCGCGACCGAGGTGAATCCCGCGACCGCCGAGCGCGACGCGAAGCCGCCCAAATGGCTGGTCCGCCACTACGGCCATGCCGACATGGGCGTCTATGGCGAGGTGCTGGAAGGCGGGCGCGTCGCGGTGGGCGACGCGCTGGAACTGCTGGCGCCGGGTTGACCCGGCCTGCGGCGGGGCGGCTTCGCGGCCGCCGCGCCGCGGGGCCGGAAGGCCCGTCCCCCGCCGGGGCCGGAGGGGACGGGCCGATCGCGGCCCCGGCGCCGCGCGTCAGTCGCGGTCGCGCGGGTCGCGGTCGCGCGGGTCGCGGTCGCCGTCCGGGTCCCCGCCTTCCATCGCATGGCCGTTGGCGTGGCCGTTCAGCTCCGGCTGGTCGGAGCCGGGCTCGCCGCCTTCCTGCTGTTCCGGGCCGTTCTGGTAGCGCCGCTGCTGGTTCTGCGGCTGGCCGCCGCCCTGCTGGGCCTGGCTCATCGCGTTCAGGATGCGGAAATAGTGCTCGGCGTGCTGGAAATAGCCCTCGGCCATCACCCGGTCGCCGGCGCCGGTCGCGTCGCGGCCGAGCTGGAGGTACTTCTCGAACAGCTGCTGGGCGGTGCCGCGCAGGCGGATATCGGGGCCGGAACTGTCGAAGACATGGTTGCGGCTGAGGGGCTGGTGGCCGCCGCTGTGGCGGAACTGTGTGCCGCCGCCTCCGCCTCCGCCGCCGCCATGGCGGTGGTTGCTGCGGCCACGCATGCGTTTCATGGACATGTGTCGGGCGTTCGCCGTCTCGCAATGGCGCCGCCGGCCTGGGGGTGTCCCGACCGGGGGCGCGGCATCATCCTGTTGCGTCGCTGCGGCAGGCCGGACCGCGCCGGCACCGCCCCATCCTTGGGGATCGGTGACGCACCGCGCGCGGGTTCCGGCGGGCAAGGGCGCATCCAGGGCGTCCAGGGCCGCGCCGATCACCCTAATGCGCCGGGGCCGGGGCGCCAAACGGTTTTTTCGTCGGCGGGATTTGCGCCCATGGCGGTTGCGGCGTCAGGCAGCCATGCGAAGCAGCAGCGCGCGCTCCATCCCGCCAAGGTCGGGGCGGCAGCCGGCCGGGCGCAGGCCGTGGCGCAGCGCCAAGGCCTCGACCGCCGGGCGCTGGCCGATGCCGAGTTCCAGCACTGCCAGCCCGCCGGGCGCCAGCAAGCCGGGCAGGGCTTCCGCCAGCCGGCGATAGGCGTCCAGCCCATCCGCCCCGCCATCGAGCGCCGAGGCCGGCTCGTGCTGCGCCACCTCTGGCATCAGGCCGGCGATCTCCCGGCTGGCGATGTAGGGGGGGTTGGACAGCACCAGGTCGAAGCGGCCGGCCAGCGGCTCCGCCCAGTCGCCGGCGAGGAAGGCGGCGCGGCCGGCCAGGCCGTTCCGGCGGGCATTGGCCGCCGCCAGCGCCGCGGCGGCCGGCACCAGGTCGACGCCGATGCCGAAGGCGCGCGGGCGCTCCGCCAGCACCGCCAGCAGCAGCGCGCCGGTGCCGGTGCCGAGGTCGAGCACCCTGAGCGGCGCGCCGGCCTCGGGCAGGGCGTCCAGCGCGGCCTCCACCAGCGCCTCGGTGTCCGGGCGGGGGATCAGCGTGGCGGGGGAGACGGCGAGATCCAGGGTCCAGAAGCCGCGCACGCCCAGGATATGTGCCATGGGGCGCCCGGCGATCCGGTCGCGCAGCGCGGCGCCGAAGCGGGCGGCGGCCTCGGGCGGGACCGGCGCGCGCGGGTCGCGCAGCAGGGCGTCCTCGGTGGTGGCCAGGGCATGGGCGAGCAGCATCCGCGCTTCCAGCCGGGGGGCCTCGACCGCGGCGGCGCGCAGGGCCTGGCCGGCCTGGCAGAGATAGGCGCCGATGGTCTCGCCGGGGGGGCAGGTCATGCGGGGCTGGCCGCGCGGCGCGGCGTTGGGCGGGCCCGTCGCGGCAGTCCCGCGACCCCGCCGAGACCCTGGCGGCAGCGCCGCGACGCACCAGGCCCGGGCCGGGCCTGGGGCGTCGCCGGCTGGCGCCGATCCGGGGCGGGTGGAGCCTGTGTCACGTTGGTTTTTTGGCGTTTTGGCACTTTATACGGGCTGCCAGGCGCGCCCCGGCCGGCAAGGCCGTCCGGCAGGACATTGTTTTCGAACGATTTTGTGCCACTTTGGCGATGTGGCGCTTTACCGCCCGCGGCCCGCAGCGGGGCGGATCGCAGGGCCGGGCGGCACCATCGGCCGCGCGCCGGGACCCGGGCTGCGCCAACGCCAACCAGCGCCCGGGCGCCGGGCAGCAGGCGGGGGATGACGCAGGGAACATTCCACGAATCCCGCGCCGGATGCCAGCGAAAACCGCTTCCCCTCACTCGGCATCGGCGGCCAGGCGGGCGGCCTCGTCCTCCGCCACCAGCGCCTCGATCACCTCGTCGAACTCGCCCAGCATCACCCGGTCGATCTTGTGGACGGTCAGCCCGATGCGGTGGTCGGTCACGCGGCCCTGGGGGAAGTTGTAGGTGCGGATGCGCTCGGACCGGTCGCCGGTGCCGACCTGGCCCTTGCGGTCGGCGGCCCGCGCGCCGGCCAGCCGGGCGCGTTCCGCGTCATACAGCCGGGCGCGCAGCACCTTCATCGCCTTGGCGCGGTTCTTGTGCTGCGACTTCTCCTCCTGCATCGCCACCACGATGCCGGAGGGCAGGTGGGTGATCCGCACGGCGCTGTCGGTCTTGTTGACGTGCTGGCCGCCGGCGCCGGAGGCGCGGTAGGTGTCGATGCGCAGGTCGCCCTCATTGACCTGGACGTCGACCTCCTCGGCTTCGGGCAGCACGGCGACCGTCACCGTGGAGGTGTGGATGCGGCCCTGGTTCTCGGTGGCGGGCACGCGCTGCACGCGGTGGACGCCGGATTCGAACTTCAGCTTCGCGAAGACGCCCTGGCCCTCGATGCCGGCGGTCGCACCCTTCACCCCGCCGAGGTCGCTCTGATCGTAGTCGAGGATCTCGAAGCGCCAGCCCTGGCGCTGCGCGTAGCGCTGGTAGGCGCCGAACAGCTCGGCGGCGAACAGCGCGGCCTCGTCGCCGCCCGCCGCCGGGCGGATCTCCAGGATGGCGCTGCGGGAATCCGCGGCGTCGCGCGGGGCGAGCATCAGCCGGATCTCGCGTTCCAGCCGCGGCAGGCGGTCCTTCAGGTCGAGGTATTCGGCCTCCGCCAGCTCGCGCAGCTCGGGGTCGGCGAGCATGGCTTCGGCCTCGTCGCGGGCGCGCTCGGCGGCGCGGAAGGCGCGGACCTTCTCGACCAGCGGGTCGAGCTCCGACAGCTCGCGCGAGATCGCGCCGACCTGGGCGCCGTCGGCGGTGTTGAGCTGGTGCGCCAGCTCCTCGGCGCGCAGCAGCAGGCGGTCGAGCTTGTGGGGGAGGGTCATGGCGCGGGGGGAGCCCCCCTCACGCCGCCGTCCGACGCCTTCGGCGTCGTCCCCCCCCGCGGCGGGAGAGGGAGATGCGCGGTCGCGCCGGTCATGCCGAGAGGCGCCGGATCGCCTCGTCGATCGCGACGCTGTCCTGGGTGCCGGCGTCGAGGTCGCGCAGCTGCACGACGCCCGCCGCCGCTTCCGCCTCGCCCAGGATCAGCGCGGCGCGGGCGGAGAGCTTGTTGGCGCGTTCCATCCGGCGCTTGAGGTTGCCCTTGTAGGCGATCTCCGCGACCACGCCGGCGGCGCGCAGGCGCTGCACCAGGCCGAGCGCGGCGTCTTCCTGCGCCTCGCCGACCGGGATCACGGCGACCGGGCGCGGCGCGGCGGGGCTGGCCGAGAGCAGCATGGCCAGGCGCTCCACGCCCGCCGCCCAGCCGACGGAGGGGGTGGGCGGGCCGCCCATCTCCTCCACCAGGCCGTCATAGCGGCCGCCGGCCATCACCGTGCCCTGCGCGCCGAGCCGGTCGGTGACGAATTCGAACGCGGTGTGGCTGTAGTAGTCGAGGCCCCGCACGATCCGCGGGTTCTTGCGAGTTGGCACGCCGAGAGTGGCCAGGTGGCGCAGCACGGCGTCGAAGAAAGCCGCGGCCGCCGGGGTGAGATGCGGCTCGATGGTCGGCGCGGTGGCGACGATGCGGCGGTCGCCCTCGTCCTTGCTGTCCAGGATGCGCAGCGGGTTTTTTTCGAGGCGCACTCTGCTGTCGTCGGAGAGAGCGTCGCGATGCGCGGTGAAATGGGCGACCAGCGCGGCGCGATAGGCATCGCGGCTTTCGGCATCGCCCAGCGTGTTGATCTCCAGCACCACGCCGTCGCTGATGCCGAGGCGGGTCAGGATGTCCCAGCCGGCGGCGATGACTTCGGCGTCCGCCAGCGGTTCGGCGGCGCCCAGGATCTCGGCGCCGATCTGGTGGAACTGGCGGTAGCGGCCCTTCTGCGGGCGCTCGTAGCGGAACATGGGCCCCGCATAGAAGACCTTGCGGGGCAGGTTCGACTGCGTGAGGCCGTTGGAGACCAGCGCGCGGCAGATTCCGGCGGTGTTCTCCGGGCGGAGCGTGACGGAATCGCCGCCGCGGTCGGTGAAGGAATACATCTCCTTCGTCACGACGTCCGAGGTGTCGCCGAGGGAGCGGGCGAAGACGCGCGTGTCCTCGAAGACCGGGGTGGCCCATTCCTCGAAGCCGTAGAGGGCGGTGGCGCGGCGCGCGGTGTCGATGACGCGGTGGTGGCGGCGATGCTCCTCGCCGATCAGGTCACGGGTGCCGCGGACGGGCTGGAGGGCGGGGCTGGCCATGGGGGCGCGTATCGCGCGCGGCGCGGCCGGGAGCAAGGGCGCGCGGGACGAGATCGTGGACACGGCCCGGCACACGGCTTCCCGGCTTTTCTTCCCGGAAATACGGCCATCCTCTTCCCGTCTTCTTGTTCCGGAATTTCTTTGCCCACCCTGACCGGGCCGTGCGACCCCTTGGCCCGACAGACAGAGGGCCGACCTCCATGCATGATCGCACCGACCTGATCCTGACGGCCCATGG
>JAIYDD010000043.1 GCA_027487675.1 Acetobacteraceae bacterium | reverse complement strand
TTCGGTATCGGCCATTTCCCGGCAGGCCGATGCCGACGAGGCCAGTCCCAGCGGGGCTGGCCCTTCGGGCCGGCCGCAGCAATGCGGCCGGCCCTTTCTTTTTGCCGCGGGCCCGGCGCTATCCCCCCGCCGGCTTCGCCGCGGGCCGCGCCTGCGCCTCCAGCAGCGCCAGCAGCCCTTCCAGAAGCTGCGTCGGCGTGGGCGGGCAGCCGCGGATGACGAGGTCCACCGGCAGCACCGCGCCGACGCCGCCTTCCACCCCGTAGCTGCCCTTGAAGACGCCGCCATCCAGCGCGCAATCGCCGGCGGCGACCACCCAGCACGGGTCGGGCGTGCAGGCGCGGGTGCGTTCCAGCGCCTCGCGCATGTTGCGCCCGACGGGGCCGGTCACCAGCAGCACGTCGGCATGGCGGGGGCTCGCCACGATGCGCAGGCCGAAGCGTTCCAGGTCATACAGAACGCCGGCCATCGCGTTCACCTCCAGCTCGCAGCCATTGCAGCTGGCGGCATCCACCTGCCGGATCGCCAGGCTGCGGCCGAGCCGCGTGCGCGCGGTGGCGTCCAGGCGTTCGGCGAGCGCCGCCACCACCTCCTCCGGCGGGGTCGGCGCCGGGTCGGTCAGCGGCCGGCCGACGAGGGCGCGGGCGAGCCTGGGCCAGAGCATGCGTCCGCCTCCTTCCCGCGCGATCAGGCCGTGCGCACCATGCGCATCAGCTCGAGCCCCGAGGGGTCGCGCAGCACCAGCTCGGTGCCCGGCGCGACGCGCTGCGCGACATGGCCGAGATCGTCCAGCGCCTCGGCCAGCGTGCCATAGGCCCAGTGCTCCGCCAGCGGCCGCCCGGGGCCGGGGCGCAGCAGGGAGATGGTGTGCAGACCGCTCGCGCCCACCGCCTCCCCCAGCGCGCCCGCCGCGTCATCCCCCGCCATCGCAGGGCTCGCTGAACACCAGGCGGTTGCCGAAGGGATCGGCGATCTCCATGTCGCGCCAGCCCCAGGGCCGGTCCTCGATCCCCGGCCGGGCGTGGCGGTAGGACTTCGCCAGCAGCTCGTCGCGGAAGGCGTCCAGCCCGCGCATGCGCAGGATCAGCCTGGTGCCCGGCGTGCCGTCGCCGAAATGCTCGCTGAGGAACAGCACCAGCCCGCCGCGCGAGATCTGCGCGAAGACCGGCAGGTCGGCCTCGAACCGGTGTTCCCAGTCCCAGCCCATGCCGAGGAAGCCCTGGTAGAATTCCCGCGCCTTCGCGACGTCGAAGATGCGCAGCACCGGGATGGCGCGCTCGAACTCCATGGTCACAGATCGACCCCGCTGTAGGAGCAGTTGAACGACTTGTTGCACAGCGGGAAGTCGGCGACGATGTTCCCCTCCATCGCGGCTTCCAGCAGCGGCCATTGCAGCCAGGACGGGTCGCGCGGGAAGACCGCGCGGATCAGCCCGCCATCGTCCAGCGCCATCCAGGTCAGCACCTCGCCGCGGAAGGATTCGACCGCGGCGATCGCCTCTCCGCCACGCGGGGGCAGGGGCTTGTGCACCTCGCCCCGCGGCGGGTCCTCGATCAGCGCGCGCACCAGGCGCAGGCTCTCGCGCAGCTCGGCGATGCGGATGCGCAGGCGCGCATCCACGTCGCCTTCCGCCAGCACCGGCGTCGCGACGGCAAGGCCCGCATAGGGCGCATGCGGCAGCGCGCGCCGCGCATCGAAGCCGCGGCCGGAGGCGCGCCCGACCACGCCGCCGGCGGCGAAGCGCGCGGCGAGCGCGGGGGCCAGCGTGCCGGTGCCGACCAGCCGGTCCTGCAGGGATGCGTGATCCTCGCAGATGCGGACCAGCGCCGGCATCTCGGCCTCCACCGCATCCAGCGCTTCCAGGATCTGCGGCGCCGCGTCGTCGCCGACATCCACCGCCAGCCCGCCCGGTATCACCAGGTCCATCAGCAGCCGGTGCCCGAAGGCAGCGGCATTCGCGCGCAGCAGCCCTTCGCGCAGCAGCCCGCACCGCGCATGCGGATAGGCGAAGGCCGCGTCGTTGCAGACGAAGCCCCAGTCGTTGAGGTGGTTGGCGATGCGCTCGATCTCCAGCATCGCCGCGCGCAGCGCGACGGCGCGCGGCGGGATTTCGGCCCCCGTCGCGGCTTCCGCGGCCAGCGCGAAGGCCAGCGAATGCGCCACCGTCGCATCGCCGGAGAGGCGCGCGGCGAAGCGCGCCGCCGCGCGCGGCGACTTGCCGAGCATGAGCGAGAGCGTGCCCTTGTGCGTGTAGCCGAGGCGCTGTTCCAGCCGCACCACCAGCTCGCCCTGCACGGTGAAGCGGAAATGGCCGGGCTCGATCACGCCGGCATGCACGGGGCCGACGGGGATCTGGTGCCAGCCCTCGCCCTCCACCGGCAGGAAGCCGGGCACATGCGCCGGCGCGGGGTCGCGAGACGGGCGGGCCGCCAGCGGCGGATGCAGCTTCCAGCGGCCGTGGTCGAGCCAGGGGCGAAGGTCCAGCGCGCCATCGGCGGCCAGCCCCCAGAGGTCGCGGATCGCGCGTTCGAACCGCACCGCGCCGGGGCGGGCCGGGGACAGCGCGGGATAGCTGCCCTCGGGCGCCGGGCAGCTGGCCAGCAGCAGGCCGCCGGCCGCGCCTTCGTCCAGGAAGGCGGCGTGCACGCAGCCCGGCTCGGCCCACATCGACAGCAGCGCCAGCGTCGGCTCCAGCGCCAGCGCCCCGCGCAGCTTCGCGAAGTCGGCCGGCGCCAGGCCGTGCCGCTCGAAGGGCAGGCAGCCCTGCGGGGCGCCGCGGCGGATCAGGTCGGAGGCAGGGGTGGCGGCGTTCATCCCAGGATCCGCGCCCCCTCCGCCAGCAGGGCGGCGAAACCCGCCGGCGCGGCGAAGCCCAGCACCGCGGCCAGCGCCAGGTGCAGCCAGACCGGGCCGACGGCCCAGGCCAGCCCGCCCGGCAGTTCGAAGGCGCCCGGCACCGGCCGGTCCGGCGTCGGCGGGCCGAGGCAGAGCAGTTGCAGCGCGCGCACCAGCGCCGCCGCCGCCACCAGCAGGCCGAGCCCGAGCGGCAGCATCAGCCAGGGCTGCCGCGCCGCCACCTCCGCCACCAGCCGGAATTCGGAGACGAACAGCGCGAAGGGCGGCATCCCCGCCAGCGCCGCGATGCCGAGCGCCAGCCCCCAGCCCAGCGCCGGGTGGCTGGCCGCGAGCCCGCCGATATCGGCGATACGCTGGCTGCCCTTCAGCTGCGCCGCCGCGCCGACGGCGAAGAACACCGCGCTCTTCACCAGGGAATGGCCGAGCAGGTGCACGATCCCCGCCAAATTCGCAGCCGCCCCGCCGAGCCCGAAGGCGAAGGCCGCGATGCCGACATGCTCGATCGAGGACCAGGCGAAAAGCCGCCGCGCATCGCCGCGCCGCCAGAGCGAGAAGGCCGCGACCAGCACCGACAGCAGCCCGAGCCCCATCAGGAAAGGCCCCGCCGGCAGCGCGGCGGGATGCGCGCCGACGATCGCCTCGGCCCGCAGCACGGCCAGCAGCGCGGCGTTCAGCAGCAGGCCCGACAGAACGGCGGAGATCGGCAGCGGCCCCTCGGCTTCCGCGTCCGGCAGCCAGGCATGCAGCGGCACGAGGCCCGCCTTGGTGCCGTAGCCCACCAGCAGGAAGACGAAGGCGAGGCTCAGCACGCCGCCGTCGCAGCGCTGCGCCACCGCGCGCAGCGCCGCCCAGGAGAGGCCGGGATCGCCCGATCCGATCACGGGCTGCGCCGCGAGATACAGCAGGATCGTCCCGAACAGCGCGAGCGCGATGCCCACACCGCAGAGGATGAAGAACCGCCACGCCGCCTGCACCGCCGCCGGCGTGCCGTGGGCTGCCACCATCAGCACGCAGGCCAGCGTCGCGATCTCGATCGCCACCCACATCACGCCCATGTTGTCGGCGGCCAGCGCCAGGAACTGCGCGCCCATGAAGACCTGGAAGGCGGCGTGGTAGGCGCGGGCGCGCAGCGCATCGAAGCGCTCGGCGGCCATGGTCGCGGCGGAGAACACCGCGGTGGTCAGCCCGACCAGCGCGGAGACCGCCAGGAAGGGCAGGTTCAGCGCGTCGATCCGCGTCCAGCCCTGCTCGCCATGCGGGTGCCCCAGCAGCGCCAGCGCAAGGCCGAGGGAGACGGCGGAGACCGCGATGTTCAGCATCGCCGGCCCGCGCCCGCGCGGCGGCAGGGCGGCCAGCGCCACGGCGCCGAGCCAGGGCAGGAAGACCAGGATCCAGGGCAGCGGCATCATGGCCGAGCTGCCCGCGGTGGCACGACCTCGGCGAGGCTCCGCCTCGCGCTCCGGCAGGGGCGCCGCCCGTCGGACGCATGCGTCCGACCCCCGGTCAGGGGCAGCGGCCCCTGACAACCCCTTTCGGTTATTGGTTCTTTTTGCTGGTGCCGGTCCAGGGCGGCAGCCCTGGTGGTGGGGGGTACGGGGGGAGGCAAAGCCTCCACCCGGGCCACTGCGCGCAGCTTCGGCCGCAGCCTGGCCAGCATCCGGCGCAGCCGCACCGCCTTCGCGCCAACGACGCGCCGCGCCGCCGTCACGCCTCGCCCCCGTGGCGATCCAGGATCGAGGTGTCCAGCGTGTCCAGCCTTTCCCGGATCTGGAAGACGACGACGCCGGCGACGACGGCCAGCACCAGCACCAGCGCGGCGGTGGACAGCTCCACCACCAGCGGCATGCCCACCACGCCGACGGCGCCGAGGATCAGCCCGTTCTCCAGGCTCAGCAGCCCGACCACCTGGCTGATCGCGTTGCGCCGCGTGATCATCGCGAGCATCCCCAGCAGCACGACCGACAGCGCGATCGTCATGTCGACGCGCGCCAGCGGCGTCGCGCTGCCCGCGGTGACCGGCAGCACCACCATCACCGACAGACCCACCAGCAGGATCGCGGCCAGCAGGGAGGCTCCGACGCCGAGCGCCGTCTCCACCGCGCGATGCTGGCCGAGCCGCCCGACGAGCACGCGCAGCGCGATCGGGATCAGCACCGCCTTGGCGGCAAACGCGATGGCGGCCGTGACGTAGAGGCCCGGCGCCCCCTGCACCCAGCCCTGCCACGCCGCGGCGGCCGCCAGCAGCGCGCCCTGCACGGCGAAGGCGTTGATCACGCCGCCGATGCGCCGCTGGTAGAGCAGCAGGAAGGACATCAGCAGCACGCCGCCGCCGAGCAGGTGGGCGACGTCGTAGGCGGGGGTGCCGAAGCTGTTCACGCGCATGCCCCCGGACGGGTCATGCCGGCGGCGCGCCGTCGGCCTGACGCAGCTGCGGCGGCCCGCATCACGCCAGCCTCGTCGAGACGAAGAGCAGGATCGCGCCCAGCACGCCGAGCAGCAGCGCGACGCCCAGGAATTCCGGCACGCGGAAGACGCGCATCTTGGCGATCGCGCTTTCGAAGGCCGCCAGCGCCAGGCACAGCGCGGCCATCTTCGCGACCCAGGCGAGCACGCCCACCGCCCAGGCCAAAGGCGCGAAGCCCGCGGGCGCAGTGCCGAAGGGCACGAACAGCGCCGCCAGCAGCGCCAGCCACAGCGTCAGCCGCAGCGCCGCCGCGGCTTCCCACAGCGCGAGATGCCGGCCGGAGGCTTCGAGGATCATCGCCTCATGCACCATGGTCAGCTCGAGATGCGTCGCCGGGTTGTCCACCGGGATGCGCGCGTTCTCCGCCACCGCCACCGCCAGCAGCGCGATCAGCGCGAGCGCGAGCGAGACGCGCAGGCCGAGCGCGCCGTCCTGGAACAGCGCGGCCGCGGCATCGAGGCCGGTGGTCCCGGCCAGGATCGCCACCGACAGCACCGCGACCAGCAGCGCGGGCTCGGCGAAGGCGGCAAACGACATCTCCCGTGCCGCGCCCAGCCCGCCGAAGGCGGTGCCGACATCGAGCCCCGCCAGCGCCATCGCCACGCGCCCCGCCGCCAGCAGCCCGGCGATCAGCAGCAGGTCGCCGAGCGGCGCGAAGGCCATCCCCCGCGCGAAGGAGGGCACCAGCGCCACCGCCGCCACCGCCGTCCCCGCCGCCGCATAGGGCGCGGCACGGCTGATCCAGCTGGCGTTCTCGGCCAGCACCGGGCGCTTCGACAGCAGCTTGGACAGGTCGCGCAGCGGCTGCAGCGGGTGCGGGCCGCGGCGGCCCATCATGCGCGCCTTCAGCCAGCGCACCCCGCCCACCACCAGCGGCGCGGCGGCCAGCACCAAGGCGAGGTGCAGCAGTTGCGTGATCACGGCAGCCAGCGCCGTCACCGCCCGCCCTCCAGCCAGGCGATCAGCGCCAGCAGCCCGACCAGCGTCGCGAAGGGCAGCATCAGCGCCTGGCGGATGGACAGGCCGCGCAGCCGCTCGGCCTGCGCCACCACCGCATCGCGCAGCCGGTCCAGCGGCGCCAGCAGCAGGGCGAAGGACGGGTCGCGGAAGCCGGCCGCCAGCCGGGCGGGGGACGGATCGCCGGGGGGCGGCATGTGCACCGCCTCGGTCGCGCCCAGCAGCGGCGCGCCCAGCATCCGCCGCAAGGGCTGGCCGAGCCCGGCCGGGGAAGGCTGGGTCAGCGGGTCGCCGAAGGGCAGGTGCGGCGGCGCCGCGGCGAAGCCGCAATCCCAGGCCGGCCCATGCGCCACGCCGGCCGGGCTGCGGCGCCGCACCAGCCACCACACCGCGCCGCCGCAGGCCAGCAGCAGCAGCGCGACCAGCGCCGGCAGGTAGGCCGCCGCACCGTCGCCCAGCCGCAGCACCACCGGCCCGGCCCGCCCGGCCATGTCGGCGCGCGCCAGGATGCGCAGCGCGCCCTCGGCCAGCGCCAGCATCGGGCCGGGGATCAGGCCGAACAGCACCGTCAGCCCCGCCGGCAGCAGCAGGGACAGCCGCGCGGCGAGCGGCCCGTCCTGCGCGCCCGCCGTGCGCGGCGCCCGGAAGCGGCCGAGGAAGACCAGGCCGAACATCCGCACCATCGCCGCCGCCGCCAGCGCCGCGGCCAGCGCGGCGAGTGCCGCCAGCGCCACCGCCAGCACCTGGAAGCCGAGCTCGCCCACCCGCCAGGCCGCCAGCAGCGCCTGCAGCAGCAGCCATTCCCCGGCGAAGCCCGACAGCGGCGGCAGGCTGGCCGCCGCCAGCGCGCCCACCAGCATGCAGCCCGCCGTCCAGGGCATCACATGCACCAGGCCCCCCAGCCGATCGAGCCGCCGCGTCGCCGCGCCATGCCCGACCTCCCCCATGCCGAGGAACAGCAGCGTCTTGAACAGCGCGTGGTTCATGGCGTGCAGCAGCGCCCCGCCGGCCGCCACCGCCGCGAGCGGGCCGAGATCGGCCGCGCGGAAACAGGCCGCGAGGCCAAGGCCGATGGCGATCAGCCCGACATTCTCGATGGTGGAGCAGGCGAGCAGCGTCTTGCCCTCCTCCTCCAGGTTCGCGCGCAGCGCGCCGAGCACGGCCGACGCCGCCCCCAGCACCAGCAGCGGCAAGCCCCACCACAGCGGCTGCGCCGGGCCCGCCAGGTCCAGCAGCAGCCGCGCGACGACGTAGAGCGCGACCTTGGTCATCGCCCCCGACATCAGCGCCGAGACATGGCTGGGTGCGGCCGGATGCGCCAGCGGCAGCCAGCCATGCAGCGGGACGAGGCCCGCCTTGGACCCGGCGCCGGCGACGACCAGCGCCAGGACCAGCGCCGCCCGCCAGCCCTGCGGCGGCGCCTCCCGCAGCGCGGCGAAGGCGAGGTCCCCGCTTGCGCCGGCCATCAGCCCGATGGCGGGGACCAGGCAGGCCGCGCCGAAGGCGGCAAAGACGAGGTAAAGCCGCGCGGCGCGCCGGTTCTCCTCCCGGTCGTGGTCGGCTGCGACCAGCGCCCAGGACGCCAGCGACATCGCCTCGAACCCCAGCAGCAGGGTCAGCGCGTCGGCGGCCAGCAGGGTCAGCGCCATGCCGGCCAGGAACAGCGGGAAGGCCGCCAGCACCCGCGGCGGGTGGTCCCCGCCACGGCCCAGCGCGAACAGCGCCGAACAGGCGCCGGTCAGCCCGACCAGCAGCAGGAACCAGGCGGAGAGCGCATCGAGGCCCAGCCACATCGGCCCCCAGGGCGGGCCGAGCGGCAGCGGCGCCGGCGCGGCCTCGGCGCCCGCCAGCGCGGCCAGCGCGATCGCGGCGAAACCGAGGCAGGCAAGCAGGCACCCGCCATGCACGATCCTGGCGCCCACGCCCAGCCGCGCCAGCGGCACCGCCAGCAGCGCAAGCAGGATCAGGCCGCCGAGCAGCGCGGTCAGCGCCGTCAGCACGGCCGTTTCGGTCGGGTCGCCACGGCCGGGGACGATAGCAGCACCGGCCGCCGGCAGAAGGGGCCGCGTGGTGAAAGCCCCGTCACGCCGCTTCCCATCATGGTGCGTGACGGCTAGATGGCGCCCAACCTCAACCGGGAGAGACGCCAAGGGCCATGGCCCCGCTGCTCGCCTTCAGCCGGGCCGTGGATGCGCTGAACGCGGCGCTCGGCCGCGTCGCCGACTGGCTGGTGCTGGCCGCCTGCGCGGTCAGCGCCGGCAATGCCTTCCTGCGCTACGGCTTCTCCCAGGGCTCCAACGCCTGGCTCGAGGCGCAGTGGTATCTCTTCGCCGGCGTGGTGATGCTCGGCGCCAGCTACACGCTGTTTCGCAACGAGCATGTGCGCGTCGATCTCGTCTATGGCGCGCTGCCCGAACGCGCGCGGATCTGGGTGGACGTGATCGGCATCGGGCTGTTCCTGCTGCCGGCGATGGCGCTGCTGGCCTGGATGACCTGGCCCTTCTTCCTCGACAGCTGGATGCGCAACGAGACCTCCTCCTCCCCCGGCGGGCTGCTGCGCTGGCCGGCCAAGCTGCTGCTGCCGGTGGGCTTCGCGCTGATCACCGCGCAGGGCCTGTCGGAGCTGATCAAGCGCATCGCGCTGCTGCGCGGCATCCCGCTGCCGGCGCATCGCCTGCACGCCTCCTACCACCGGCCCGAGCAATGACGCTGCTCGGCCTCCCGTCCGAGGATCTGATGCCGCCGCTGATGTTCGGCGGGCTGATCCTGTTCCTGCTGTTCGGCTTCCCGGCCGCCTTCTCGCTGGCCGCGGTCGGGCTGGCCTTCGGCTTCGTCTCCATCGAGCTCGGCCTGTTCCCGGAAGCCTGGCTGTTCAACCTGCCGCTGCGCGTCTTCAACATCCTGTCGAACGACCTGCTGCTGGCGATCCCCTTCTTCACGCTGATGGGCGCCATCCTGGAACGCTGCGGCCTGGCGGAGGACCTGCTGGAAGGCACCGGCCAGCTGTTCGGCAAGATCCCCGGCGGGCTGGCCTATGCGGTGATCATCGTGGGCGCGATCCTCGGCGCCATCACCGGCACCGTCGCGGCATCGGTCATCGCGATGGGCATGATCAGCCTGCCGATCATGATGCGCTACGGCTACGACATGCGCATCGCCACCGGCGTGATCGCGGCGTCCGGCACCATCACGCAGGTGATCCCGCCCAGCCTGGTGCTGATCGTGCTCGGCGACCAGCTCGGCCAGAGCGTCGGCGACATGTATGCCGGCGCCATCGGCCCGTCCTTCCTGCAAGTCGGGCTGTTCATCCTGTTCATCTGGCTGGTCAGCATCTTCCAGCCGCACAAGGTGCCGCCGCTGCCGGACGAGGCGCTGGCGCCGCGCGACTGGCGGCTGTGGTGGCGCGTGCTGAAGGGCATGGTGCCCTCCGTCGTGCTGATCTTCATGGTGCTCGGCACGATCTTCATGGGGCTGGCCACGCCGACGGAAGCCGGCGCGATGGGCGTCGTCGGCGCGGTGGTGCTGGCGGCGGTGAACCGCCGCCTGCAATGGACGCTGGTGCGCCAGGCGATGGGCAGCACCATGCGCATCACCGCGATGGTGATCTACATCCTGATCGGCGCGACCGTGTTCAGCCTGGTCTTCCAGGGCGTCGATGGCGGCATCTGGATCGAGCACCTGCTCAGCTACATCCCCGGCGGCGCCACCGGCTTCCTGATCTTCGTCAACATCTTCATCTTCCTGCTGGCCTTCTTCCTCGACTTCTTCGAGATCGCCTTCATCGTCATCCCGCTGCTGGCGCCGGTGGCGAAGAACCTCGGCATCGACCTCGTCTGGTTCGGCGTGCTGATCTGCATCAACCTGCAGACCAGCTTCATGCACCCGCCCTTCGGCTTCGCGCTGTTCTACCTGCGCGGCATCGCGCCGAAGGAAGTGCTGACCAAGGACATCTATCTCGGCGCCATTCCCTGGCTCGGCCTGCAGTTGGTGCTGGTGGCGATCGTCATCGCCTGGCCGCAGAGCGTCACCTGGTTCCTGGACCGCGGGCCGAAAGTGGACCCGGCGACCGTCGTCATCGACGTGCCCCCGCCGCCGCCGCCGCCCGACGTGCCGATCTTCCAGTGAGGCATTTGCCGTGCCCTCAGGCGCCGGGCACGGCCTCCGGCCGCTTGGCTCGCCACATGCGTGGCGGCGCCCGTTCGGGCGCTCGGCGCGCGGTGCGCGCCGCATGACGGCTCCCTCCCCCGGCGGGTTCACCCTCGTCCCGATCGGCCATGTCCGCGGCGGCCGCGCCGAGCCGACCGACGACGCCTGGGGCGCCGTCGAGGCGGAGATCGTGCTGGACCCCGCGCAGCTCGGCCCCGATGCCGCGCTCGGCCTGGATGCCTTCAGCCATGTCGTCGTGGTCTTCGTCTTCGACCGGCTGGACCCCGCGAAGGTCGAGCGCGGCGCGCGCCATCCGCGCGGGCGGACGGACTGGCCGCGCACCGGCATCCTGGCGCAGCGCGGGTCGCCGCGGCCGAACCGCCTGGGCGTCACCACCTGCCGGCTGCTCGGCGTCGCGGGGCTGGTGCTGCGCCTGCGCGGACTGGATGCGGTGGACGGCTCGCCGGTGCTGGACGTCAAGCCGCACATGACCGGCTTCGACCCGCGCGGCGAGGTGCGCGAACCCGCCTGGGCGCGGGAGATCATGCGGGGCTACTGGTAGCCCGCGGGGCGCCGGCGATGCGCTCGACCGCGGGCTCCGGGCTGCCCGACCAGCGCATGCGCCACACGGCGCCCTGCGCCACCGACTGCACCGCATGCGGCCACAGCGCCACCAGGCAGGTCCCGCCCGGATGCCGCGCGCTGGGATAGACGATGCCGTTCAGCCCCGCCGCCCGCGCCTGCTCCGCCAGGACATTCCCGGCCGGGTAGCCGATGGCCGGGTCCGGGTGCAGGCAGTCGGGCGGCGGGTGCAGGCCGCGCAGGTCCGCGAATTCCCCCGCCGCGCTGGCCCACAGCTCGGCCCAGTCGATGGTCGCGCGGAAGGACCCGGCCTGTTCCAGGCTGCGGGTCAGGTGGAAGCGCACCTCGGCCAGCGCCGTCTGCACCGCCAGCGCCGCATACCAGGCGCCGCTTCCGGCGGGGCTGAAGCGGTTCGGCTCGCGCGGGCGCCCATAGGCGAAGGCGGCGTTGACGAAGTTGGCGTGCGGCCGGCCGCGCGGGAACAGCGACGCGGCGGCCTCCTCCAGCGTCAGCCGGGCGCTGGTCGCGCCCTCGATCTCGGCGAGGTCGGCGGCCATGGCGGCGAGGGCGTCCGGCGGCAGCCTGCCCAGCGCGGGATCGCGCAGCAGCAGGTGCAGCACCGGGTCGCGCAGCCGCGCGGTGGAGACCAGGCGCACGATGCGCGGCTCCGCCAGGCGGATGACCGGCTGGTCCATCCGGCGGTCAGAGGCCGCCGCGCAGCGCGTCCAGGTGCTGGCGGATCTCGATCATGCCGGGGATGCCGCGCTCGGCCATCGCCTCCAGCGGGGTGAGGTTGCGGAACAGCGGCCCGCTGTTGCGCAGGCGCACCCAGCGATCCGCCATGTCGTCCGCGAACAGCAGGTGCAGCGCCTTGAAGCTGCCGATCAGGGCCGAGACGCGCATCATCTGGTCCTGCGAGAGGACGCCGCGCCAGGTGCCGGCCTTGATCCGGTCCCAGCTGCTTTCGGAGACGCCGAGCAGCACCGCGGCTTCCGGCCCGGTCAGCCCCCAGGCCTGCGCCAGCGCGCGCAGCGCGACCAGGGAGGAAGGCGTCAGCCGCGCCCGGTCCTCGGCGCGGGCGAAGGTCTGCGGCGGGGCGGGGGGTGGGGCAGGACGCGGGTGGAACACGGCGCTGGCCATGGTCGGGCCTCCTTGCCGGCCAACATGGCGTCAGCCGAGGCGCGTTGCAACGTCAATTGACGCCGGCCGGCAACCTACCCCGCCTCCGCCCGCTTCCGCAGCGCGGCTTCGAGCACGTCCGATCCGAAGGCGCGCCGCAGCGCGGCCAGCAGGGCCAGCACCTTCACCGGGTCGGGATCGGTCGCGGCCAGGATGTCCGCCAGCTCCTGCTCCACCCCGTCCTGCTTCGCCTCCGGGTGCAGGAAGCGGCAGAGGAACAGCAGCCGCCGTGCATCGGCCGGCGCGATCGCCTTCGCCTCCCCCAGCAGGCGGAGGTCGGCGTCGTTCGGCATCAGGATCAGCCCGCCGAGGTCCTTCACCGCCGTCTCCAGCGTGCTTTCGCCGACCAGCGTCAGCAGCAGCAGGCCGAGATTGTGGCTCTTGCTGCGCGGGCCCATCGACTTGTCGTTGTAGAGCTCCTCGATCGCCTCGCCGAGCCACTTCGCCTCCTCCTCCGTGACGTTCTGCATCAGCTTGAGGCAGTAGGCGGAGAGCGAGCCCTTGGCGCGTTCGAAGGACACGCCCTTCATGATGCGGGTGACGGCGGCGCTGCGTTCGGCGGCGCGCTGCCGGTCATAGGACCGGTCGGCGGCGTTCAGGATGACCTGCAGCAGCAGCGCGGGGCCGAGCGGCAGGTCCGTCTCCCCCACCCGCATCGTGAAGAAGGCGCTGCGGAAGAAGGCCATGGCCGCCGCGCCGGCCAGCAGGATCTGCGCCACCGCCTGCGGAAGCCCCTGGCCGGAAGGCAGTTCGAGGTAGCGGATGAAGGCCAGCGCGCCCATCGAGGCCAGCGCATTGACCAGGATGTAGATGAAGCCCGGCGCGGTGCGCAGCGGGCCGGTCGGGCGGTCCTTGTAGCGCTGGGCGAGCTCGGTCCAGCCCACCACGCCACCGATGGCGGCGGCGGCGAGGAAGGCACCCGCCGCCATGGCCTCAGCGCGCCGCCTGGATGAGGTTGCGGCCGCCGGCGGTCAGCTCGAAGGCCAGCTCGTCCTCGCGGTCCACCCGCTTCAGCAGGCGGTATTCCTCCAGCGGGCGGATGGCGTCGATCAGCTCGCCCGGCCCCTTGCCGGTGGCGGCCAGCAGGTCGGCCAGGGAACGCGGCCCCTCGGCGAGCAGGGACAGCAGCGCGGCCGCCGGGTCGGCCGGGGCGGCGGGCGCGGCGGCGCCGCCCGCCGTGGTGCCCACCCCCGTCGTGCCGGCGCCGGGCGCGCCGAGCGGCGTCGGCCCCGGCTGCGCGCGGTTCAGCGTCTTGAGGAAGGTGCTGAAGGCGGCGATGTTGGCGTTCGGGTCCTTCATGGGGCCTCCTCCGCCGAATATAGGCCGAAGGGCGGGGCGGTCCCAGGGCTCAGATCATGGCGAGCGGCCGCTTGCGCCGCGGCGGCGGGAAGGCGGCGTCGAGCGCGGCGAGGTCCTGCGCCGCCAGCCGAAGGTCGCGCGCCGCGGCGTTCTGGCGCAGATGCGCGGGATCGGCCGCCTTGGGGATGGCGATCACCCCGGGCCGCCCCAGCACGAAGGCCAGCGCCACCTGGGCGGGCGTCGCGCCGTGGCGGGCCGCGACGGCGGCCAGCGCCCGGTGGCGCAGCAGCGCGCCGCCTTGGCCGATCGGCGAATAGGCCATCACCGGCATGCCGCGCGCGGCGCAGAAGGGCAGCAGGTCGTATTCCACGCCGCGCGCCTCCAGGTTCCACAGCACCTGGTCGGTGGCGCAGGCGGGCAGGGCGGGGCCGAGTTCCTCCACCTCGTCCAGGTCGAGGTTGCTGACGCCCCAGCGGGCGATCTTCCCGTCCGCCTTCGCGCGCTCCATCGCCTCCACCGTCTCGGCCAGCGGCACCGACCCGCGCCAGTGCAGCAGGTAGAGGTCGAGACGGTCGGTGCGCAGGCGCTTGAGCGACGCTTCCAGCGCGCGCGGCAGCCTGGTGCGCGACGCGTTGTGCGGATAGACCTTGGAGACCAGGAAGACCTCGTCGCGGCGGCCGGCGATGGCGTCCGCCACCACCTCCTCGGCGCCGCCCTCGGCATACATCTCGGCGGTGTCGATCAGCGTCAGGCCGAGGTCGAGGCCGAGCCGCAGCGCCGCCGCCTCCGCCCGCCGGTCCGCGCCGCGTTCCCCCATGTGCCAGGTGCCCTGGCCGAGGGCCGGCACGCTCACGCCATCCGGAAGCCTCACCATCGTCATGGAAGCGACCCTCCCCGCTGCCTATCTTCCGGCCGCCATGACCCGCACAGCAACCGCCCCCGCCTACCTCCGCGCGACAACCCGCGCGACGACCCGCGCGAAAACCCCGGCCGTCGCGCTGGCGCTGCTGCTGGCCGCCGCGCCGGCGCTCGGCCAGACCCAGACGCCCGCCGCCATCCCGCCCGAGGAGATCGGCAGCTGGCGCCTGTCCTGCGTCGCCGACCGGATGACCGACCGCGCCGAGTGCCAGCTGCGCCACCGCGAACCGGTCGAGCGCGCGCAGGGGGCTTCCGGTTCGTCGCTGCTGCTGGAAGCCCAGGATCGCGGCGGGCGGCTGGTGCCGGTGGTCACGGCGCGCGACCTGTCGCTGGACGGCGCTCAGCGCGGATTGCTGGCGCTGACCGGCACCGCCCAGCTGCGCTTCCCGCCCAACCGCCACTACGACATGCCCTGCGGGCTGGAAGGCCGCTCCCTGGTCTGCGCGCCCAAGGCCGAGGACCTGGCGCGCGCCGAGCAGGAACTGGCCTCGGCCGGCAGCGTGCTGGTGCGGATGATGGGCTTCGGCGGCGGCGCATCCGGCGCCGAGCCGGTGGAGCTGCGGCTGGAGCGCACGCGCGACGCCCTGGCCCGCTACCGGGCGCGCGTGCCGGAAGGCAGCGGCCCGGCGGCGAGCGCCCAGGGCGGGCTTTCCCTGCCGGACATCCTGCTCCGCATGCAGCGCTTCTTCGGGAACTGAGGCGGGCGCGGCGTCGCGCCGCCGCGGCCCTGGCCCGGCGGGTGCGCTGGCCTTGGTGCTGGACTTTGGGCGCGTCCTGGAACATAAAGTGAACTCGCTCCTTGAACCCGTGCATCCGCCAGCGTGCCCCGCAAAGCCCAAGCCAGCCGGTCGCGGCCGAAAAGGCCGCCGAATTTGCCAAAGTGACAAAAAACCAAAGTGACACAGTGAACGAGCGGAGATGCCGTTGATTCGAAAAGAGGCATCCGGCCGCCATGGGCTGCCGATCCGGCGCAGGGGCCCGGAAGAGCGAAAATAAAGTGCGCTCAGCGTCACAGTGCCAAAGTGGCAAAAGTCGCGGTCGGATCCCCCCCCTGCTGCGTCCGAACCGCGGCGGTCCCGAGGCCAAGCCAGCGCCCAATGGCCCGGGGAGACGCTTCGCCTCCCCCGTCAAGCGCCTTCGGCGTTTGCTCACCACCACCACCAGGGCTGTCGCCCTGGACCGGCATCAGTCCGTCGAGCCGATCCCATGACCGGGATCCATGTGTGGACGGCCCCCCGGATGCAAGATGCTTTGTTGAGAGCGTGCGTCCCGGTGCGACTGCGGTCATGTGTCCGGCCTGTTGATGCGGCACATGTCCGCTGGCCCAGATGGCATCCGCGCAGAGGTCCCAAACAAGGGGACGACCTTGGTTGGCCGTTGGAACCCACGGGCTTTCCCCTGCGTCGGCTCGACCGATCAGCATCTCTCTCCTTGGCACTCATGCACCCGGTGGCGTCGCCGCGCGGGCGGTCAGGCGACGGCCGGGCTTGGCCGGCGGTAGACCTCCCCACGCGACATCACGGCCCAGGCGATCCGGGCCATCTTGTTGGCCAGAGCCACCGCAGCGAGCTTGCGCGGCTTGCGCTCCAGCAATCCCAGCAGCCAGGGCGAGGCCGACTTCGAGCCCGGCCTGGCAAACCTCACCACCGCCATCGCCCCGGTCACCAGCAGCCGTCGCAGCCGCTCGTCGCCGGCCCGGCTGATGCCGCCCAGGCGCTGCCGACCCGCCGTCGAATGCTCCCGTGGCGTCAGCCCGATCGCCGCCGCCAGGTGCCGCCCGGAGGCGTAGTCCTCTGGGTCGATCGTCAAGGCCAGCGTCAGCGCCGTCAGCGGCCCGACGCCCGGGATGGTGGCCAGGCGCTGGCTCGCCGGGTTCGCCTTGTGCATCTCCCGCAGCCGCTCATCGAGCGCGGCGATCTGCGCATCCAGCTCCTCGATCCGCGCCCCCAGCAGCGCCAGCATCTCCGGCGCCGGCGCCGGCAACCCGGCGGCTGCCACCGCCTCCAGCAGCGGCTCCACCCGCGCCAGCCCCTTCGCCGCCACCAGCCCGAACTCCGCCGCATGCCCGCGCAGCGCGTTCACCGCCTGGGTCCGCTGGTCCACCAGCAGCTCCCGCGTCCGCAGCACCAGCAGCCCCGCCTGCGTCTCGGCCGACTTCACCGGCACCGGGCGCAGCCCGGGTCGGGCCGCCGCCTCGCAGATCGCAGCGGCGTCGTTGCGGTCGTTCTTCCCACGCTTGACGAAGGGCTTCACGTATTGCGCCGGGATCAGCCGCACCCGGTGCCCCAGCCGCTCCAGCTCCCGACCCCAGTGATGCGAGCCACCGCAGGCCTCGAGCGCCACCTCCGTCGGCGGCAGCTTGCCGAAGAACTCCAGCAGCTTCCCGCGCGGCAACTCCCGCCGCAGCCGCACCTCTCCCGCCGCATCCACGCCGTGCAGCGTGAACACGAACTTGGACGTGTCGATCGCTATGCGCTTAAGCTCCATCGCGGACGGCTCCTGGTTGGTGTCTCGACAACCCAACCGTGGCACAAGATGCCGTGGGGCCGTCCACACCAACAAGGGCCTTCCGGCCCTTGGCGGGGAGAGTACGAGAGGGGCGGAGCCCCTCTCGGGCCACGAGCGTAGCCCGCATGCGCCGCGACATCCTCCGCGTCCTGGCATTATGGCGGAGCCGTCTCTGGTGGCTGCTGGCCGGCATCCTCTCAGCCTGCATCGCCGCCCTGGCCGGCATTGCGCTGCTTGGCCTCGCCGGCGGCGCGGTGGCGGAAGGCCTGACCGAGGGCGCGCTGTTCGCCGGCGGCGCCGCCGCGCTGCTCTGGCTGCGCCCCGTCGCAGCGCTGCGCCCGGTGGCGCGCTACCTGGAACGGCTGGTCACCCACGCCGCCACCTTCCGCGCCCTGGCCGACACCCGGGTCTGGTTCTTCCGCCGCCTGGCGGAGCGCCTGCCGGCCGGGGTCGGGTTCCGGCGCACCGGCGACCTGCTCGGCCGGCTGGTCTCCGACATCGATGCGCTGGACCGGGTCTATCTCGGCGCCATCGTCCCGGCCGTTGCGGCCCTGTCGCTGGTGGTGGCGATCGCGCTGGTGCTGGGTGCTGCCTCCCCGGTCCTCGCCGCGCTGGTCGCCCTGCCGCTGGCGCTCGCCCTGCTGCTGCCGCCCCTGCTGGCCCCCGGCGCCGCCGAGGCCGGCCGTCGGGTCGCCGACGCGCAGGGGTCGCTGCGCGCCGCCGTGGTCGATCCGCTGACCGGCGCCGAGGACACGCTGGCCGCCAATGCCGAGGCTGCCGCCATCCGCCGCGTCGCGTCCGAGCATGCGTCGCTCGCCGCCGCGCAGCGGACCCTGGCCCGGCGCGGCGCCTGGGGCGGGGCGGCGGGGGCGGTGCTGACCCAGGCCGCGATGCTCGGCGCGCTGGCCTATGGGCTGGCGAGCGGCCAGGCCGGCGTCGCCGCCGCGGTCCTCGGCCTGTTCCTGGCCATCGCCGCGGCCGAGGCCTTCGGCCTGCTGCCCCGTGCCGGCGCCGCGCTGGCCGCGGCCGGCGCCTCCGCTCGCCGGCTGTTCGAGGCCGCCGACACCCCCGCCCCGGTCGCCGAGCCCGCCAGTCCGGCCGCCGCGCCGGCCGGCCACGGCATCCGCATCTCGGGCCTGCGCTTCGCCTGGGCGCCCGACCGGCCGGCGGTCTTCGACGGGCTCGACCTCGATGTGCCGGAAGGCGCGCGGCTGGCGCTGCTCGGCCCGTCGGGGATCGGGAAATCCACGCTGGCCGCGCTGCTGCTGAAGCTCGCCGCGCCACAGGGCGGGCGAATCCAGCTGGGCGGCGTCGACCTGGCTTCGCTGCCCGCCGACCTGGTGCGCAGCCGCATCGCCTGCCTGACCCAGGATGCCCGCCTGTTCGACGACAGCATCGAGGCGAACCTCCGCCTGGCCGCGCCGCAGGCCGAGCAGGCCGCGCTGTGGCGGGCGCTGGACGATGCCGGCATCGGCGCGCTGGTGCGCAGCCTGCCCGAGGGCTTGGCGACCCGCTGCGGGGAGGCCGGCGCGCGCTTCTCCGGCGGGCAGGCGCGGCGGCTGGCGCTGGCCCGCGCGCTGCTTTCCGCCGCGCCGGTGCTGATCCTGGACGAGCCGGCGGCGGGCCTCGACCCCGAGACGGAGCGCGCCTTCCTGGAAACGCTGGGCGAGGCGACGGCGGGGCGGACGGTGATCCTGATCGTCCACCGCCTGATCGGCGTGGAGCGCCCGACCCGCATCCTGCGCCTGGTCGGCGGCAAGGCGATGCCGGCGGCGGGATAGGCCCGCGCCAGCGTCCGGCGGCCGGAGCGGCGGCAGGCCGCCCGCGACACGGAGGATGGCCGGCGCGCGCGCCCGGCCGTGCCGCCCCGCGGCCTTGTGTCCGGCGCCGGCCATGCCACGCTCGTCGCCGCAAAAGGGGGAGGGGCGGATGCGCAAGGTCCTGGTGGTCACCGGCGCGGGACGCGGGATCGGGGCGGCGGTGGCACGGCTGGCGGCGGCGCGGGGCTTCGACCTCGGGCTGACCTGGGGCAGCGACGTCGCCGCGGCGGAGGCCACCGCGGAGGCGTGCCGGGAGGCCGGCGCCGCGGTGGAACTGGTGCAGGCCGATGCCGGCGACCCTTCCGGCACCGCTCACGCCTTCGCCGCCTTCGAGGCGCGCTTCGGCCGGCTGGACGGGCTGGTGGCGAATGCCGGCGTCACTGGGCCGGCCTCCGACTTCCTGTCCTCCTCCGACGCCACCTGGGAAAAGGTGTTCCGCGTCAACGTGCTGGGCCTGGCGGCCGCCTGCCGGGAAGCGGCGCGGCGGATGGCGACCTCCCGCGGCGGCCGGGGCGGGGCGATCGTCTGCATCGGCTCCCGCGCCGCCGAGATCGGCTCGGCCTTCGAATTCATCCACTACGCCGCCAGCAAGGCGGCGGTGCACACTCTGGCGGTGGGGCTGGCGAACGAACTGGCGGCGGATGGCGTGCGCGTGAACACGGTGGCGCCGGGCATGATCGACACCGACATCCACGCCGCCGCCGGCATCCCGGAGCGGATCGGGCGCATCGTGCCGATGGTGCCGATGAAGCGCCTGGGCAGCGCCGAGGAGGTGGCAGAGGCGGTGCTGTGGCTGCTGTCCGACGGCGCGTCCTATGTCACCGGGGCGATCCTGCCGGTCAGCGGCGGGCGCTGAGGGGGCGCGGCCCCATTCTGCTGGCTCGTCCGGCTCACGCCGCGTCAAGCGCCGACGCCACACCCGGACGATCCGTCCTTGCGACGGCGGCGGCAGCGGGGCCCCGCAAGGGGCGGTAGACCTTGATGCCCGTGTAGAAACCGGCGCCCCCGCAAGCCCATGGCTGGCGGGGGCACTATTTCCGGCGCCGGCCGGCGTGACGCCGCGCGCCCTTGGCAAGCCGGCGTTGGGGTGGGTATCTGGCCGCATGACGACGGCCCGACGCACCCTGCTCGCCGCCGCCTTCGCGGCCGCCGCCCTGCCGGGCGGTGCACGCGCCGCCGACCCGATGGCGGCGCTGCGGCTGCGCGACCGGCTGGCGCGGCTCGACCAGGACGGGCTCGATCCCGGCCACTACGCCATCCCGGACGCCGCTTCGCTACTGGCCGACCCCGCCGGCACCGGGGCAGCGCTGCAGCGCGCCGCCGCCGCCGCGCTGTCCGACCTGGTGCTCGGCCGGGTGCGGGAGCTGCCGGGCCGCCCCGACATCCGCCGCGACCCGGCCGCCGCCCGGCCTGATCGCTGGCTGGCCGAACTCGCCGCCGCCGCCGATCCCGCGACGGTGATCGACCGCGCCGCCCTGCTGCCGGAGGGCGCGCCGGTGCTGAAGGCGGAGCTGGCACGGCTGAAGGCGCTGGCGAGGCTCGGCGCGCTGCCCGTCATCCCGGGCGAGGCGACAATCGAGCCCGGCAGCACCGACCCCGCCCGCATCCCCCCCCTCCGCGCCCGCCTGGCGGCCGAGGACCCGGTGCTCGCGGCCAGCCGCGACGCCGGCGCGCTCTACGACCCCGCGCTGGAAGCCGCGGTGCGGCGCTGGCAGGCGCTCCAGGGGGTGGAGGTGGATGGCCGGGTCGGGCGCATCTCGCTCGGCCTGCTGAACCGGCCGGTGGAGGCGCGGATCGACCAGCTGCGGGCCGCGCTCGACATGCGGCGCGGCCTGGCGCCGGGCGGCGCGGAGCGGCGGATCGAGGTCAACATCCCCGACTACCGCCTGGCGGTCCTCGAAGGCGGCCGGGAGTTGCTGTCCATGGCCGCTGTCGTCGGCCGCCCCGACCGCGCGACGCCGATGCTGCGCGTGCGCATGACCGCGATCCAGTTCAACCCGCCCTGGGGCGTGCCGGAGCGCAACGCGCGGGAGGACCTGCTGCCGCGCTTCCGGCGCGATCCCCAGGCCATGGTCGAGCGCGGCTTCCGCCTGTTCCAGTCCGTGGGCGGCGAACGCGTGGAGATCGATCCGCGCAGCGTGGACTGGAGCCGCGTGAGCGCCGAGCGCTTCCCCTTCGTCGTCCGCCAGGATGCCGGCGATGCGAATGCCCTCGGCCGCATCAAGTTCATCATGCCGAACCGCGACGACATCTTCATGCACGACACGCCGGAGCGGCACCTGTTCCGCCGGGCGGACCGCGCCTTCTCCTCCGGCTGCATCCGGCTGGAACGCCCGATGGAGCTGATGGCGCTGCTGCTGGACGGGACGCCGGGCTGGGACATGGATCGCGCGCAGCGGGCGCTGGATGCGCGGGCGACCAGTGCCGTGATGCTGCGCGTGCCGCTGCCGGTGTCGCTGGCCTATCGCACCACCCTGCCCGAAGCGGGCGGGCGGCTTCGGCTTCGGCCCGACATCTATGGGCTGGACGCCGCCCATGCCCGGGCGATGGCGGCCCCGCGGGACCCGCGGGTGGCGGCCGCGCGGGACGCCCATGTGGCAGGCATCGGAAGGATCGGTTGATGGCGCGCATCTTCGGCCATGGCGCGGTCTGCCCCTGTTGCGGCGACGAGGGAGAGGCGGTGGCGCCCTCGGCTGGCGTGCGGCGCCGCGGGCTGCTGGCGGCGGCGGCGGGCGTGGCGGCCGCGGCCTTCGCCCCGCCCGCGCTGGCCCAGGCCTCGACCCGGTCGCTGAAGGTGCGGCGCAACTTCACCGAGGACAGCTTCGACGGCGTCTACTGGCGCGACGGCCGCTACGACCGGGAGGCGCTGCGCCAGCTCGACTGGGTGTTCCGCGACCTCTCGGCGGCGGAGCCGACGCCGATGGACCCGCGGCTGTTCGACCTGATGGCGGAGGTGGCGCAGCGCCTGGACAGCGACGAGGCCTATGAGGTGATCAGCGGCTACCGCACGCCGGAGACCAACGCCGCCCGGGCACGGCAGAGCCGCCGGGTCTCCACCGTGTCGCTGCACATGTCGGGCATGGCGGCGGATTGCCGGCTGCCGGGGCGGATCGGCATCGGGCTGGCACGGGTGGCCGCGGACCTGCAACTGGGCGGGGTCGGGTTGTATCGCCGCGACGGGTTCGTGCACCTGGATTGCGGGCCGGTGCGGCGGTGGTAGGGCCGGACGCCCCGGCTGCGATGGCCGCGGGCCCCGGCCGCTGACCCGTCCCGGCGCGCCGGCCACCAAGGTTGCGTCTTTTTTCTGGAGATCGCGCTCCAAATAGATATCTCCGCCCGATCGTTCCGTGGTATGTCCCGCGCATCCCGAAAACCGGTGACCGGAGCCGTCCCCATGCGCGCTGGCCTGATGGCTGCCCTTCCCGCCCTCGTCCTGGCCCTGCCCGCCGCGGCGGCGCCGGTGGTGATCGACTTCACCACCCTCCCTTCCGGCGCGAGCATCGAGGGGCCGGGCGCGGTGGATGCGCGGCTTTCGCTCGACGCCGCGCGCGGCCGCGGCGTGCGCATCGTGACCGGGCAGAACATGCCCAACACGCTGCTCAACGGCAGCCCGTCGCAGAGCGTCTATGCGTCGCAGGGCAGCTACTTCCCGGCGCCGTCCGACCCGCTGGCCGGCAACACGACCGTGATCCATGGCGGGGTCGGGCCGAAGGGCGGGTTCGGCGACTTCCTCGCGCTCGGCTCGGCCAACCGCAACAGCGGCTTCAGCGACTGGGTCGTCAGCTTCGCGGACGGGATCGGCGCGCGCAGCTTCGCGATCACCATGCTGGATTTCGGCGACAACAACCCGTCCCGCGCGACGGCGGGCAGCGTGACCTGGACGGGCTATGACCGGTCCGGCGCGGTGGTCGCGACCGACATGCTGAGCCTGACGATCGACACGACCAGCCCGCGCGTCGTGTACAACTACTCCGCCGGCACCTTCACCTCGGACGGGGTGACGACGGCGTTCAACCCGCAGCGGGATTCCGATGCCAGCGCGCCCGCGGGCCGACCCGGCAACTTCACCTTCACCCTCGACGGCAACGGGCGGCTGATGACGCGCGTCGCCGTGGCCTTCACCAGCAACGGCGCGACCTGGACGGATGGCGGCACGACGATCACGGCCGACAACAGCCAGCCGCTCGACCCGAAGCATGGCTGGACGGCGCTGACGGTGGACTTCGCGCCACTGCCGGTGCCCGAGCCGATGACGGCGGCGCTGCTGGGGTTCGGTGCCCTCGCGCTGGCGGGATTGCGCCAGCGGCGCCCGGCCTGAGCGCCCGGGGGCCCAGGCGCCGGCCCGTCCTGGACCGGGCGGCGCCTTGGGCGAACCCTTCGCACGGCGTCGCCGACCCGCGGGCGTGTCGTGCAGGGCGCGCGCAGGCGTGATGCCCTCGGGCGCAAGTCCCGGCCCGCGACCGACGACCGCCGGCCGGGGCCCGCCGCCGGTGCGGCGAAGCCAGGTGCGCGACGGCGCCCGCCGGCTTGGGCGGGCGGACCTGCGCGGACGGGCATGGCCGGCCCAAGCCATGCCCGCGGCAGGCCGCGCCGCCTCGGCCGGTTTCGCGGGTCGCCGGTCGCCCGATCGGGCCGGTCCTAGCAGGCTGCGGAAATTCGCCTTGGGAAGCAAAGGGAAAGGTCGAGGGGCTCTGCCCCTCGAGCACCCAGGCAGGAACCTGATGTTCCTGCACCTCCCCTTAGTTATTGATATATCCCGTTAAACTTGGCGAAGGTCCAGGAAACTCAGTTTCCTGGCGGGTGGGTGGGGGAGGGCAGCGCCTTCCCGCTGCCTTCTTCAGCCGGCGAATTCCCGCAGCCTGCTAGAGCACGCTGTCTTTAGGTTGAATCGGGATTCCGGCGCGGGCTGATTTCTGATTCAAGCTTCGGGC
>JAIYDD010000241.1 GCA_027487675.1 Acetobacteraceae bacterium | reverse complement strand
GGGGTGGGCAGCGGCGGGGCCACGGCGGTCGGCGCCGGCGGCGGGGGCGGCGGCGGCGGGGTCGGCTGCGGCGGCGCGGTGGTGGACGGCTGCGGCGCGGGGGGCACCGGCGTCGGCTCGCGCGGAGCGGGCACGGGCGAGGGCGGCGCCGGAACCGGCGAGGGCTGCTCGCCGCGCGCCTGCTGCGGCGGCACGGGCGCGGTGAACTCCACCGTCACCGGCACTTCCAGCGGCGGCGGCAGCGGCCTGACGTAGCCGTAGAGCAGCCCGGCCAGCAGCAGCGCCACGTGCAGGCCGAGCGAAAGCCCGGCCCAGCGGCGCAGCCGCCGGTCCTCGTCGTCGAAGGGAAGAGCCAGGACGGCCAAGCCGCGTCGCCCCTGTCCTCAGCGCGCCGGCGGCGTCGCGGCGGGCCGCGCCGGCGGCGTCGCGGCGGGCCGCGCCGGCGCGGCGGGCACCGGCTGGGCCGGGCGGGCGCCGCCCGCCGGCTGCTCGGCCAGCAGCGCGACGCGGGTGAAGCCGGCCGAGGCCACGGTGCCCATCACCTCCATCACCCGGCCATAGCTGATCCCGCGGTCGCCGCGGACGAAGATGCGGCGTTCCGGCTGGTCCGCGGGCTGGTTGCGCAGGATGGCCTGCAGCTGCGGCACCAGCGCGTCGAGCGCCACTTCCGTCTCCTGCAGGAAGATCCGGCCTTCGGCGTTGACGCTGATGGTCAGCGGTTCCTGTTCCTGGTTCAGCGCGCGCGCCGCGGTGCGCGGCAGGTCCACCGGCACGCCCACGGTCATCAGCGGGGCGGCCACCATGAAGATGATCAGCAGCACGAGCATGACGTCCACGAAGGGCGTCACGTTGATCTCGCTCATCGGGCGGTAGCGCCCGCGCGGGCCCTTGCGGCCCATCAGCGCGCCGGCCATGGCGGTCAGTCCCCCGCCGCGGCGGTGGCGCGGGGTGCGCGGGCGGGCTCGGTCGCGACCGATTCGGTCTGGCGCGACAGGATGGCAGAGAATTCCGCCGCGAAGCCTTCCAGCCGCCCGCCGAAGCGGCCGAGCTCGGTCGAGAGGCTGTTGTAGGCGACGGTGGCGGGGATGGCGGCGATCAGGCCGATGGCGGTGGCGAACAGCGCCTCCGCGATGCCGGGGGCGACGACGGCCAGGTTGGTGTTCTGCATCCCCGCGATCGCCGTGAAGCTGTTCATGATGCCCCAGACCGTGCCGAACAGGCCGATGAAGGGGGCCGCCGAGCCGACCGTGGCCAGGAAGACCATCCAGCGCTCCATCCGCTCCATCTCCCGCTGGATGGCGAGGTTCATCGCGCGTTCCAGCCTTTCCTTGGTGCCGGTCACCGCGAGGTCCGAGGCGAAGCCGCGGCCGGCGGAGCGCTTCCATTCCCGCATCGCCGCGCCGAAGACGGCGGCCATCGGGTGGCTGGGCGTCTCGCCTTCCCGGGCGTGCAGGTCTTCCAGGCTGCCGCCGGACCAGAAGCGTTCCTCGAAGGCGTCCGCGGCGCGGCGGGCGCGGCGCAGGCTGGCCAGCTTCTCGAAGACGATGGCCCAGACCCAGACGGAGGCGAGCAGCAGGCCGATCATGACGGCCTTCACCACCCAGTCCGCCATCAGGAACAGCGACCAGAGCGACAGGTCGTGCGCCGCCGGGGCGAGTGCGGACGCGGTGACGTTGCCCAAGGCCGGGCCTCCTTCCTCTCCGGCCGGGCGACCCGGCCACGCGATCAGGAGGGCCCCTTGCCCTCCGACAGTCCCGCCAGCGCGTCCCGCCAGGGCGGCGGCAGCCTGGCCGGTTTCAGCCCTTCCGTACCCCCGGCCCCGCCGGGCGTGACGCAGACCAGCCCCACGACCAGCCGCGCCAGCAGCGCTTCCGAGCCATCCTCGGCCGGGCGCAGGACGTCCTGCACCAGGTCGATGGTGGCGGCGCCGAGGGCGCGCACGCGCGTCTCGACGAGAAGCGCGTCATCGAGCCGGGCGGGGCGCACATACTCCACTTCGACGCGCCGCACCACGAGCATCGAATTGTGACGCGCCATCATAAGGGCATGCGGCAAGTGCATGGCCCGCAAGGATTCGGTGCGCCCCCGTTCGGCCCATCGCAGATAGGTGGCGTGATAGGCGACGCCGCCCGCATCGGTATCCTCGAAATAGACCCGGACGGGAAAGCGGTGGAATCGTGACGGGGGGGTGGCGGTCATCGGCGGCGGCCCCGAAAGCCCTCTCCCCCCGCAGGGGGGAGAGCGCCGGCGCAGTGCGCCGTCGGGGATGAGGGGGGGTCGCCGGCAGGCGAAGCAGCGGTGAGACGCATCATCGTGCCGCAGCCCGGCGCTGCGCGCCCCACCCTCACCCCACCGTCCGACACCTTCGGTGCCGGACCCCGCCCAGGCGGGAGAGGCAGATGCCCTGCGCGCCGGCGGGTGTGCGGGCGGACCGCGGCGGTGCGGGCGGAGGCGCAAGGTGGCGGGGATGTCAGGGGTCCCCCTCCGCCGGCCCCATATTCGCCAGCAGGTCGAGCTGCGCGCCAAGGCCCGCGGGGGGCGTCAGGCCGAGATGGCGCCAGCCGGGCTCGCCCAGCACGCGGCCGCGCGGGGTGCGGAGCACAAGCCCTTCCTGGATCAGGAAGGGCTCGATCACCTCCTCCAGCGTGTCGCGCGATTCGGCCAGGGCAGCCGCCAGCGTCTCGACGCCGACCGGGCCGCCGCCATGGTGCTCGGCGATCCGCTTGAGGTAGCGGCGGTCCTGCGCATCCAGCCCCAGCCGGTCCACTTCCAGCCGAGCCAGCGCCGCATCCGCCATGGCGCGGTCGGCGGCGCGGCCGGCCACCAGCGCGAAGTCGCGCACCCGGCGCAGCAGGCGGCCGGCCACGCGCGGGGTGCCGCGGGAGCGCCGCGCGATCTCGAGCGCGCCGTCCTCGGCCAGGTCGAAGCCGAGCTTCCCGGCGCCGCGGCGGACGATCAGGTGCAGCTCCTCCACCTCGTAGAATTGCAGCCGCAGCGGGATGCCGAAGCGGTCGCGCAAGGGCTGGCTGAGCAGGCCGGCGCGGGTGGTGGCCCCCACCAGCGTGAAGGGCGGCAGGTCGATGCGCACCGTGCGCGCCGCCGGGCCTTCCCCGATGATGAGGTCGAGGCGGTAATCCTCCATCGCCGGATAGAGCGTCTCCTCGATCGCGGGCTGGAGGCGGTGGATCTCGTCCACGAACAGCACGTCGCGGGGCTGGAGGTTGGTGAGGATCGCGGCGAGATCCCCGGCGCGCTGCAGGATCGGCCCCGACGTCGCCCGGAAGCCGACGCCCAATTCGCGGGCCACGATCTGCGCCAGCGTGGTCTTGCCGAGGCCCGGCGGGCCGAACAGCAGCACGTGATCGAGCGCCTCGGCGCGCTGGCGGGCGGCGCCGACGAAGACCTCCAAATTCTCGCGCAGCGCGCGCTGGCCGATGAAGTCGCGCAGCGTCTGCGGGCGCAGGCTGCCCTCGGCGGCGTCCTCCTCCTGCCGGGCGCTGGCGGTCAGGCGGGTGTCGTCCCCCCTGGCGCTCATCTGGGCGCCATCTCCTTCAGCGCCTCGGTGATCAGGGCGGCGAGTTCGGCCTGGTCGCCGAGGCGCTTCGCGGCGCGGCCAACCGCCGCCGCCGCCTCCGGCCGCCGCCAGCCGAGGTTGAGCAGGGCGGAGACGGCGTCCGCCTCGGGCCCCGCCTCGGCGGCCGGCAGGACGGCGGCGATGCCGCCGGCGCCGTCGGGGTCGGGGGTGGCGCGGCCGACGGCCCATTTCTGCATCGCAGGCTCGTCCACGATGCGGTTGGCGGTCGCCGCGCCCACGCCCTTCACCTCCGACAGGCGCTTGCGCTCCTTCCCCGCGATCGCCGCCGCCAGCTGGCCGGGGGTGAGGCCGGACAGCACCAGCAGCGCCTTCTGGGGGCCGACGGTCTTCACCTCGATCAGGGCGCGGAAGGCCTCGCGCTCCTGCGCGTCGAAGAAGCCGAACAGGGTGATGGCGTCCTGGCTGACGCGCGTCTCGACCAGCAGCTTCTGCACGCCCTCCCGCGCCGTCAGCCGGTCGAGCGTCTTGCGGGAACAGGAGAGCAGATAGCCGACGCCGTTGACGTCCAGCACGCAGCCGCCGTCATGCGTGCTCTCCACCCGGCCGGCGAGACTGCCGATCACCTGGCGGAGACCCGGGACAGGCGAGACGGTCGCGGAGTCGGGTCGCGGAGCATGGGGGTGCATAGCCTGGTTGGGGCGAAGGGGGCGAGGGGTGGCGAGGCGACCGCCCGATATCCGGCGCCACCTGCCCGGGCGGCGTGTTCCGCAGCGCCCGATACGCGCGCCGGTGTCCCCGGGGGGTGCTCCGCACCCCCCGATACCCGCGCCGGTGTCCCCGGGGGGTGCTCCGCACCCCCCGATACCCCCCGGCCAAGGGCCACAAGGCCCCTGGACCCCTGGTGTTCGAGGGCGCGCCCGGGGGGACGGGCTCGCGGAAGGGGCGAGCTGGGCGCGCACCGGGGCTGCCGAGCCGCCGGGGGAAAGCTGGATGGCGCCGCTTTGTTAATTTGTCTTTTTGGCATTTTGTCCACTTTATTCTTGCCGAAACAGGGTTGCAGACCGGGAAGGCGGCACGAAGATCGCTGGCAACCCATTGGAAAAACATGATTCCGGGCCATGCCGCCCTGTATTGCATTGGCTTTTTGGCACTTTGCGCAGAATCGGCCTCCCGCACGGTGTTCGACGGATGGACGGGTTCAAGGAGCGGCGCCGGAGCTGCCCGGCGCGTTCGCATTATGTTCCGTATCGGGCCCGAAAGTCCAGCACGCCGCGCCCCCCACGCGGGCCGACCCCCGGGATCCAGGCTGCGCCCGGCCCCTGGCGGGCGGGGCATCGGGGGCGCGGCGCCGCCGCACCCGGCGCCCTCCACCATGGGCCAACCTATCGCCCGATGGTGCGCGAGGTCGCCCGGGTGGAGGCGTTGCCTCTCCTGTCGAACGCCTTCGGCGTTCGCCCCCCCGACCAGGGCCGCCGCGCCGGACCGGCATCGGCAGAAAGAACAAACAAATCAGGTGGGTTCCAAGGGGCCGCTGCCCCTTGGCGGGGTCGGACGCACGGCGTCCGACGGGGCAGCGCCCCTGGCGGAGCGCGAGGCGGAGCCTCGCACCTTCAGCCGCCGCGAGTCCTCACGGTCGCCGAGCCAAGCCTGGCGCCCATGGCGCCCTCCCGCCGCCGCAGCCTTCGCCGCGATTTCGCCGCGCCTTCGGGACGCCGCGGCCCCGCACCCGTCACCACTCCCCCCGCCGGCCACCGGGCCGGCACAGCGAGAGGGAGACACACATGCGACGACGCATCACGGCGCCGCGGCGCCTCGGCACCGCCCGCATCGCGACCTTGGCCGCCCTCGCCGCGCTCGGCGGCGCGGGCGCGGCGCAGGCCCAGCCCACCGGCACCAGCATCGCCCAGCCCCTGGTCGTGGAGAACGGCCCGCTCTGGACCACGGCGGGCGGGCTGGTCCCGATGTGCTGGCACCAGCTCAACGGCTTCGCGACGCCGGCCGACGCCGCCGCCGCGCGGGACTTCGTGCGCGCCACCATCGAGGCCTGGTGGATCAACCTCACCGCGCTCCGCATCACCTGGGAGGACTGCCCGACCTCGGGCGAGGCACGGCATGTCCGCGTCATGCTGCGCGCCGGCGATGCCGGGCCGAACGGCACGACGATCAGGCTCGGCACCGACACGCTGTCGAATGCCGCCGACCGCACCAGGCCGCCGCCGAACGACCCGCCGGGCCTGCTGATGGGCTTCCCCGCGAACTGGAACGCCTCCGAGGCCGGGCGGGCCGACCTGCGCGCGCTGACGCTGCACGAATTCGGCCACATCCTGGGCTTCGGGCACGAGCAGCGGCGCGCCGACGGGCCGCTCGGCGTCGCCTGCTACGATGACGGGCCGCATGGCGGGCGGCCCATCGGGCGGGCCGACCCGGCCTCCATCATGGGGTGGAGCTACTGCACCACGGCGGGCGGCGTGCTCTCGGGCGGGGACATCGCCGGGGCGCGGGAGGTCTATGGCCTCGGCCACAGCTTCGAGCGGCTGGGCCCGCCCGACCGCCGCTTCGCGGATGGCTTCACCCTGCCGCCCGGCGCCCCGGTCTCGGTGATCCGGCAATCGGACGGGGCGATGGTGGCCGCGGCCGTCGGCAAGGACGGCGTGCCCTACCTCAACTGGCAGCGCGCCGGCACGGCCTGGGGCCGCTTTGAGCGCATCGCCGCCCCCGATCCGCGCTTCGGCGATGGCTTCACCCTGCCGCCGGGCGCGCCGATCGCGCTGGCCGTGCAGCCGGGGGGCGGGCTGGTGGCGGCCGCGGTGGGCAAGGACGGCGTGCCCTACATCTCCTGGCAGCAGCCGGGCCAGGCCTGGCACCGCTTCGAGCGGATCGCGGCGCATGATCCGCGCTTCGGCGACGGCTTCCGGGTGGCGCCGGGCGCGCCGATCTCGCTGGCGGCGGGGCGGGACGGGCTGCTGGTGGCGGCGGTCGTCGGGCTGGACGGGGTGCCCTACCTCTCCCGCCAGCGCGCCGGGCAGCCCTGGAGCCTGTTCGAGCGCATCGCGGCGCATGACCCGCGCTTCGGCGACGGGTTCCGGGTGGCGTCCGGCGCGCCGGTGGCGCTCGGGCTGCAATCCAATGGCGACCTGATCGCGGCGGTCGTCGGGCTGGACGGGGTGCCCTACATCTCCTGGCAGCTTCCGGGGCCGCACTGGCACCGCTTCGAGCGGATAGGGGATGGGGTGCGCGCGCCCTCCGGCGCGCCGATCGCGCTGGCCCGGCAGGCGAATGGCGACATGGTCGCGGTGGTGGTGGGCGCCGACGGCGTGCCGCACATCGCCTGGCAGCAGCAGGGGCGGCCCTGGCACGCCTTCGTGCGGATCGCCGCGCCGGACGGGCGCTTCCCGGACGGCTTCACGGTGCCGCCTGGCGCGTCGGTGACGCTGGCGATGCAGCCGGGCGGGCTGCTGGCAGCGCTGGTCGTGGGGCGGGACGGCGTGCCCTACCTGTCGCGCCAGCGCGCGGGCCAGCCCTGGAGCCTGTTCGAGCGGGTGGCGATGCCCGATCCGCGCTTCCCGGACGGCTTCACCCTGCCGCCCGGCGCGCCGGTGGCCGCGGCGGCCTCGGCGCGGGACGGCAACGTCGTGCTGGGCGCGGCGGTGGGGCGGGACGGGGTGCCCTATGTCTCGCGGGTCAGCGGGCCGCCGCTGCGCTGACCGGGCGGGGGCCGCTGGCGGAAGGGGCGGCGCCCCATGGGCGCCAACTTAACTCCTCGGGGGCGGAAGCAGGCGGTGCGAGGCTCCGCCTCGCGCTCCGGCAGGGGCGCTGCCCCGTCGGACGCAGTGCGTCCGACCCCGCCAAGGGGCAGCGGCCCCTTTGAACCCCCTTCATTTAGCTGGTTCTCTTCTGGCTGATGCCGGTCCAGGGCGGCAGCCCTGGTTGTGGGGGGGTCGAACGCCGAAGGCGTTCGACGGGGGGGGCAACGCCTCCACCCGGGCCACCTCGCGCACCCTTCGGCGATAAGTTGGCGCCCATGGGGCGGCGCCCCTTCCGCGCCTCGGTCGCCGCCTATTCGACGCCGAGCAGTTCGACGTCGAAGACCAGCGTGGCGTTGGGCGGGATGACGCCGCCGGCGCCGCGGGCGCCATAGCCGAACTCGGGCGGGATGGTCAGGCGGCGCTGGCCGCCGACGCGCATGCCCGCCACGCCGCGGTCCCAGCCGGCGATGACGCGGCCGGCGCCGAGGGGGAAGCTGAAGGGCTCGCCGCGGTCGCGGGAACTGTCGAACTTGCGGCCCTTGGTCTCCGGCGCCGCGGCGTCGAACAGCCAGCCGGTGTAGTGGACCGAGACGGTCTTGCCGGCCAGCGCCATCGCGCCGGTGCCTTCGGTCATGTCGGTCATCTGCAGCGGCATCGCGGCCTTCCCCTTTGGCTGCGCCGACCCTGGGGCGGGCGGCGCGGGCTGGCAAGCCCGGGGGCCGTCGCGGTCAGAAATCCAGGTCGGCGTAGTGCGCCGGGGGCGTGGTGCCGCTGACGCGGTCGGCCAGCAGCGGGCGGAAGGCCGGGCGGGACTTGATGCGGGCGTACCAGTCCTTCGCCGCCTCGTTCAGCGACCAGTCGACGTCGCCGATGTAGTCGAGCGACGAGAGCTGCGCGGCCGCCGCCAGGTCCGCCAGGCTGAGTGCCGGGCCCGCCAGCCAGGCGCGCGTCTCGGCCAGCCAGCCGATATAGTCGAGATGCGGCTTGAGGTTGGCGTAGCCCGCGCGGATCGCGCCCGCATCCGGGTTCCCGCGCCCGAGCAGCCGCTTCATCTGCTTCTCGTAGAGCAGGTTGCGGGTGACTTCCGCGTAGAATTTGTGGTCGAACCAGGCGACCAGGCGGCGGATCTCCGCGCGCTCGGCGAAGGTGCGGCCGAGCAGCGGCATGTCGGGATAGGCTTCGTCGAGGTATTCGGCGATGGCGTAGGAATCGACCAGCACCAGGCCATTGGCGTCCTGCAGCACCGGGACGGTGCAGGCCGGGTTCAGGCCCAAGAATTCCTCCCGCCGGTCCCAGACCTTCTCGACACGCAATTCGAAGGGGATCCGCTTCTCGGCCAGGGCCAGGCGGATCTTGCGCGAATAGGGGGAGAGGGGGAGGTGGTGGAGGATCCGCATCGGCGCGCCTGGGATGGACCCCTATGGCACGCGGCGCGGGCCCGGCCAACGGGGCGATCCCGCGAAGGTGGCGGGGGGACGGGCCGGCCGCCCCCCTGCCCCGGTCACTCCGCCGCGACGGCGGGGGCGTCCTCCATCGGCTTCGCCAGGTAGCGCAGGTATTCCTTCGGCACGACGTGCCAGAAGCGGCCGCGCTCCTCCGCCCAGTTGTTCAGGATGCGGGCGGCGAAGGGGCTGCCGGTTTCCTTCACGTGGCGGGTGACGTGGTCGCGCAGCACCTCTTCCCAATGCGCGCTGCCGCCGAGGCGCTTCCACAGCACCGTGTCGGGGTTGACGCGGCGTTCGAAGGTGTCCGCCGCGTCGTAGATGAAGGCCATGCCGCCGGTGAAGCCGGCGCCGAAATTGTCGCCGACCGGCCCGAGGATCACGGCGCAGCCGCCGGTCATGTATTCGCAGCCATTCGCGCCGCAGCCTTCCACCACGGCGAGCGCGCCGGAATTGCGCACCGCGAAGCGTTCGCCCGCCTGGCCGGCGGCGAACAGCGCGCCGCCGGTCGCGCCATACAGCACGGTGTTGCCGACGATGGTGTTGTCCTTCCACACCAGCCTGGACGACGGCGCGGGGCGCACCACGATGGTGCCGCCGGACAAACCCTTGCCGACATAGTCGTTGGCGTCGCCGAAGACCTCGAGCTTCAGGCCGCGCACCGCGAAGGCGCCGAGCGACTGGCCGGCGGAACCGCGCAGGCGGACGGTGAGGTGCCCGCGCTGCAGCCCCTCCATCCCGAACTTGCGCACGATCTTGCTGCTGATCTTGGTGCCGATCGCGCGGTGGGTGTTCCGGATGTTGTAGGCGAGCTGCATCTTCTCGCCGCGCTCGAACAGCGCGGCGGCGTCGCGGATCATGTCGGCGTCCAGCGTCTCCGGCACCTCGTTGCGGCCTTCGAGGGTGCAGTAGGATTTGTGCGGGCCGGCATCGGCCTTCACCAGCAGCGGGTTCAGGTCGAGGTCGTCGAGGTCGTCGGAGCCGCGCGACACCTGGCGCAGCAGGTCGGTGCGGCCGATCACGTCGGCCAGCTTGCGGAAGCCCAGGCTGGCGAGGATTTCGCGAACCTCCTCGGCCACGAAGCTGAACAGGTTGATGACCTTCTCCGGGCTGCCCGCGAATTTCTGGCGCAGCGCCTCGTCCTGGGTGCAGACGCCGACGGGGCAGGTGTTGGAGTGGCACTGGCGGACCATGATGCAGCCCATGGCGACCAGCGAGGCGGTGCCGATGCCGAATTCCTCGGCGCCGAGCATGGCGGCGATGACGACGTCCCGCCCGGTCTTGATGCCGCCATCGGTGCGCAGCTTCACGCGGTGCCGCAGGCGGTTGAGCTGCAGGACCTGGTGGGTCTCGCTGAGCCCCATCTCCCAGGGCAGGCCGGCATACTTGATGGACGACACCGGGGAGGCGCCGGTGCCGCCGGAATGGCCGCTGATCAGGATCGCATCGGCCTTCGCCTTGGCGACGCCGGCCGCGATCGTGCCGATGCCCGACCGCGCGACGAGCTTCACGCAGACGGTGGCTTCCGGGTTGATCTGCTTCAGGTCGTAGATGAGCTGCGCCAGATCCTCGATCGAGTAGATGTCGTGGTGCGGCGGCGGTGAGATCAGCGTGACGCCGGGCGTCGAGTGGCGCAGCCGCGCGATCAGCTCCGTCACCTTGAAGCCGGGCAGCTGCCCGCCCTCGCCGGGCTTGGCGCCCTGCGCGACCTTGATCTCGATCTCCCTGCAGTTGTTCAGGTACTCGGCGGTGACGCCGAAGCGGCCCGAGGCGATCTGCTTGATGGCGGAGTTCGCATTGTCGCCGTTGCGGCGCGGGCGGGCGCGGGCCGGGTCCTCGCCGCCCTCGCCGCTGTCGGAGCGGGCGCCGATGCGGTTCATCGCGATGGACAGCGTCTCATGCGCTTCCGGGCTGAGCGCGCCGAGCGAGATGCCGGGCGCGACCAGGCGCTTGCGGATCTCCGTGATGCTCTCGACCTCCTCGATCGCCACCGGCTTCGCGCCGTCGGTGCGGAAATCGAGCAGGTCGCGCAGCGCCACCGGCGGCAGCCTGCGCACGCCATCGGTGTAGCGCTTGAAGGTCTGGTAGCTGTCGGTCTCCACCGCCTTCTGCAGCGTGTGGATCAAGCTGCCGTCAAAGGCGTGGTTCTCGCCGGTGCGGCGCAGCTTGTAGAGCCCGCCGACCGGCAGCGCGATGGCGCCCTGGTCCCAGGCCTTCCCGTGCAGCGCGAGCACGCGGCGCGCGATGCCCGAGAGGCCGATGCCGGAGATGCGGCTCGGCACGCCGGGGAAGAATTCCGCGACGAGGGCGCGGGAGAGGCCGATCGCCTCGAAGTTCATGCCGCCGCGATAGCTGGACAGCACGGAGATGCCCATCTTGGACATCACCTTCAGCAGGCCCTTGTCCACCGCCTTCTTGTAGCGCGCGACGCAGTCCCGCAGCGACAGGCTGCCGAACAGGCCGCGGCGATGGCGGTCCGCGATGCTCTCCTGCGCCAGGTAGGCGTTCACCGTGGTGGCGCCCGCGCCGATCAGCACCGCCATGTAGTGCACGTCGATCGCTTCGGCGCAGCGCAGGTTGAGGCTGGTGAAGGTGCGGAGCGAGTGCTTCACCAGATGCGTGTGCACGCCGCCGACGGCGAGGATCATCGGGATCGGCGCGCGGTCCGGGCCCTGGTTCGCGTCGGTCAGGATGACGTGGGTGCAGCCGGAGCGGACGCCTTCCTCCGCCTCGCGGCGGATGCGCTCGATGTGGCGGCGCAGGCCCTGCTCGCCCTCGGCGACGGGGAAGGTGCAGTCCACCTCGCAGGCGGTCTCGCCCATATAGGCGCGCATCGCGGCGAACTCGGCGTTCGACAGCACGGGGCTGTCGAGCATGAGCATGTCGCACTGCGTCGGGTCCTCGTCGAGGATGTTCCCGAGATTGCCGAGCCGCGTCTTCAGCGTCATCACCCGCGTCTCGCGCAGGCTGTCGATCGGCGGGTTGGTGACCTGGCTGAAGGTCTGGCGGAAATAGTGGTGCAGGCCGCGATACTGGCCGGACAGCACCGCGACCGGCGTGTCGTCGCCCATGCTGCCGACGGCTTCGTTCGCATCCTCCACCATCGGGTGCAGGATCGTCTCCAGCTCCTCCAGCGTGTAGCCGACGGCGAGCTGGCGGCGGCGCAGCTGCTCGCCCTGGTGGGCGGACTGCTCGTCATTGGCGGACTTGACGATCTCGTCGATGCGCGTGGTGCGCTTCGTCCATTCGCCGAAGGGCTTGCGGGCGGCGAGCATGTCCTTCAGCTCGGCATCGCCCATGAAGCGGCCGGTCGAGAGATCGACACCGATGCACTGGCCCGGGCCGACGCGGCCCTTGGAGACGATCTCGTCCTCCGCCAGCTTCACCATGCCGGTCTCGGAGCCGACGATCAGCATGCCGTCCTGGGTGACGGTGTAGCGCATCGGGCGCAGGCCGTTGCGGTCGAGGCCCGCGATCACCCACTTGCCGTCCGTCGCCGCGATGGCGGCCGGGCCGTCCCAGGGCTCCATCACCGCGTTGCAGTACATGAAGAACTCGCGATGCGCGTCCGGCATGGTGGCGTTGTTGCCGATGCTTTCCGGGATCAGCATCGCCTTGGCCATCGGCGCGTCGCGGCCGCCGCGGACCAGCAGCTCGAAGACGTTGTCGAGGGTCGCGGTGTCCGACCCGCCCGCCTGCACCACCGGCTTGATGTCGTCCAGATACGCATCGAGCGTGCGATGCGCGAGCCGCGTCTCGTGGCTCTTCATCCAGTTGATGTTGCCGTGGACGGTGTTGATCTCGCCATTGTGGGCGAGGCAGCGGAAGGGCTGCGCCAGCCGCCAGGTCGGGAAGGTGTTGGTCGAGTAGCGCTGGTGGTAGATGGCGAAGCGCGACACGAAGCGCGCATCCAGCAGGTCCGGGTAGAAATCCGTCAGGTTCTCCGCCAGGAACATGCCCTTGTAGATCACGCTGCGGCAGGACAGCGAGCAGAGGTAGAGCTCCGGGATCTGGGCGGCGATCGCCTGCTTCTCGATGCGGCGGCGGATGACGTAGAGGTCGCGCTCGTAGCTGTCCTCGTCGCGGCCGGCGGGGTCCCAGATCAGGATCTGCTCGATCTCGGGGCGCGTCGCGTTCGCCTTCTCGCCGATGCAGGCGACGTCGATCGGGACCTGGCGCCAGGAATAGATGTTGTAGCCGGCGGCCAGCACTTCCGTCTCGACGATGCCGCGGCAGCGTTCCTGCGCGCCGAGGTCGGTCTTCGGCAGGAACGCCATGCCGACCGCGATGCGGCCGGGGCGCACGCGGTCGCCGCCGCGCTGGACGACTTCCGCGAAGAAATCCTGCGGGATCTCGACATGGATGCCGGCGCCGTCGCCGGTCTTGCCATCCGCGTCCACCGCGCCGCGGTGCCACACGGCCTTCAGCGCATCGATGCCGGCCTGCACGATCTTGCGGCTGGGCTTGCCGTCCAGCGAGGCCACCACGCCGACGCCGCAGGCATCGTGCTCGGTCGTGTCGATGTGCGCGGCGGAGGCCAGCAGGTCGCGGTTGGCGGCGTAGCGCGCGGCGAATTCGGCGCCGGATTCGAGCATCTCGGTCATGGCGATCACTCCGCCGCCACGGCGACCGCCGCGGCCTTCTGCTGGATGTAGGCGTGCATCTGCTCGGCCGCGTCGCGGCCATCGCGGATCGCCCAGACGACAAGCGATGCGCCGCGCACGATGTCGCCGGCGGCGAAGACGCCGGGCAGCGCGGTCATCATGGTGCGGTGGTCCACCTTCAGCGTGCCCCAGCGCGTGACGGTCAGCGCCGGCTCGTCAAATGCTTTTGGAAGATCCTCGGGGTCGAAGCCGAGCGCCATCACCACCAGGTCGGCGGGCAGGTCGAAGCGGCTGCCGGGGATGGGCTCCACCTGCTGGCGGCCGGTGGCGTCGGGCAGGCCAAGATGCATGCGATGCGCCCGCACGGCCTTGACCTTGTCGTCCCCGATGAAGGCCTCCGGCGCGCCGAGCCATTCGAAGCGCACGCCCTCTTCTTCGGCGTTGTAGACCTCGCGCATCGAGCCCGGCATGTTCGCCTTGTCGCGGCGATAGAGGCAGGTGACGGACTTCGCCCCCTGGCGGACCGCGGTGCGCACGCAATCCATCGCCGTGTCGCCGCCGCCGATCACCACCACATGCTTGCCCGCGGCATTCAGCGTGCCCTGCTCGAATTCCGCCACGGTCTCGCCCAGCCCTGCGCGGTTCGACGCGGTCAGGTAGTCCAGCGCGGGGACGATGCCGGGCAGGCCGATGCCCGGGGCGGCCATCTCGCGCGCCTTGTAGACGCCGGTGCCGACCAGCACGGCGTCGTGGCGGGCGCGCAGCTCGGCCAGGGTCACGTCCTTGCCCACCGCGACGTTGAGGTGGAAGTGGATGCCGCCGTCCTCGAACTGCTTCCAGCGGCGCAGCACCACCTCCTTCTCCAGCTTGAAGCCGGGGATGCCGTAGATCATCAGCCCGCCGACGCGGTCGTAGCGGTCATAGACATGCACCTGGTAGCCGCGCATGCGCAGCCGCTCGGCGGCCGCGAGGCCGGCGGGGCCGGCGCCGATGATGCCGATGGACTGCGGCAATTCGCGCACCGGCTTCGGCGCCTTCACCCAGCCGCGTTCCCAGGCGGTGTCGGTGATGTACTTCTCGACCGAGCCGATGGTGACGCTGCCAAAACCCTTCTCGATGACGCAGTTGCCTTCGCACAGGCGGTCCTGGGGGCAGATGCGGCCGCAGATCTCGGGGAAGGTGTTGGTGGCGGAGGCGACCTCGTAGGCCTCTTCCAGCCGGCCCTCGGCGGTCAGCTTCAGCCAGTCCGGGATGTTGTTGTTCAGCGGGCAATGCACCTGGCAGAAGGGCACGCCGCACTGGCTGCAGCGGCTGGCCTGGGACTTGGCCGCATCCGGATCGAAGGCCTGGTAGATCTCGGCAAAATCCTCGCGGCGCGCGGTGGCGTCGCGCTTCTCGGGCATGCGCTGGTCGAGGCGCACGAATTGCAGCATCCGGTCGGCCATGGCGGCGGCGAACTCCCTGGGAACGCGCGCCCGAAGCCGTGATCGGCCCGCGCGCGGCGGGGCGTGTACCGCATTGTCGCCACGATTGCGAGTCCGTTTTCGGGGTTCATGACAGCGATGCTGTCCCAATTCCCCGAAACCCATGTCGCCCGCGTTAAGGGCTCCGCTGCCCAGCCTGTAAGCAGGTCCGATACGGACCTATCACGCGGCGTCGCGCCGCCCGCCACCCGGGCGGAACCGCTTCAGATAGCCGGGCACCACCGCCTCCACCGCTTGCGCCGCGATGCCGAGATCGGAGAGCCCCGCCGCGCCTTCGGCCACCACATTGTCGCGGGCGAGCAGCAGCAGCTGGTCCTCGGTGATCGGCGGCGTGGGCAGGCGCTGCAGCAGGCCGGCCTGGAATCGCATCAGCCCCATCGGCATGTCGACCATCGGCCGGCGCCGGCGGGTCTGTTCCAGGATGAAGCGCAGCACCTCGCGCATCGTCATCACCCGCGGTCCGCCCAGCTCATAGGTCCGGCCGCGCGCGGCGGGGTCCGCGATGGCCGCCGCCACCGCATCCGCCACGTCGCCGACATAGACCGGCTGGAAGCGCGTCTCGCCCGAGACCACCGGCATGAAGGGCAGCAGGGATGCCATGCCGGCGAAGCGGTTGAAGAACTGGTCCTCTGGCCCGAAGACGACCGAGGGGCGCAGAATGGTGGCATCCGGGAAGGCCGCCAGCGCCGCTGCCTCCCCCTCCGCCTTGGTCCGCGCATAGAGGCTGGGGGAGGCCGCGTCCGCCCCGATGGCGGAGAGCTGCACCATCGCCGAAGCCCCGGCCGCGGCGGCGGCGCGCGCCACGCGGCCCGGCCCCTCCCCCTGGATGCGGGCGAAGTCGCCCGCCCGGCGCTCGAACAGGATGCCGACCAGGTTGACCACCACCTCCGCGCCCTCGACCGCGCGGGCGATGGCCGCGTCGTCGGTGACGCTGGCCGAGAGCGGCACGATCTGGCCGACCCGGCCCTGGGTCTGCAGGAAGCGCGCGCCGGCCGGGTCGCGCACCGCGATGCGCACGACGTAATCCTGCGCGGCCAGCCGCTGCACGACGTAGCGCCCGATGAAGCCGGAGCCGCCGAACACCGTCGCCACCTTGCGCTCCAGCGCACCCCGCATCGCACCGCTCCATCCGATCCAGCGTGCCGGACCATATGGGCCCGGCCCGGCCGCGCCAAGGCAGGCGCGGACCGGCCGGAGGGGTGCGCGCCCCCGCCCGACGGGATCCGGCGGCAATCCATGCACGTTGTGATGATTCCCTCGCCGCCGCGGGCCCGCCACTCTGCGGCGCGCGATCCCGCACAACCTCGCATTACCGGGGGCCTGGCGAAGGCGGAGGCCATGAAACTTCTCGCGCACCTGCTCCGCCGCTTCGTGCAGCGCGGCAGCCTGACCGTGATCGACCACCAGGGCGGCGTGCACCGCTTCGGCAGCGGCCAGGACGGGCCGGCGGTGACGATCCGGCTCGCCGATGCCGCGGTGGAGCGGGAGATCTTCCTCAACCCCGAACTGAAGGCGGCCGAGGCTTATATGGACGGCCGGCTGACGATGGAGGGCGGGCAGCGCGTCTTCGACCTGCTGCACCTGTTCAGCGTCAACCGCCAGGGACTGGCGGCGCATCCCGTGCAGCAGGCGCTGCGCCGGGCCTGGCGGGCGGTGCGGCGCTGGCAGCAGCGCAACCCGCTCGGCAAGGCCGCCGAGAACACCCGCCCGCACTACGACATCCCGCCCGATTTCTACCGGCTCTGGCTCGACCCCAGCATGACCTATTCCTGCGCCTACTACCCGACGCCCGAGGCGACGCTGGAGGAGGCGCAGATCGCCAAGATGCGCCACATCGCCGCCAAGCTGCGGCTGGAGCCGGGGATGACGGTGGCCGAGATCGGCTCCGGCTGGGGCGCGCTGGCGGTGTTCCTCGCACGCCACTACGGCGTCTCCGTCACCTCCTGCACGCTGGCGCCGGAACAGGTGGCCGTCGCGCGCCGGCGGGCGGAGGAGGCGGGGCTGGCCGACCGCGTCACCTTCCTGGAGCTGGACTACCGGAACCTGACCGGCAGCTACGACCGCATCGTCTCGGTCGGCATGATGGAGCATATCGGCGTCGCCGAGTTCGACACCTACTTCCGGAAAATCCGCGCGCTGACGAAGCCCGGCGGCTTCGCCATGGTGCATTGCATCGGCCGGATGTCGCCGCCCGGCACCACCGCGCCCTTCATCCGCAAGTACATCTTCCCCGGCGGCTATGTGCCCGCCCTGTCCGAGGTCTTCGCCTCCCTCGAACGCACCGGCACCTGGTGCGCGGATTGCGAGACGCTGCGCCTGCACTATCACTGGACCATCCGCCACTGGCGGCAGGCCTTCGATGCGCACCGTGCCGAGGCCGTCGCGATGATGGGCGAGCGCTTCTGCCGGATGTGGGATTTCTACCTCGCCTCGGTGGAGCTCGGCTTCCTCAACGGCTCGAACTTCGTCTTCCAGCTGCTGCTGTCGGAACGGCGCGACGACGTGCCGGTGCTGCGCGACTGGATCGTGGACGAGGAGCGGCGGCTGGCCGCGCTCGATGCGCGGTGAGGCGCTGCCTTGGCCCCTCGGAAAGCCGCGCGGCTCCCGCTTGACGCCCCCGCCGCGCACCCATAAAAGCCGGCTCCCGCGATAAGCGCCCCCTGCCCAGGTGGCGGAATTGGTAGACGCGCAGGTTTCAGGTACCTGTGGCCGCAAGGCTGTGAAGGTTCGAGTCCTTTCCTGGGCACCATCGCCGGCAACAGTTTCCGAGGCACGGGAGAGCACCCCTTGGGGGCCACCCTCTTCCAGCAGGGCGCCATGATCCGGCTGCATCGCCACGACCTGCCCGAGGGCCTCGACCTCGGCCCTGTCGTCGCAGTGGACACCGAGACGATGGGCCTCGACCACCGGCGCGACCGGCTCTGCCTGGTGCAGCTGTCCGCCGGCGACGGCACGGCGCATTGCGTGCAGATCGTGCCGCCCGCGCTCGGCGGCCGGGGGGCGGATTGCCCGAACCTGAAGCGGCTGCTGGAAGACCGCGCCGTTCTCAAGCTCTTCCACTTCGCCCGCTTCGACCTGGGCGCGCTGCGGCGGGGCCTGGGCGTCGCCGCCGCGCCGGTGGCCTGCACCAAGCTGGCATCGAAGCTGGTGCGCACCTTCACCGACCGGCACGGGCTGAAGGATCTCTGCCGGGACCTGCTCGGGGTCGACATATCCAAGCAGCAGCAGTCGAGCGACTGGGGCGCGGCGGAACTGTCGCCGGAGCAGCTGGCCTATGCGGCGTCCGACGTGCTGCACCTGCATGCGCTCTGGGCAAGGCTGAAGGCGCTGCTCGAGCGCGAGGGGCGGCTCGATCTGGCCGAGGCCTGCTTCGGCTTCCTGCCGATGCGGGCGGAGCTCGACCTGCTCGGCTATGACGACCCGGACCTCTTCGCGCATTGAGACGGGCCGGCCCGTCGGGGGCGTGACCGGGGCGCGGGCGCGCCGGCATTGATCCGGGCGGGCGGGGCACGCACGATTCTGGGGCGGCCGCCGCCTTCCTGATAACCATGCGTTGATGATCGGCCCGAGGCAGAAGCGGCAATTCGGCCATTCCTGGCACGTTTCTTGTCCAGTGATGCATCTCCGCGTTGACCCGCCGCGGGGCCGAGCCCATACAGGGTGGGTGACATCGCCCCCTCCCCTTCCGGTGCTGCCAGGCGCGGCCCGCGGCGGCCAGCCGCGCGGTCCGACGCGGCGCATGCCCTCGCCGTCGCGCGAGCGGCAGGCGCCCAACCCGGGGGAGCTGGCGCGGCGGCGGCTTGCCGTCTCGGTCGCCAAGCGCGTGCTGCCGGTGGCGGCGCTGGCATTGCTGGCCAGCATCGCGCTCTGGCCGGAATTCGAAAGCGCGGCCGATCGCGGCCGCGTCGCCTTCAAGCGGGTGGCGGAGGTGCGGCCGGAGGCGCTGCGCATCGTCGAGCCGCGCTACCAGGGCATCGATGCCGACAACCGCCCCTACACGGTGACCGCCGCGCTCGCCGTGCAGGCAGGCGAGGAGGAGCGCGTGCGGCTCGAGGTGCCGCGCGCCGACCTCGTCCTCTCCGATGGCGGCTGGATCTATGTCGAGGCGCGCAACGGCCTCTACGACCGGCCGTCGAACCGGCTGGACCTGGATGGCCAGGTGACGGTGCACCACGACGACGGCACGCAGCTGATGACGGAAAGCGCGGCGATCGACCTCGTCGGCGGGCATGCCGCGGGCGATGCGCCGGTGGCGGCGCAGGGACCCTTCGGCACGCTCGTCTCGGAAGGCTTCCGGCTGCACGACCGCGGCCAGCGCGTGCAGTTCACCGGCAAGGCCCGCGTGGTGCTCGAGGGCGCGCGGTGAGGCGCGCGGGCGCCCTGGCCCTGGCCCTGGCCGCATGGCTGCTGGCGCTGCCGGCGGGCGCGCAGACGCTCGACCTGAACCAGGGCGGGCCGATCGAGATCACCGCCAATGACGGCATCGAATGGCGCCAGTTCGAGCAGGTGGTGGTCGCCACCGGCGCGGCGCGCGCGGTGCGCGGCGGCGTGACCATCGACGCCGACCGCCTGATCGCGCGCTACCGCCCGCGCGGCGGCGCCGCGGCGGCGGCCCAGCCCGGGGCGAGCCCGGTCTCCGGCAGCGAGATCTGGCGGCTGGAAGCCGAGGGCCGCGTGCGCATCACCTCCGCCACCGAACGGGCGGAGGGCGAACGCGCGGTCTACGACATCGACCAGGCGGTGATGGTCCTGTCCGGGCGCGGCCTGTCCCTGCAGATGCCGGACCAGCGCATCGTCGCCCGCGACAGCCTGGAATACTGGCCGCAGCGGCGGATGGCGGTGGCGCGCGGCGCGGCGGTGGTGGTCACCACCGATGACCGGCGCATCACCGCCGACACGCTGGTCGCGCATTTCCTGGAGACGGCGCCGCCCGCCGGCGCCCGCCCCGCCGCGCCGGCGGGCGCGGCGCTGCCCGGCCTGCCGGCCGCCGACGGCAACAGCCGCATCGACCGCGTGGAGGCCTTCGACGCCGTCGAGATCCGCACCGCCGACGAGGTGGTGCGCGGCGACCGCGGCAGCTACAGCCCGGCGACCGGCATGGCGCGGCTGGTCGGCGATGTGCGCATCACCCGCGGCGACAACCAGCTGAACGGGCAGGAAGCCATCGTGAACCTGCGCACCGGCGTCTCGCGCCTCGTCTCCGCGCCGGGGCAGCGGGTGCAGGGGCTCGTCGTGCCGCAGCAGGCGCAGCCCGGCCAGGCGCAGGTGCCGCCCGCCGGCCAGCCCCGGCCGGTGCCGCGCCAGCCTAGCCCCCCGCCGCGCGAGGGGACGCCGCGGTGACCCCGCCCGACAGCGCGAGGGAGCCGCGCGCCACGCCGCCGGTGCGGCTGGCGGCCGACAATTCGGGGCTGGTCGCGAAGGGCCTGGGCAAGCGCTACAAGAAGCGGCCGGTGGTGCGCGGCGTCTCGCTCAGCCTGAAGCGCGGCGAGGCGGTCGGGCTGCTCGGCCCGAACGGCGCGGGCAAGACCACGACCTTCTACATGATCACCGGCCTCGTGCAGCCCGACCAGGGCACGGTGACCATGGACGGGCACGACGTGACCTGGCTGCCGATGTACCGCCGCGCGCGGCTCGGCCTCGGCTACCTGCCGCAGGAAGCCTCGATCTTCCGGGGCCTGACGGTGGAGGACAACATCCGCGCCGCGCTGGAAGTGGTGGAGCCGCTGCGCGACCGGCGGGAGCAGATGCTGGACGCGCTGCTGGCCGAATTCGGCATCGCGCATCTGCGCCGCGCCCCGGCGCTGGCCCTTTCGGGCGGCGAGCGGCGGCGCTGCGAGATCGCGCGCGCGCTGGCCACCCAGCCTTCCTACGTGCTGCTGGACGAGCCGCTGGCCGGCATCGACCCGATTGCGGTGGGCGAGATCCGCGACCTGGTCAAGCACCTGAAGGACCGCGGCATCGGCGTGCTGATCACCGACCACAACGTGCGCGAGACGCTGGAGATCATCGACCGCGCCTACATCCTGCACGAGGGCCAGGTGCTGATGGAGGGCAGCCCGCGCGACATCGTGGCGCATGAAGGCGTGCGCCGCGTCTATCTCGGGGAGCGGTTCTCCCTGTAGGGCGATGCGGAGCGGGGGCGGGTCCAACAACAGGTCGGCGGGCTGACGGCGATGGCGCTCGCCCCGCGTCTCGACATGCGCCAGTCGCAGTCGCTGGTGATGACGCCGCAGCTGCGGCAGGCCATCAAGCTGCTGCAATCCTCCAACCTGGAAGTCACCGCCTTCGTCGAGGAGGAGCTGGAGCGCAACCCGCTGCTGGAACGCGACGAGCGGGCCGAGGCGCGCACCGGCGCCGAGGACCGCGCGGCCGAGGCCCCGCCCGCCGAGCCCGCCAATGCCCACGCCGCCGCGGTGTCGGAGACGATGCCCTCCGCCGATGCCGCGCCGCTCGATGCCGACTACGACAACGTCTTCGAGGCCGACGGCTTCCGCATGGATGGCGCGGGCCGCGGCGGGCGGGCGGATTTCGACGACGACCTTTCGGGCATCGACGAGCTCGCGGATGGCCGCGTCTCGCTGCGCGAGCATGTCGCCGAGCAGATCCGCCTGACCTTCCATGACCCGCGGGAGAGGCTGGTGGCGGCGCAGATGCTGGCGCTGCTCGATCCCGCCGGGCGGCTGGCGGTGGAGGATGCGGCGATCGCCGCCGCCATGGGCTGCGCGGAGGCGATGGTCGCCGGCGTGCGCGCGCGGCTCTCCCGCCTCGATCCGGTCGGCATGTTCTGCCGCAACCTGCGCGACTGCCTGGCGGTGCAGCTGGCGGAGCGCAACCGGCTCGATCCCTGCATGGAGGCGCTGCTCGACAACCTCGACCTGCTGGCGCGGCGCGACATGCGGGCGCTGATGCGCGTCTGCGCCGTGGATGCCGAGGATCTGGCGGAGATGGTGGCGGAGCTGAAGCGGCTCGACCCCAAGCCGGGTGCCAGCTTCGACGCCGCGCCGGCACCCGCGGTGGTGCCGGACGTGCTGATGCGCCGCACGCCCGATGGCGGCTGGGCGGTGGAGCTGAACCCGGAGACGCTGCCGCGCGTGCTGGTCAACCGCGGCTTCCATGCGCGCGCCGTGGTCGGCGCGAAGAACAAGGACGACAAGGCCTTCCTGGCGGAACGCCTGCAGAGCGCGACCTGGCTGGTGAAGTCGCTGGAGCAGCGCGCCAACACCATCCTGAAGGTCGCCGCCGAGATCGTCCGCCGCCAGGACGGCTTCTTCCGGCACGGCGTCGCGCATCTCCGCCCGCTGATCCTGCGCGACGTCGCGGAGACGGTGGCGATGCACGAAAGCACCATCAGCCGCGTCACCGCCAACAAGTACATCGCCACCCCGCGCGGCACCTTCGAACTGAAGTATTTCTTCACCACCGCCATCGCCGGCACCGGCGGCGCCGAGGCGCATTCGGCGGAAAGCGTGCGCTTCCGCATCCGCGAGATGATCGCGGCCGAGCCTGCCCACGACGTGCTGTCCGACGACGCGATTGTCGAGCGGCTGCGGAAGGAAGGTGTGGACATCGCCCGCCGGACGGTGGCGAAATACCGGGAGGCGCTGCGCATCCCCTCATCCGTGCAGCGCAAGCGGGAGAAGGCCGTCCCGGCCTGATCCGCGGCTCGGCCCGGCGTTGCGGCAGCGCAGCACGGGCCCTGGAAACGCGGGGCCGCGCTGGCGGCCCGGCGCCGCCTCTGCCGGGCGGCCTTCCCCGACAGGCGAGGAAGGAGCCCAATACCCATGCACATCACCGTCGCGGGCAAGCAGGTCGACACCGGCGAGGCGCTGCAGAGCCATGTGCGCAGCGGCCTCGACGCGATCGCGCGCAAGTATTTCGACCATGCGCTGGAAGCCAACGTCACCTTCCGCCGCGACGGGAAGGGCCATGCCTTCGTCTGCGACATCAACCTCAAGGCCGGGCGCGACCTGTTCATGCGCGGCGAGGGCGAGGGTGCCGACGCCCACCGCGCCTTCGAGGAAGCCGCCGAGCACGTCGCCAAGCGGCTGCGCCGATACCGACGACGGGTGAACGACCACGCCCGCAGCCTGGCCGCCGAGCGCGACCGGGAGCCCGGCGAGAAGGTGCGCCAGGTGGTGCTGCGCGCGCCGGAGGCCGATGAGCCGGAGGCGGAGGAGGACCAAGGCGCGCCCGAGCCCGCCGCGACCGCCGCCCCGCATCCGGCGGTGATCGCCGAGACGCCGGACGTGCTGGCGCAGCTGAGCGTGGGGGAGGCGGTGATGCGCCTCGACCTCACCGCCGCGCCGGTGCTGATGTTCCGCAACAGCGCGAGCGGGGCGCTGAACGTGCTGTACCGGCGGCCGGACGGGCATATCGGCTGGCTCGATCCGGGCCGCGCCTGATCCGGGCCGCGCCGGCGCGGCGGAGAGGCGCCGCGCGCCGGTGCGGGCCGCGCGGCGAGCCCTCTTCCCCGGCCTGGGGGAGAGGGCCTGCCCCGGCCTGGCGGCCGGGCGCGGCCGGCTGGTGCCGCGCGCGCGGCGGGCGGAGGAGGACCACGCCGCCCGGCAGCCTGGCCGCCGCAGCGCCGACCGCGCCGCAGCCCGGAGCCGGCGCCACGGCCACCCGCCGCGCCACGACCGGCGCGTCAGCCGGTGCCGCCCCCCGGTCAGCCGTCCGGCTCCGACGGGCCCCAGAGGCCCAGGCCGGAGTGGCTGAGCGGGAAGCCCGCCGCCTTCCACCCCTGCGCGCCGCCGGCCAGTGCCGCGACATTGCGGTAGCCGAGCCGCGCGAGGCGCTCGGCGCCGGCCCGCGTCAGCGTGCCGTCGGCATCCGTCAGCACGATCCGCGCCGTGCCTTCCGGCACGATGGCGCCGATCATCGCGCCGAGGCAGGACAGCGGCGCGCACACCGACCCGGGCGGGTGGCCATCCGCAATGAAGGCGGCTTCCTCCCGCAGGTCGAGCAGCACCGGCGCCTCCCGCTCGCGCATCGCGGCCATGACCTCGGCCGGTTGCAATGGCAGGGGCCGGGCGGCGGGCGGCCGCGGCGCGCCGCGCAGGGGCGTCGGCTGCCGGTCCGGGGACAGGCCGTGCAGCATCACGCAGAGGACGGGCCCGGCGTCGCCGGCCAGGTGCAGCAGGTCCCCCGGCCGCAGCGCCAGCGCCTCCCCCGGGCCGTAGGGTTCGGTCGCCGGCGGGGGCCGGTGGTCGTGGCCGGACCGCAGCACCGATGCCTCGGCCAGGCCCCGCACCACCGCCAGCACCGCCCAGCCCGGCTCCTGCGCGGCAAGGGTCCGCCCGGGCGGCACCAGCACGGCATGCAGCGCGAAACGCCCATCCGCCTCCTCGTGCAGGCGGTAGCGCGTGATGCCGTCCGGGCCGGGCGGCAGGTGCTCCCTCGGGAAGAGCGGCAGCTGCGCGGCGAGGTCGACCAGAAGGTCGCCGATCAGGTCGAGCCCGGCGGCATCCGCGCCATGCGCGTGCTCGATGCCGCGGGCCTGCGCGACCAGGGCGGCGATGGCCTCGCCGCGGCGGGCGGAGATGACGCGCAGCAGGCCGGCGGGCAATCCCGTGCTGGCCGCCGCCGGCGGCGCAAGGTCCGGGGCGCCGGCCCGCGAGAAGGCTGCGGCGCCGCGGGCGATGGCGGCTGCGCCAAGGTTCCCCCCCGGCATCGCACGCAGGGGTGTGGTCGGTGGAAAGGGCCTGGGCGACTTGATCATGCGGCCTCCGACATCGGTGGTGACCCAGGGAGGGTAGGGATGGCGGCTTGCGGCAATCAAGCTATTTCTATCGGCACAATAGAGATTCATCGGACATCTCGTTCGGCCGGGCCGAGGCGCCGAGCCGCAACGCCTGCCTCGGCGGACGTCGGGCCTTGGCGACGCCCCTTTCCGGCCAGGGTCGCGGCGCGGGCCGCGCGCGATCCGGCATCCCTCGACCCTGCCGTCGATCGGCGTCGCGGCGTCCGGCGGGAGCAACCGCCACGCCAACATGCCGCTGGCGATGGCTTGCGGCGTGGTGCCGGCCGGGCTCGGCGCGCCGCCGTCGTGGCGGGGGCGCGACCAGCCGGGGTGACGCCCGCCGACAGGCCGCCACCGCGGCAGCGCCCCGCCGGCCGGCGGCGTCAATCGCGCGGTCGCGCCCGGGTCGCCCCGGCGCTGCGTGACAGCGCGATCCTCCGCCCGGTCACAGCACGCCGAGCAGCAGCAGCACGATGATGATCGGTATGGGGATCCCGATCAGCCACAGCAATCCACCCTTGAACATCGACGTCCTCCTTCCGTGTGCGCGGAAAGAACGTGAGGGCGGCGGGAATGGTTGCGCTGTGCGGCGGCTGCGGGCGTCCCGCGCAGGGCGGGGCGGCTGGTGCTGCTGGAGAGGATTGAACTCTCGACCTCTCCCTTACCAAGGGAGTGCTCTACCACTGAGCTACAGCAGCAAGCCCGCACGGACGCGGCGCGGTTCGTAGCGGGTCGGGGGGGGCGCCGCAACCCCTGGGCTGGTCAGGCCGGCGGCAGGGCGCGCAGCGCCTCCGCGACGTCCTCGGCGAAGCGGGCGGCCGCCACCGGCAGGGCGCGGTCGCGCAGCTGGCCGAGCACGATGGTGGCCGGCGGCACCTCCTTCGCGTCCAGCGGCCGGGCGACCAGGCCGGCCTCCTCCGCCCCGCCCGCCATCGGCGGCGCGCCGAGCGCGAACTGGACCGAGACGCCGCCTTCGGCCCGCAGCACCTGGCGCAGCAGGTCGAAGGAATTGCATTCCACCACCGGCGCCGCGTCGAAGCGCCGGCCGGCGAGCGCCGCGTCCAGGATCCGCCGCCCGGCCAGCGAGCGGTCCGGCAGCACCAGCACCTGGCCCTCCAGGTCGCGCAGCCGCAGCACCGGGCGGGCGGCCAGCGGATGGCCCGCCGGCATCACCGCGACCAGCGGCTGTTCGACCGTCGCGATCGCCAGCATCCCGGGCGCCCGCGGCGGGCCGACCACCAGCACCAGGTCCACCTCATAGGCGGCCAGCCGGGCCAGCGCCGCGCCATGGTCGCAGACCGTGACCTGGAAGCGCACGCCGGGCGCGCGGGCGCGGAAGGCGGCGATCGCCGCGCCGACGAAGCGGTAGGCCAGCGCCTGGCTGCAGGCCAGCCGCACCGTACCGCGGCGCAGCCCGCGCAGCTCCTCCATCTGCGACCGGACGAGGTCCAGCTCGGCGTCCTGGGCGCGGATGTGGCGCAGCAGCAGCTCCCCGGCCGCGGTCGGGCGCATCCCGCGCGGCAGGCGCTCGAACAGCTTCGTGCCCAGCTCCTCCTCCATGTCCGCGATGCGGCGGTTGACGGCGGAGGCGGTGACGTTGAGGCGCTCGGCCGCGCGGCGGATCGAGCCCGCCCGGGCGACCTCGTCCACGTAGCGCATCGGGCGGAGGTGGCGCATGGCGGCCGGACCGTAGACTTCTGGGCAACGCTCTGCCACCGAAAAACTGCTTTTCGTGGACGGTCGGATGGCCCACACGGGCAGCGGGAGAGACTTCACGCCAGCGACGCACGGCCCATCCGCATGCAGGGGGCCGCCCATGGACCGTCGCCTTTTCCTCACCGCCGCCGCCGGCAGCCTGGCCACGCCGGCGCTGGCCCAGTCGCGCACGCGCCTGAAGATGGTGCTGAACTGGCGCTGGCAGGGCCCGCAGGGGATGTTCTTCCTGGCCGAGGACCGCGGCTATTTCCGCGCGGCCGGCCTGGACGTGGCCATCGACCAGGGCGACGGCTCGGCCGCCGCGATCACCAAGGTGGCGTCAGGGGCTTATGAGGTGGGCTTCGGCGACATCAACGCCGCCATCGCGCTGGCCGCGACGCGCCCGGCGGAGGCGCCGGTCGGCGTGATGATGCTCTACAACCGCCCGCCCTTCTGCATCGCGGTGCGCGCCGATGGCCCGATCCGCACGCCGCGCGACCTGGAAGGCCGCACCATCGGCGGCCCCGCGAATGACGGCGCGCTGCGCCTGTTCCCCGCCTTCGCGCGGCTGGCGGGCATCGACGCGGCGCGCGTCAACGTCACCAACATGAACCCGCAGCTGCGCGAGCAGATGCTGAACCGCGGCCAGGTGGACGGCATCTTCGGCTTCGTCAACACGATCCGCTTCAGCGCGCAGCTGGTCGGCACCAATGCCGACACCGCCTATCGCTGGATCCTCTATGGCGACTACGGGATGGACCTCTATTCCAACGCCATCGTGGTCAGCCGCGCCCTGGCGCGCGACAACCCGCAGGCGGTGGCGGGGCTGGTGCGGGCGATCAACCGCGGCCTCGCCGACATGCTGCGCGAGCCGGATGCGGCGGTCGCATCCGTGGTGCGGCGGGAAGCGCTGGTCAACGCGCAGGTGGAACGCGCAAGGCTGGACGCGACGGTGCGCGACGAGATGAACCACCCGGAGATCGGCACGATCGGCCTCGGCGACATCGTCGATGCGCGCTTCGCGCGGGGGATCGAGATCCTGGCCGATGCGCAGGGCCTGCCGCGCCGCCCGGCGGTGGAGGAAGTTTTCGACCGCCGCTTCCTGCCGCCGCTGGCGGAGCGCGTGATGCGCGTGGGCGCCTGACGCGATGGACCTGGCACTGAAGGGCAAGGTCGCGGTCATCACCGGCCCGGCCAAGGGCATGGGCGCGGCGGTGACGCTGGCCTTCGCCGAGGAAGGCTGCCGGCTCGCGCTGTGGGGCCGCGACGTGGACGCGATCGCGCCCGTCGCGGCGGAAGCGCGCGCGCTGGGCGCGGAGGTGCAGGTGGCGCGCGTGGACATCACCGACGGCGCGGCCTGCGCGGCCGCGGCGCGGGACGCGCTCGGCGCCTTCGGCCGGATCGACATCCTGGTCAACGTCGCCGGCGGATCGGGGCCGATCGGCAAGACCGGGCTGCAGACCACGGAAGCCGAGTTCGACGAGATCATCGACCTCAACATGCGCGGCTGCTTCAACACCATCCGCGCCGTGCTTCCCGCGATGCAGGACCAGCGCGGCGGGCGCATCGTGAATGTCGGCGGCACCTTCGGCATGCGCGGCCGCGCGGGCAGGCTGGCCTATTCCGCCAGCAAATGGGGCCTGCGCGGCATCACCAAGAGCTTCGCCCTGGAAGTCGGGCAGTTCGGCATCGCGGTGAACAACGTGGCCCCCGGCATGGTCGATGGGCCGCGCTTCCGCGACAAGGTGTGCCGCGAGATGGCGCAGCGCCTCGGCATTTCCGAAGCGGAAGCGGCGGAGAGGCACGCGGCGGATTACGCGCTGCGGCGCGTCTCGACGGATCGCGATGTCGCGAATGCCTGCCTGTTCCTCGCCTCGGAGGCCGCGGCGCGGCAGATCACCGGCGTGGACCTGCCGGTGGATGGCGGCTGGGCGATGCTCTGACGGGAGGGAAACGAGAAGATGACCGAGTACACGGCAGACCTGGTGCTGCGCGGCGGCACGGTGGTGACGGGCAATGCGCGTTTTTGCGCCGATGTCGCCATCAAGGACGGGCTGATCGCCGCCGTCGGCGCGCCCGGCACCATGCCCGCGGCGACTGCGGTGGTTGACGTGACGGGCAAATGGGTGCTGCCCGGCGCGATCGACGTCCACGTCCACTTCCGCGAGCCCGGCTACACCCACAAGGAGGATTGGGGCACGGGCTCGGCCGCCGCCGCGATGGGCGGCACCACCACCGTCTTCGAGATGCCGAACACCCACCCGCCGACCCGCAGCGCGGCGGAGCTGCGCGCGAAGCAGGACGCCGCGCGGAAGTCGCATGTGGATTTCGGCCTCTACGGGCTGCTGGCCGAGGACAACCTCGAGGAGCTGGAAGGCCTGGTCGCGGCCGGCGCCAACGCCTTCAAATGCTTCATGGGCAACACCTTCGGCAACCTGCCCTCCCCCAGCACCGGCGCCATGCTGGAAGCCTTCGAGATTCTCGCAAAACACGGTCTGCGGATCAGCCTGCATGCCGAGGAATTCTCCATCATGGCGCGGCGCACGCAGCGCCTGGCGGAGGCCGGGCGGAACGCGCCGCTCGACCACCTGAAGGCGCGGCCGGCGATCGTGGCGGTGGAGGCGGTGGGCCGCGCGGCGGCGCTTGCCGAATGGACGGGCGCCCGCGTCCATGTGCTGCACATTTCCTCGGCGGCGGAGCTGCGCCCGCTGGCCGAGGCCAAGGCCCGCGGCGTGGACATCACCGGCGAGACCTGCCCCTGCTACCTGCTGCTGAACAGCGGCGACTACGAAAGGCTCGGCAGCGTCATCCGCGTGAACCCGCCGGTGCGGGAAGCCTCCGACAGCGAGGCGATCTGGCACGCGCTTCGCAACGGCCTGGTGGACATGATCGCCACCGACCACGCCCCGCACACGCCCGAGGAGAAGACCCAGGCCGTGATCTGGCAGGCCGATTGCGGCTTCCCAGGCGTCGAGACGCAGATGCCGCTGATGCTGACCGAGGTGTCGAAGGGCCGCCTGACCATCGAAGACTATGCCCGCATCAGCGCCGAAGCCCCCGCGCGCAGCTTCGGGCTATGGCCCATGAAGGGCCGCATCGCGCCGGGCGCGCATGCGGACATCGCGGTCGTGGACCCGACGCGGCGCGAGGTGGTGCGGGCATCCGCCCTGCACAGCCGCGGCAGGGTGACGCCCTTCGAAGGCCACGAGATCACCGGCGTGCCGATCCACACCCTGGTGCGCGGCCGCTTCGTGCAGCGCGACCGCCAACTGGTGGCGGAATCGAAGGGCTGGGGCCGCCAGGTCACCGACATCCAGCGCATGCCGCCCGCGCAGCCCGTGAACGCCGATCTCGGCATCAACGTGCTGGCGCCGCGCCCGCGAAAGGACGCCGCATGAGCGCGCCCGCCGCCATCCTGCCCGACGCACCGCGCGCCACCGTGCCGCCGCCCGTGATCCCGCGCCCGCTGATCGAGCTGGAGCGCGTCGCCGTGCAGTTCGGCAAGGGCGAGGGCGCGGTGCGCGCGCTCGCCGAGACCGACCTGCGCATCGAGAAGGGCGATTTCGTCGCCCTCGTCGGGCCCTCGGGCTGCGGGAAATCCACCATCCTGAAGCTCGTCTCGGGCCTGCTGAAGCCCTCGGCCGGGAACCTGTTCGTGGCGGGGCGGGAGATCGGCGCCGAGGATGTGCGGATCGGCATGGCCTACCAGAACCCGACGCTGCTGCCCTGGCTGACGGTGCGGCAGAACGTGATGCTGCCGCTGAAGATCGTGCAGCCCTATCGCAAGCACTGGCGCGCCAAGAGGAACGGCGAGTACCGCGAGAAGGCGGAGGCGCTGCTGGCGCAGGTCGGGCTGCGCGGCTTCGGCGACAAGTTCCCCTGGCAGCTCTCCGGCGGGATGATGCAGCGGACCAATCTCTGCCGCGCGCTGATCCACGAACCCGACCTGCTGCTGCTGGACGAGCCCTTCGGCGCGCTCGACCAGTTCACGCGGGAGGAGCTGTGGGCGACGATGCAGGACCTCTGGTCCACCAAGCGCACCACGGTGCTGCTGGTGACGCACGACCTGCGCGAGGCCGGCTACCTCGCCAACCGCATCTGCGTGATGAGCGCGCGGCCGGGCCGCATCCTGGAAGACTGCGCGGTGGATTTCGCCAGGCCCCGCAGCATGGACCTGCTCTACACGCCCGGTTTCGTGGCCCTGACCCAACGCCTGCGGGAGCTGATCATCGGCGTCCGCACCGCCGCGACGCTGTGAGGCACGCGCCATGACCAACATCCTCGCGACGCTGCGCGCGAAGGCGCCGTCCACCGCGCTGATCCTCGGCGTCTTCGTGGTCTGGGAAGTCGCGTGCCTGGCCTTCGGCATCAGCGACATCGTGCTGCCGCGACCGAGTCAGATCCTGGCAACGCTATGGGATCGCTGGCCGGCGCTATGGCCGCACACCTACCAGACGCTCTACACCACGCTGGTCGGCTTCGGCTGGGGCGTGCTGATCGGCGTGACACTCGGCGTCAGCATCGGCAGTTCGCGGCTGGCCTTCGAAACGGCCTATCCGCTGCTGGTCGGCATCTCCTCCATCCCGAAGGTCGCGGTGGTGCCGATCTTCGTGCTGTGGTTCGGTGCCGGCACCGTGCCGGCAGTCCTGACCGCGATGATCATCTGCATCTTCCCGATCGTGGTGAACGTCGCCACGGGCATCGCGACGGTGGAGCCGGAGCTGGAGGACGTGATGAAGACGCTGAAGGCGTCGAAGCTCGACATCCTCTGGAATGTCGGCCTGCCGCGGGCGATGCCCTATTTCTTCGCGTCCCTGAAGGTGGCGATCACGCTGGCCTTCGTCGGCTCCGTCGTCGCGGAGACGGTCGCGTCGAACCGCGGCATCGGCAACATGATGATGATCGCGTCGTCGTCCTTCAACGTGCCGCTGGTCTTCGCGGGGCTGTTCATCCTCGCGGGGCTCGGCGTGATGCTCTACCTGATCTTCTCCTTCATCGAGCGCCGCGTGACCGGCTGGGCCCATCGCAAGACGGACCTTGCCGTGACCACCTGACGCGTCGGCAAGTGCAATCATCACCGGGGCAACGACCCCAAGCCGGGAGAGTTCACAGATGATCCTGACCCGTCGCGCGGCGCTCGGCGCCGCGATCGTCGCGCCGCTGGCCGCGCCCGCACTCGCGCAGTCGCTGCAAAGCATCCGCTTCACGCTCGACTGGCGCTTCCAGGGCGTGCATTCCTGGTACTTCCTGGCGCGGGAGCGCGGCTGGTTCCGCGAAGCCGGGCTGAACGTCACGATCGACCAGGGCGACGGCTCGGCCAACACCATCACGCGCATCATGGGCGGCGCCTATGATGCCGGCTTCGGCGACATGAACGCCATCATCCAGCAGGCCGCCGCGCGTCCGGGCGAGCAGCCGCTGATGGTCTACCAGATCTACAACGCCGCGCCGTTTGCCATCGTGGTCCGCGCCGACGGGCCGATCCGCACCATCGCCGATCTGGCGGGCCGCAAGCTCGGCGGGCCGGCGGGGTCGGCCACCACGCGCACCTTCCCGTTGTTCGCGCGGCTGAACGGGCTTGATCCGGCGCGGAACGAGATCCTGAACATGGCGCCGAACCTGCAGGAGCAGATGCTGATCCAGGGCCAGGTGGAGGGCAGCCTGGTCTTCACGCTGACCAGCTACATGAACCTGGTGGCGATGCGCCGCGACCCGGACCGCGAGTTCCGCTGGTTCGTCTTCGCCGACCACGGCATCGCCGCCTATTCGAACGGCGTGATGGTCAGCCCGCGCCTGGCGCGCGACAATCCGGCCGCCGTGCGCGGCCTGGTGGGTGCGATCAACCGTGCGATGCTGGAGGTGGGGCGCGATCCCACCGAGGCGATGCGCCTGATGACCCGCATCGAGCCCACCATCGACGAGCGCATCGAGCGGCAGCGCGTGGAATACGCTTGGCGCACCGTGATCGCGACGCCGGAGGCGGTGCAGCTCGGCGCCGGGGATCTGTCGGACGAGCGCCTGGCGCGTGCCATCGCGCAGACGGTGGAGGTCTTCCAGCTCCCCCGCCGCCCCGAGCCTGGCGAGGTGTTCAGCCGCGCCTTTCTGCCGCCGGCGGCCCAGCGCGCCCTGCGCCCCATGGCCTGACGAACTGAAGGGGTCCAGGGGCCTTGGGCCCTTGGCCGGGGGGTATCGGGGGGTGCGGAGCACCCCCCGGGCAAATGGCTCCGGGTATCTGGGGGTGCGGAGCACCCCCCGGGCAGGTAGCGCAGGTTTCAGCGGGGGGCGCAGCCCCCTGGGTAGACCCCCACCCGCCGCCCCGCTTGCATCCCACGCCGCTTCCATGCGCTTGTGCCTCGCCACCCTGCCGCGCGAGGCCACCATGTCCGACTCCGACAGAAGCGAGCCCGAAGGCCGACTCTCCATCGCCATCACCCCCATGCACCGCTCCGAGGACGGGGTGTGGGAGAACGGCGCCCGCGAAGGCGCCTCCTTCTTTCTGCTCGAGCTCGTCCAGGCCGATGGCGAGGATGCCGAGATCGTCCTGGAATGCCGCGACGAGCGCACCGCCGCGCTGGCCGCGCGCGCCGCGGCCGCCACCATGGCGGCGATCGGCCTGGGCTCCCCCGATGGCGAGATCGAGGCCTTCGACGAGGACACCGCCGCCATCCTGGCCGACAACCCGACGCCGGAGCTGGCGCCCGCCGCCGGCGAATGGCGCACCGCCGGCGATGACGAGGACGACGACGCGGAGGAGCCGGACCCCGTCCCCCGCCCTTCCTGATCGTCACGATCGCGCGCCGGGCGCTGGCGTCGGGGCGCGGCGCGACCTACCACCGGCCGCGGGGTGCCGGCCCGCCGCGGTCCCGCCCCCGCTTCGCCCCGACTTCGCCGCACGGAGGAGGCATCAGGTCGCCATGGACCAGTCGCCCATCCCGCTTCCCGTGACCGGCCCGGCGCGCGCCGAGCCCCGCCCTGTGCTGTCCGTCGTCGTGCCCGCCTACAACGAGCAGGAAGTGCTGCCCGCCTTCCATGCCCGCCTGGTGCCGGTGATGGAGGCGATCGGGGAGCCCTGGGAGGTCGTCTATGTGAATGACGGCTCCCGCGATGCCACGCTGTCCATCATGCTCGGCCTGCGCGATGCCGATCCGCGCGTCGCGGTGGTCAACCTGTCGCGCAATTTCGGCAAGGAGATCGCGCTGACCGCGGGCCTCGACCATGCCGCTGCCACCGAGGCGGTGGTGGTGATCGACGCCGACCTGCAGGACCCGCCGGAGGTCATCCCGGACCTGGTCGCCGCCTGGCGCCGCCAGGGCGTGGACATCGCCTATGCCCAGCGCCGGGTGCGGGAAGGCGAGACCTGGCTGAAGAAGGCCACTGCCAGCGCCTTCTACCGGGTGATGCAGCGCATCGGCGGCAAGGTGCAGCTGCCGCCCAACACCGGCGATTTCCGGCTGATGAGCCGCCGCTCGCTGGATGCGCTGCTGTCCCTGCGCGAACGCCACCGCTTCATGAAGGGGCTGTTCGCCTGGGTCGGCTACCCCTCGGTCGCGGTGCTGTATGACCGCGCGCCGCGGGCGGCCGGCGAGACCAAGTGGAACTACTGGAAGCTGTGGAATTTCTCGCTGGAAGGCATCACCAGCTTCACCGTCGGGCCGCTGAAGATCGCGACCTATCTCGGGCTCGTCACCGCGGTCTTCGCGGCGGGCTATGGCGCGCTGATCATCCTGCGCACGATGATCTGGGGCAACCCGGTCGCCGGCTACCCCAGCCTGATGGCGGTGGTGCTGTTCCTGGGCGGGGTGCAGCTGATGACGCTCGGCATCATCGGCGAGTATCTCGGCCGGGTGTTCAACGAGACCAAGGGCCGGCCGCTCTACCTGGTCGAGCGGCACGTGCCGAGCGATCAGCGGCAGGCCAGCAGCGCCCCGACCGGCCGGCACCTGGCCTCGCCTTCCGGGACCAGCGGCGCCAGCGCGGCCTGAGCGCCGGGCAGGATCAGGCGCAGCTCGCCCTCGGCCAGGGGCGCCTCGGCCAGGGCCTGGTCGCGGCAGGCGGGCGGGGTGCGCCAGCGCGCCACATACATGGTGCCGGCCGGCACGGCGCGTTCGGATGCCAGCGCCAGGGTTTCCAGCAGCAGCACATAGGTCGGGCCGCCGGTGCGCTGGTCCACGCAGGGCCAGGAGGGCAGCAGGGTCAGCCGCTGCGCGGTCGCGAGTTCCGCGCGCAGCGCCGGTGCGTCCAGCGTCCAGCCCTCACGCTGGCCGGCCCAGCCGGCGATGGCGGCGCGCAGCGGCGTGGCGTCGGCCAGTTGCAGCAGCCCGAAGCCCAGACAGAGCAGCGGCGCGCGGCGGGCCAGCAGCACCATGGCGCCGAGCAGCAGCGCATAGCCGACCGGCCAGAAGAAGCGGCCGGAGGCGCGGAACTGCTCGAGGAACCCTGGCGCCGGGCCGAGATCCAGCACGATCCGCGCCCCGAACCCGACCTGGAAGCTGACCGCCAGCGCCGCCAGCCCGGCCATCACCACCAGCAGCCCGGCATGGCGCCCGGCCATGCGCAGCGCCTCCAGCGGGCGCAGCGCGACGCCCGCCACCAGCGCGCCGAGCAGGCCGAGGCCGAGCCAGTTGTAGCCCTCCCACCCGCCATGGCCGGTGGCGTCGAGCTGCGGCGACCAGGGCCAGCCCACCACCCAGGACCCCGCCGGCCACACAGGCGAGAGGAGGTTCATGGCGAACATGCCATACCCCCCCTCCCCCTGCGCGCCGAGATAGCCGAAGGCGGCCATGGTCCCCGCCACGGCCGCCGCCGCCGCGCCTGTGGCGATGGCGGCGCCCCAAAAAGCCTGCCCCCGCAGCAGCCGCGTCGCCGGCACCGCGCCCAGCAGCGCCAGCGTCATCGCGGCAAGATAAGGGTGGACCAGCAGCGCCAGCACCTGCAGCGCCCCCGCGCCCAGCCAGCGCCCCGGCGTCGGCCGGCGCACCAACCGCAGGTAGAAGCCCAGTCCCAGCAGCAGCAGCGCATGGCCGCACAGCGCCGCATGGCCGAAGCGCCCGATGAAGGCGGGCATCGAGGCCGCGGCCAGCGCCACGCCCAGCGCCGGCAGCAGCCGCCCTTCCCGCGCGCCGCGCAGTGCCCAGACCGCGGCGACCGGCTGCGCCGCCCAGGCGAGCCCGTAGAACAGGCCGACGCCGTGGAAGCCCTCCGGCAGCCAGGCGCGCAGCGCCTTCAGCAGCAGCGTGAGCGCCGGGATCGAATCGGCGAAGGCGGTGTTGAGCCCGCCCTCCTGCGTGTTCAGGTTCGCGGCGAAGACCGGCGGCCAGCGCCAGGCATCCGCGATCAGGTAGCGCTGCGCCACCATGTGCTGCGCGGCATCCCCCACCGGCCGCCAGGGCGCGCCGGCGGCGGGGAACAGGAAGTCCAGCGGGAAGACGGACAGCGCCAGCGCCACGCCGACCAGCAGCGCAAGCCCGTAGGACGCGGCGGTGGACGCGAAGGAGGGATCGGCCCGGCGGCCCTGGGGTCGGACAGGCAGTGTGGCGGCTCCGCTGCTCGCGGGGGCCACCATGCACCGGCGCGGGCGGCGGCAGAAGCCGGCCGCCGCGCCCTACCAGATGCGCGGCACCAGCAACGCCAGCCCGAGCCAGGCGAAGGAGGAGGCGGCGACGGCCAGCAGGATGCCGCGCGCGGCGGAGCCCTCGCGCGGCGCATCGGGCTGCGGCGTGGGCCGGCAGAAGGCCGCCCCGAGGCCGGGCAGGCCGCGCGCCGCGGGGTGGCGATGGAGGTGGACGATCGTCATGCGAGGATGATGGCACAAACAAGGCGGGTGTCGTCCATCAATTCCCGCGGAGCGCGGAAAACGCTGACGAATTGCAGCTTGCGCCACGCGCCATAATCCCGCCGCAAGCGCGTCGCAAACCCGCCGGGCACCCCCCCCATACATATCTCGACGGGGCACAGGTCCCGGGGTTGAAGCCACCCGACGCGCCGGCCATTTCGGGCACGCACGGGCCAAGGCGACGACCTCGGTGCCGGCCTCGACCGCCACGAGACGCGGCCACGCCGCACCACGAGGACCTCCATGCCTGGCCTGGATGCCGTCCAGACGCTCGCCCGCGAGCCCGAGACCAAGCGCTCCGCGGTCGTCCACCCGCTGCTGGGGCTGGAAGCCGCCGGCTGCGGCTGCCTGCCGGCGCATGTCGCCGCCGAATCGGGGCTGGCCGCCGCGCTGCGCCCGGCGGCCAAGCGGGCGCTCGACATCCTGGGCGCCGGGCTGCTGCTGCTGGCGGCGCTGCCGGCCTTCCTGCTGCTCGCGGCCCTGGTGAAGCTGGATGGCGGCAAGGCCTTCTACGCCCATCCGCGCATCGGCCGCGGCGGGCGCGTGTTCGGCTGCCTCAAGTTCCGCTCCATGGTCATGAACTCCGACCGCCGCCTGGCCGAGCTGCTGGCGACCGACCCGATGGCGCGGGCGGAGTGGGACGCGACGCGCAAGCTGAGGAACGACCCGCGCGTGACGCCGATCGGCCGCTTCCTGCGCGCCTCCTCGCTCGACGAGCTGCCGCAGCTGATCAACGTGCTCCGCGGCGAGATGAGCCTGGTCGGCCCCCGCCCGGTGCAGGAAGCCGAGCTGGTCGCCTATTACGGCGCCTGCGCCACCCATTACGTCTCCGTCCGCCCCGGCATCACCGGGCCCTGGCAGGTCAGCGGCCGCAACGATGTCAGCTACGCCCAGCGCGTGGCGATGGACGTCGCCTATGCGACCCGGCCGTCCCTGCTGAACGACCTCCGCATCCTGCTGCGCACGCCGATGGCGGTGCTGGCCCGCCGCGGCGCCTACTGACCGCGGGCCGCCGCCCGGCGCCGCCCGCCGCGGCGCGATCCATCCCGGTTCTTGGTTGATCCCGCGGCGGTGACCGCGTAGCCCACGGGCGCGCCGCCCCGGCCGGTCCGGGGCGGCGGGCATCGCCGCCCACCTCCTCCCCGCGCGGCAAGGAATCTTGGCAAGGATGGCGCAGGCCATGGCCGATACGGCCGAGCAGCGGGCCTCCGCCGGGCGCCTGCTCTCCGGCACCGTCTGGAACGCGCTCGGGCGGGGCCTGCCCTTGCTGCTGGCGCTGGCGCTGACGCCGGTGCTGGTCGGGCAGATGGGGATCGAGCGCTGGGGCCTGTTCACCCTGGCGCTGGCCATCGTCGGCGTCTTCGGGGTCTTCGATCTCGGCGTCGGCGCGGCGCTGACGCGCGCCATCTCCACCCGCATCGGCACGGAGGCCTATGCGCAGGCGACCGCGCTGGCGAATGCCGCCATCTCCGCGCTGTTCCTGCTGAGCCTCGCGCTGGGGGCGGTCGCCTTCGCGCTGATGCCGCTGCTGATGGGCCGGCTGATCAACGTGCCGGACGACCTGCAGGCCGAGGCGATCGCCGCCTTCCGCCTGCTGTGCCTGGCCGCCCCCCTGGTCGTGGTGAACGCGGCGCTGTGGGGCGTGCTGGGCGCGCATCAGCGCTTCCGGCAGGCGAACCTGGTCGCGATCCCGGTCTCGCTCTCCTACTATGTCGGCCCGGTGCTGGTGCTGGCGGTGTGGCAGAGCCTGGTCGGCGTGGTGCTGGTGCTGCTGGCCTGCCGGCTGGCCAATGCGCTCTCCTATGCCTGGCTGGTGCGCCGCGACATGCCGGGGCTGCGCCTATCCCTGCCGCGCTGGACGCTGGTGGCGCCGCTGCTGCGCATGGGCGGGTGGATGAGCGCCTCCGGCGTGCTGACGCAGGCGCTGCTCTATGCCGACCGCTTCCTGGTGGGCGCGCTGCTGACGCTGTCGGCCGTCGCCTTCTACGCCACGCCGCTCGACCTCGTCATGCGCATGTGGATCCTGCCGGTCGCGGTGGCGCAGGCGCTGCTGCCGGCGATGGCCTCGGCCTACCTGACGCATCCGGGCGCCACGGCGGCGCTGCTGCGGCGCGGGGCGCTGATCTCGGCGGCCGCGGTGCTGCCGGCCTGCCTGCTGCTGGTGGCCTTCGGGCGCGAGGTGCTGTGGCTCTGGCTCGGCGCCGACTTCGCCGAGGGCGGCGGGCGCGTGCTGCAGATCCTCGCGGTCGGCATCTTCTTCTCCTGCGCCGCCTTCGCGCCGGGCGCGCTGCTGGACGCGATCGGGCGGCCGGACGTCAACGCCAAGTGGCAGCTCGCACAGGCCGCGGTGTTCCTGCCGCTCTCGGCCGCGGGCCTTGTCTGGATCGGCATCGAGGGCGCGGCGGCGGCCTGGGCGCTGCGCTGCGCGGTGGATGCGGCAGGGCGGCTGTGGTTCGTGGCGCGCCTCTATCCGGCGGCGGCGGCGGCGGCGCGGGCGGCCTTCGTGCCGCTGGCGCTGGGCGGGGCGGGGCTGGCGCTGCTGCTGGCCTTCTCGGCCAAGGCCGCGCTGCTGGCCGCGGCGGCGCTGGCCATGGCGGCCTTCCTGGCCGGCGCGGCCTGGGCGCTCTCGGCCGAGGAACGCGCGATGGCGCGCGGCCTGCTGCGCCGGCCCTGGCGGCTGCGCGCGGCGCTGCGGGGAGAGCTGCCGTGACGCTCGCCATCAATGCGCGCTTCCTGACCCAGAAGGTCACCGGCGTGCAGCGTTTCTCCGGCGAGATGGTGCAGGCGCTGGCCGCGCTCGCCGCCAGCGGCGAAGGGCCGGCGCTGCGCCTGCTGGCGCCCCCCGCCGCGCCCGGCGCGCTGGGCGCGCTGCCGGTGGAGCGCGTGGGCAGGCGCGGCGGCCAGGCCTGGGAACAGCTCGACCTGCCGCGCGCCGCCGCGGGGACGATGCTGCTCAACCTCGGCAACACCGCGCCGCTGCGCCGCCGCGGGAAGCAGGCCGTGGTGATCCACGATGCCGGCGTCTTCGACACGCCGGAGAGCTATTCCCCCGCCTTCCGCGCCTGGTATCGCGCGCTGCACCTGGCGCTGCCGCGGCTGGGCACGCGGATCGTGACGGTCAGCGAGTTCTCGCGCGGCCGGCTGGCGGCGCGGCTGCGGCTGGATCCGGCGCGGATCGGCGTGATCCCGGAAGGCGGCGAACACGTGCTGCGCGACGCGGCCGATCCACGCGTGCTGTCGCGCAACGGCCTGGAACGCGGCCGCTACGCGCTGGCGGTCGGCACCCGCGCCGCGCACAAGAACCTCGCCGCGCTGCGCGAGGCGGCGCTGCTGCTGGGATCGCGCGGCTGCACCCTGGCCATCGTCGGCGCCGTCGATGCCAACGTCTTCAGCGGTGCGGCCGATGTGCAGGGCCATGCGGTGCGGGCGCTCGGGCGCGTGACGGATGCCGAGCTGCGCGCGCTCTACGAGAATGCGCTCTGCCTGCTCTTCCCCTCGCGCTACGAAGGCTTCGGCCTGCCGCCGCTGGAGGCGATGTGGTGCGGCTGCCCCGTGCTGGCGGCGCATGCCGGCGCGGTGCCCGAAATCTGCGGCGACGCCGCGCTGTGGTTCGACGCCGAGGGCCCGCGCAGCCCCGCCGCCGCCATCGCCCGCCTGCTGGACGAGCCCGACCTGCCCGCGCGCCTGCGCGATGCCGGCTTGGCGCGCGCCAAGCACTATTCCTGGGATGCGGCCGCGCGGCGGCTGCTGGAGCTGCTGGACGCACGATGAAGGTCGCCATCATCCATGAATGGCTGGACGGCTACGCGGGATCGGAACGCGTGGTGGAACAGATGCTGGAGCTGTATCCGGACGCCGATCTCTTCGTGCTCTGCGACTTCATGCCGGCGGCCGAGCGCGGCTTCCTGCGCGGCAAGGTGCCGACCACCTCCTTCATCCAGCGCCTGCCGCGCGCGCAGCGCTGGTTCCGCTACTATCTCGGCCTGATGCCGCTGGCCGTCGAGCAGTTCGACCTCTCGGCCTACGACCTGGTGCTGTCCTCCTCGCACGTCGTGGCGAAGGGCGCGGTGACGGGGCCGGGCACGCTGCATGTCAGCTACGTGCATTCCCCGATGCGCTATGCCTGGGACCTGCAGCACCAGTATCTGCGCCAGGCGGGCCTGGATCGCGGCATCAAGGGCGTGCTGACGCGCTGGCTGCTGGGAAAGATGCGCGCCTGGGACCATGCCTCCGGCGCGCGGCCGGACGTGATCCTGGCGAACAGCCGCTGGATCGCCGGCCGCATCGCCAAGACCTGGCGGCGCGAGAGCGAGGTGGTGCATCCGCCGGTCGATCTCGACGGCTTCCCCTTCCAGGCTGAGAAGGGCGGCGACTACGTCATCGCCTCCCGCATGGTGCCCTACAAGCGCGTGGACCTGGTGGCGCGCGCCTTCCGCGCCATGCCCGACCGCCGCCTGGTGATCGCCGGCGACGGGCCGGAGATGGGCCGCGTGCGCGAGGCCGTGGGCGATGCGCCGAACATCGGGATCCGCGGCCGCGTGCCGCAGGACGAGCTGGTGCGGCTGCTGCAATCGGCCCGCGCCTTCGTCTTCGCCGCCGAGGAGGATTTCGGCATCGCGATGGTGGAGGCGCAGGCCTGCGGGACCCCGCTGATCGCCTATCGCCGCGGCGGCGCCAGCGACATCGTGCGGGATGGCGAGACCGGCGTGCTGTTCCCCCACCAGGAGGAAGCGAGCCTGATCGAGGCGGTGCGGCGCTTCGAGGCGCTCTCGATCTCCCCCGCCGCCTGCCGCGCCAATGCCGAGCGCTTCTCGCGCGAAGAATTCCGCGCGCGCTTCGCCGATGCGGTGGCGCGCGCCCAGGCCGCGCGGGACGCCGCGCCATGACGAGCTTCAGCCTGGTGATGGCCACCCGCGGCCGCGCCGCCGAGATCGGCGAATTCTGCGACAGCCTGCTGGCGCAGCACCGCGCGGACGCGGAGCTGATCGTGGTGGACCAGAACGGCGACGACCGGCTGGTCCCCGTGCTCGCGCGCTTCGCCGAAAGGCTGCGCATCACGCATCTGCGCTCCTCCGTCGCGCGCGCGAACCATGCGCGCAACCTCGGCCTGCGCGTCGCGCGCGGCGACATCGTGGCCTTCCCGGACGATGACTGCCTCTACCCGCCCGGCGTGCTGGACCGCGTGGCGGCGGCCTTCGAAGCCGACCCGGCGCTCGACCTCCTGACCGGCCCGGCGGCGAGCCCGGCGGGCGGCCTCGGCTCCGGCCGCTGGCGCGCGGAGGCAGGGCCGATCACGGTGGAAAACGTCTGGACCAGCGTGATCGAGTTCAACCTGTTCCTCCGCCGCCCCGTCGCGCTGGCGCTCGGCGGCTTCGACGAGGCGATGGGGCCGGGCACGCCGCTCGGCTCGGCGGAGGGCAACGATTTGGTGCTGCGCGCGCTGCATGCCGGCCGCGTCGCGCGCTACGACCCCGCGCTGCTGGTGGTGCACCCCGACAAGCGGCTGACCGATGTCGCGATGGCGCGCGCGCGCGTCTATGGCCGCGGCTTCGGCTTCGCGCTGCGCCGCCACGGCGTGCCGGCGCGCACCTGGCTGCCCTTCGCGGTGCGGCCCGTCGGCGGCGCGCTGCTGTCGCTGCTGAAGGGCCGGCCGCGCGATGCCGCCTACTACGCGATGAGCCTGCTCGGCCGCGCCGAAGGCTTCGTCCGCCGCGACGCGCCGGATGGCCGAATCCACCGCGCCATGGCGGAGACGCCGCGATGAGGATCGCGATCGGCATCGCCACCCGCGGCCGCGCCGCCATCCTGGGCGAGGTGCTGGCCGAGCTCGCGCGCCAGGCCCGCGCGCCGGACCGCGTGCTGGTCTGCCACGTCACGCCCGACGACATCGCCGGCCTGCCGGACCGCTTCCCGGCCGTGCAGTTCCTGGCCGCGCCCGCCGGCCTGCCGCGGCAGCGCAACGCGATCCTGGACGCGCTCGGCGATTGCGACGCGGTGCTGTTCCTGGACGACGATTTCCTGCCCGCGCCCGACTATCTGCGCGTGACGGAAGCCGTGCTGCGCGCGCATCCCGATTGCGTCTGCACCACCGGCACCGTCATCGCCGACGGCGCGAAGGGGCCGGGCATCGAGGTCGCGGAAGGCCGCGCGCTGCTCGCCGCCGACCGCTCGCCGGACGACGCGCTGGCCGCCGCGCCGCATTTCAACGGCTATGGCTGCAACATGGCGCTGCGCCTCGCGCCGATGCGCGCCCATGCGCTGCGCTTCGACGAGGCGCTGCCGCTCTATGGCTGGTACGAGGATCTGGACCTGACGCGCCGTCTTGGCGTGCATGGCGCGATCCTGCGGCTGGCGGGCGCGCGCGGCGTGCATCTCGGCACCAAGGCGGGGCGCGTGCCGGGCGTGCGGCTGGGCTACAGCCAGGTCGCGAACGCGATCTACCTGGCGCGCAAGGGCTGCTACCCGTGGAACCGCGCGCTGCGCTCCGCCGCGCGGCATCTCGCGATGAACGCCGCGCGCGCGCTGGCGCCGGAGCCCTGGGTGGACCGCGCCGGGCGTCTGCGCGGCAACCTGATCGCGCTCGCGGACCTGCTGCGCGGGCGGATGCACCCGATGCGCGTGCTGGAGCTGTAGCGCGATGGACGATGTGTTCTTCGTTGTCTCCAAGCTGGTGTGGAGCGTGCTGCGGCCGAACACGCTGGCGCTGCTGCTCTGCGTGCTCGGCTTCGCGCTGATCCTGCTGGGCCGCCGCTTCGGGCGCTGGCCGCTGGGGCTCGGGCTTGCCTGGTATGTCGCGGTCTTCGCGCTGCCCGTCGCGCCCTGGCTGACGCTGCCGCTGGAATCCCGCTTCGCCCGCCCCGCGACGCCGCCCGCCGAGGTCACCGGCATCATCGTGCTCGGCGGCGCCGTCGATCCCGCGCTGACCGCCGCGCACGGCATCCCCGCGCTGAACGGCGCGGCCGAACGCATGACGGAAGGCGTGGCCCTCGCGCTGCGCCACCCGCGCGCGCGGCTGGTCTTCACCGGCGGCTCGGCCGCGGTCGGCGGCGGCCAGGCGGAATCGGAAACCGCCCGGAAACTCTTCGCCGATCTCGGCCTGCCGCCCGACCGCCTGGTCTTCGAGGAGGAAAGCCGCAACACGCACGAGAACGCGGTGCTGACGCAGCGCCTGGTGCAGCCGCGGCCCGGCGAGACCTGGCTGCTGGTGACCTCGGCCAGCCACATGCCGCGCTCGGTCGGCGTGTTCCGCGGCGTGGGCTGGGACGTGGTGCCCTGGCCGGTGAACTACACCACCGCGCGCGACCCGGGCATCTGGTACGCGCCCCCCTTCCCCAGCCGGCTGAACCAGGCGGAATGGGCGATGCGCGAATATGTCGGGCTGACCGTGTACTGGCTGACGGGCCGCAGCCCCGAATGGTTCCCCGCGCCTATCGCGCGATGAGGATGCCGCGCCCGGCGAAGAACCGGGCGAAGACGGCGGGCGGCAGCCGCGCATCGATGCGCGTGGCGTCCGTGTCGCCCGAGGGGTTGTGGAAGCGCAGCGCCCCCGCCTCGTCCGCGCCGAAGACCAGCACCAGATGCCCGCCGCGCGCCGGCGGATCGCGGTCCGGCCAGCGGATGGCGGGATGGACCGAGGCGACCAGCAGCGCGCCGTCCGCGACCATCGCCGCGATGCCGTCCGCCTCGACATCCAGCACGATGCGCGAAGCGATGCCCTGCGCGCCCAGCCACGCGACGGCGCCGGCATAGATCAGCCCGCGGATCGCGCCATCCGGCTGCTCGACATAGCCGCCCTCGGCCTGCACCGCGCGCCTGATCGCATGGATCGGCGGCGCCGTGCGCCCCCGCGCGCCAAGCGCCATCTGCAGGCAGGCGCAGCCGCACAGATGCTCCGCCCAGCGCGCATATTCCGCCGCATCGCGCGCGTCGCTGTCCGCCCAGCGCGGATCGTTCGCCGCATCGCGCCCGGCGACGAACTCCGCGACCAGCGCGGCGGATTCCCACTGCGCCCGGTAGGGCGGGATCACCTCAGGCCGCGTCGTTCAGGTGGCAGGCGCTGCGGTGGCCGGCATCCACCTGCCGCAGCACGGGCACTTCCTCGCGGCAGCGGTCGAAGGCCAGCGGGCATCGCGGGTGGAAGTGGCAGCCCTTCGGCGGATTGAGCGGCGAGGGGATCTCGCCCTTTACCGTCGCGAAGGCGCGCTTGCGGTTCTCGATGCGCGGCACGCTGTCCAGCAGCGACCGCGTATAGGGATGGTTCGCGGCGTGGAAGATGCGCTCGGTCGGCGCTTCCTCGACCACGCGGCCGAGATACATGATCACCACGCGGTCGGAGAGATGTTCGACCACGCCGAGGTCGTGGCTGATGAACAGGTAGGTGAGGTCCAGCTCCCGCCGCAGCCGCATGAACAGGTTCAGGATCTGCGCCTGGATCGAGACGTCGAGCGCCGCCACCGCCTCGTCGCACACGATGAATTCCGGCTGCACGGCGAGCGCACGCGCGATGCCGATGCGCTGCCGCTGGCCGCCGGAGAACTGGTGCGGGTAGCGCCGCTTGAAGGCAGGATCGAGGCCCGCGCGGCGCATCTGCTCGTCCACATACTCCTCGAAGCCCGACCGCGTGGTGAGCCCATGCACCAGCGGCGCCTCGCCGACGATGTCCGCCACGCGCAGGCGCGGGTTCAGCGACGCGTAGGGGTCCTGGAAGATCATCTGCCGCTTGAGCTTCGCCGCGCGCGCATCGCGCCCGGCCAGCGCGGAGACGTCCTGCCCCTGCCAGAACACCTGCCCGTCGGAGGCCGGCAGGATCCCCGCCACGATGCGGCCCAGCGTGGACTTGCCGCAGCCGCTTTCGCCGACCAGGCCGACGACCTCGCCCTTGCGGACGCGGAGATCGACCTTGTCCACCGCGTGGACCACTTCCTCGCGCACATCCGCGCCGAGCCGCCGCGCCAGCTTCGCCGCGATGTCGAGCTTCTTGGCGAAGCGGCGGGAGACGCCGCGCAGCTCGATCATCGGCGTCTCGGTGTCCGTGAAGGTTCGCGGCGCGTGTTCCATCACGCTGCTCATGCCGCGGCCTCCTGCGTGCCGAGATGCGGGTGGTGGCAGCGCGCCTGGCGGCCGGGGCGCCATTCGTCGAGCTCCGGCATCGTCGCGCATTCCGCCGCCGCACGCGGGCAGCGCGCACGGAAGGCGCAGCCGGGCGCCAGCGACAGCAGCGAGGGCGTCATGCCCGGGATCTGCCGCAGCGGCTCGCCGCGGCGGTTGCGCGACGGCACGCTGCCGATCAGGCCGTGCGTGTAGGGGTGCAGCGGCGTGTCCAGCACCTCGCCCACATCGCCCTGTTCGACGATGCGGCCCGCATACATCACCGCGATGTCGTCGGCGAGGCCCGCGACCACGGACAGGTCGTGCGTGATCCAGATCAGCGAGGTGCCGGTGGTCGCCGCCAGTTTCTGCACCTCCGCCAGGATCTGCCCCTGGATGGTGACGTCGAGCGCGGTGGTCGGCTCATCCGCCACGATCAGGTCCGGCCGGTGCAGCAGCGCGATGGCGATCGCGACGCGCTGGCGCATGCCGCCGGAGAACTGGTGCGGATAGGAGCGCAGCCGCTCATCCGGGGACGGGATGCCGACCATGCCGAGCGCGTCGCGCGCGCGCGCCCGCGCATCGGTCTCCGAGACCTTCTCATGCGCCCGCACCGTCTCGATCATCTGCGTGTCGATGCGCAGGACCGGGTTCAGCGTCATCATCGGGTCCTGGAAGATCATCGCGATGCGGTTGCCGCGCAGCGACCGCATCTCCTCCTCCGACAGGCTGGCGAGGTCCCTGCCCTGGAACAGGATCTGCCCGCCGACGATGCGCCCGGGCGGATCCACCAGGCCCATCACGGAGAAGCCGGTGACGGACTTGCCCGACCCGCTCTCGCCCACCAGGCCCAGCACCTTGCCGCGCGACACGGTGAAGGACACGTCGTCCACCGCCTTCACCACGCCCGCGCGCGTGAAGAAGTGCGTCCGGAGGTTGCGGACCTCGAGAGTGGGCGTCACTTCTTCAGCCTCGGGTTCAGCACGTCGCGCAGGTGGTCGCCCATCAGGTTGATCGCGACGATCGTCACCAGCAGGGCGATGCCCGGGTAGAAGCTGATCCAGTACTTCCCGGACAGCATGTATTCGTAGCCATTGGCGATCAGCAGGCCGAGCGAGGGCTCGGTGATCGGCACGCCGAGGCCGAGGAAGGACAGGGTCGCTTCCAGCGCGATCGCGCGCGCGACCTGCATCGTCGCGATGACGATCAGCGGCGGCAGGCAGTTCGGCAGCAGGTGGCGGAACAGGATGCGGTACTTCGGCAGCGCCAGGCATTCCGCCGCCTCGATGTATTCGCGCCGGCGCTCCACCAGCGCGGTGCCGCGCACGGTCCGCGCGTAATAAGCCCATTCGACGACGACGATCGCGATGACGACGTTGGTGATCGACTTGCCGAGGAAGGCCAGGATCATCAGCGCGACCAGGATCGCGGGGAAGGACAGCTGCAGGTCCACCACGCGCATGATCGCGCTGTCGGTCTTGCCGCCCGCATAGGCCGCGAGCAGCCCGAGCGCCGCCCCCACCGCGCAGGCCAGCACCGCGGAGCCCGCGCCCACCATCAGCGAGATGCGCAACCCGTACATGATCGCCGAGAGCATGTCCCGGCCCTGGTCGTCCGTGCCGAGCCAGAAGGTGGTGGCCCCGTCGCCCGACTTCTCGCCCGGCTCCAGCCGCCCATCCATGATGTCGATGACGGCGAGGTCATAGGGGTTCTGCGGCGCGATCCAGGGTGCCAGGATCGCCAGCAGCGCGATGGTGGCGAAGACGAGGAAGCCGCCCATCGCCAGCTTCGATTCCGCGAATTCCGACAGGAAGCGGCGGAACGGCGTCTCGACCTTGTCCTTGGCCGCGGTGCCGCCCTGGATCGCGATGCTCATCTCACTTGCCCTCCAGCCGGACGCGGGGGTCGAGCACCGAGTAGGTGAGATCGACGATCAGGTTGATGGTGATGAACATCAGCACGATGATCATCAGGTAGGCGACGATCACGGGCCGATCGAGCACGTTGATGCTGTCGATGATCAGCTTGCCCATCCCCGGCCAGGCGAAGATGGATTCGGTGACGACGCTGAACGCGATGGTCGATCCGAATTCCAGCCCCGTCACGGTGACCACCGGGATCAGGATGTTCTTGAAGACGTGCACGAAGGTCACGCGGAAGGGCGACAGGCCCTTGGCGCGGGCGAACTTCACGTAGTCCATCAGCATCGTCTCCCGCACGCCGGCGCGCGTCAGGCGGATGACCAGGCTGATCTTGAACAGCGCGAGGTTCAGCGCCGGCATCGCCAGGTGCGTCAGCCCGTTCCAGGTCAGGAAGGACCAATGCGTGCCCAGCACCTCCGCCGTGTCGCCGCGGCCGGTGGAAGGCAGCCAGCCGAGCTGCACGGCGAAGACCATGATCAGCATCAGCCCGACCCAGAAGGTCGGCAGCGAGAAGCC
>JAIYDD010000247.1 GCA_027487675.1 Acetobacteraceae bacterium | reverse complement strand
CGCCCCGCGCCGCCGCCCCCGCCGCGCCGCCGCCCGCGCCCCCGGCGCCGCGCCTGCCGGGCGAGGCGGAGGCGCTGCCCAAGGTCGGCCTCTCGCCCATGGCCGCCGCCGCCGCGCCGCTGCTCGACCTGCTCGCGCGCCTCTGCGCCGGCCCCGCCGCCGCGAACGTCGCGAACCCGGAGGAGCTGCGCGAACGCGCCATCCGCGCACTGCGCGCCTTCGAAGCCGAATGCCGCGCCGCCGACCTGCCGGTGGATGAGCTGCGCGCCGCCCATTACGCGCTCTGCGCCGCGATCGACGACGTCGCACTCGCCACGCCCTGGGGCCAGGCGAGCGGCTGGGCCACGCGCTCCCTCGTCTCGACCTTCCACCAGGAAGTCCGCAGCGGCGAGCGCTTCTTCAAGCTGCTCGACGGGATGCAGAAGGAACCCGGCAAGTACCGCCAGGCGCTGGAGATCTGCTACCTCTGCCTCTCGCTCGGCTTCCAGGGCCAGTACCGGCTGGCGCCGCGCGGTGGCGCCGACCTCGACCGCATCCGCGAGGCGCTGTTCCAGACGCTGGCGCAGCTGCGCGGCGCCTTCGAACGCGAGCTGTCGCCGCGCTGGCGCGGCGTGGATGCGCCGCATCGCGGCCCCGGGCGCAGCGTGCCGGCCTGGGTGGCGGGCGCGGTGGCCGTCGCGCTGCTGGCCTTCGGCTGGGTCTGGACCTCGGATAGCGTGAATGCGGCCGGCGACGGGTTGCAGGCGCGGCTCGCCGCCCTGCCGCCCGGCGCGCTGCCGGCGATCGACCGCAGCGCGCCGCCCATCCCGCCCGCGCCGCCGCCGCCGCCGCCGCAGCCGGATCTGGTGGACCGCGTCCGCACCTTCCTCGCGCCCGAGATCCGCGAAGGGCTCGTGGTGGTGGAGGGCGACTTCCAGCGCCTGCTGATCCGCATCAAGGGCACCGGCATGTTCGGCTCCGGCTCCGCGACGCCGGAGCCGCGGCTGGTGGCGCTGCTCGGCCGCATTGGCGAGGCGCTGCGCGGCGAGAACGGCCGCGTCGCGGTGGTCGGCCATTCCGACAACCAGCCGATCCGCACCGTGCGCTTCCCCTCCAACCACCACCTCTCCGCCGCGCGGGCCGAAGCCGCCATGGGCATCCTCGCGCCGCTCGCCGGCAACCCCGCGCGCTTCTCGGCCATCGGCCGCGCCGACACGGAACCGCTGGCCAGCAACGCCACGGCGGAAGGCCGCGAGGCCAACCGCCGCATCGAGATCCTGCTGTTCCGGGAGGGCCGCTGACCATGAAGGCCATCCTCTCCGCGCTGCTCACCATCCCGGCGCTGGGCGCGCTGGCCGGCGCGCTGATCCTGGTGCCGGTGATCTGGCTGTTCGCCCCCGCGCTGCTCGGCATCGAGGCCGCCTGGCTGCTGGCGATCCTGTCCGCCATTCCGGTTCTCGTCTGGCTGGGCGTCTGGGTGCTGATGGTCCGCCGCCGCCAGGGCCGGGACGCCGCGCTGGTCGCGGGCGCCACCGGCCAGGACGAGGCCGCGAAGAAGGCGGACGCGAAAAAAGCCGCGCTGACCGAGGAGGAGCGCCAGGTCGCCACCCGCCTCTCCGAGGCGCTGAACGCCATGAAGGCGGCCGGCGGCGGCAAGGGCGGCTACCTCTACGAGCGCCCCTGGTACGTCATCATCGGCCCGCCCGGCAGCGGCAAGACCACCGCGATCCAGAATTCGGGCCTGGACTTCCCGCTTGCCGCCGGCCGTGTGCCCGGCGTCGGCGGCACGCGTAACTGCGACTGGTGGATCGCCGAGCAGGCGGTGCTGATCGACACCGCCGGCCGCTACACCACCCAGGACAGCGACGCGTCCGCCGACAAGGCCGGCTGGGACGGCTTCCTCGACCTGCTGAAGCGCCAGCGCCCGCGCCAGCCTTTGAACGGCATCGTGGTCGCCTTCGGCGCCGACATGCTGAGCCGTCTGGACGCCGCGCAGCGCGAAGCCCACGCCCAGGCCGTCCGCCGCCGCATCCGGGAGCTTGAGCAGAAACTCGGCCAGCGCCTGCCGGTCTATTTCCTGGTCAGCAAGGCCGACCTCGTCGTCGGCTTCACCGAATTCTTCGACGATCTCGACCGCGAGGCGCGCAACCAGGTCTGGGGCGTCACCTTCCCCGACAGCGCCACGCCCGAAGGCCATGCCGGGTCCTTCGGCACCGAATTCGCCGCGCTGCTGGCCCGCCTGAACGACCGCGTCATCGAACGCCTGCAGGCGGAGCGCGGCCCGGAGCAGCGCGCCCGCATCGCAGGCTTCCCCGCGCAGTTCGCATCGCTGGAAACGCCGCTCGGCGCCTTCGTGCAGGCGGCCTTCGGCGGATCCCGCCTGGAACCCGCGCCCTTCCTGCGCGGCGTCTATTTCACCTCGGGCACGCAGGAAGGCTCGCCGATCGACCGGCTGACCGGCGCGCTGTCGCGCAGCTTCGGCCTCGATCCGCGCCGCCCCGCGGCGGTGATGGGCCAGAAGGGCCGCAGCTACTTCCTCGGCCGCCTGCTGCGCGAGGTGGTGTTCAACGAAGCCCGCCTCGCCGCGCAGGATCGCGGCCAGGCCAAGCGCGGCAGGCTGGTCCAGGCCGGCGCCTGGGCCGCCGCGCTGGTCGTGGTGCTGGGCGGCGCCGCCTGGGGCTGGAGTGCGTCCAACGCCGAAGCCGAGCGCGGCCGCAAGCTGGCCGAGGCCATCGCGCGCGCCGAGGCCGCGTCCCAGAACCTGCCGCTGGCCCGCATCGCCGGCGACGACCAGTTGCAGCGCGTGCTGCCCTACCTCGACGCCGTGCGCGCCCTGCCCGAGGCCGCCTCCGGCGAGGGCGGCGGGCTCGGGCTGAGCCAGGCCGCGAAGCTGACCGAGGCCGGCCAGCTCTCCTACAAGCAGGCGCTCGACCGCGTGCTGCTGCCCCGCCTGCTCGCGCGGCTGGAAGCGCAGCTTCGCGCCGGCATGCAGCGCCCGGACTTCCTCTACGAGGCGACGCGCATCTACCTGATGCTCGGCCGCGCCGGCCCGCTGGACCGCGCGCTGGTGCAGGAATGGATGGCGCTCGACTGGCAGCAGGCCTTCCCGGGCGCCGTCGGCACGCCGACCCGCGAGGCCCTCTCCCGCCACCTCGAAGCCCTGCTCGCCCAGGACTTCGCCCGCTACGAGCTGGACGGCGCGCTGGTGGACCAGGCGCGGCGCGTCTTCTCCCGCCTGCCGATGGCCGAGCGCATCTACACGCGGCTCCGCAGCGCCGCCGCCAACGTCCCCGCCTTCCGCCCCGCGGAAGCCCTCGGCCCCGCCGGCCAGCGCTGGTTCGCGCTGGCTTCCGGCCGTCCGATCACGGAGGCCGCGATCCCCGGCCTCTACACTGTGGAGGGCCTGCACCGCGCCCTGCTGCCGCGCCTGCCGGCTGCCATCCTCGACGCGGCCTCCGAAAGCTGGGTGCTCGGCCCCGAGGCCCAGGCCGCGCTCGCCACCGACCCATCGCAGCTGGAAACCGCCGTGCTGCGCCTCTACGCGGAGGACTATGCGCGCGTCTGGCAGGCCGCGCTGACCGACCTGGTGCTGCCGCCCTTCCGCAACCTGCCCCAGGCGGCGGAGGCGCTGAACCTTCTGGGCGCCCCCAACTCCCCCATGCGCGACCTGCTGCGCGCCGTGGCACGCCAGCTCTCCCCCGGCACCGCGCCGGAAACCCCGGCGGCGGGCGCGCTCCAGCAGGCGGCGCAGGCCGCCGGCGGCGCGGCATCGCGCATCGCCGCCGCGGTGGGCGCGGCGCAGACCTCCTCCGCCGCGCCGGTCGCGGCGGTGGTGGAGACCCGCTTCCGAGCCCTGCGCGAAGCCGCCGGCCAGCCGCTGGACGGCACGCTCGGCATCATCAACGAGCTGTTCACCCGCACCCAGCAGCTGGCCGCCCTGCCCCCCGGCGCGCCGCCGCCGCCGCCGGCCGGCGTCGATCCCGGCCAGCGCCTGGCCGGGGAGGCGCAGCGCGCGCCGGAACCGCTGAACCGCTGGCTCTCCGCGATGGTCACCGCCACCGCGGCCCAGCGCGCCGGCGGGGCGCGGGCGGCCATCGCGGCGGCCGGCGCGCAGCAGCTCGCGCCCTTCTGCCGGGGCCTCGAAACCCGCTTCCCGTTCCGGCGCGATGCCGCCGCGCCCGACATGCCGCTCGATGACTTCGTGCGGCTGTTCGGCCCGGGCGGCGTCTTCGACCAGTTCTTCGCCCAGAACCTCCGCAACTTCGTGGACACCACCGCCCGCCCCTGGCGCCCCGTGGCGCTGGACGGCGCACCGGCGCCGGTCGCCGCCGGCGACATCGCGCAGTTCCAGCGCGCGGCGGCGATCCGCGACGCCTTCTTCCCCGCCGCCATGCCGGGCCAGGCGGTCAGCGGCATCCGCTTCGAGCTGATGCCGGTGGGCCTCGACCCCGGCGCCAACAGCGCGGTGCTGGAAGTCGCCGGCAACCGCGCCCCCATCGCCCGCGGCGCGCAGGGCGCGCGCCCGGTGCCGATGCAATGGCCCTCCCCCGGCCCTGTGACCCTCTCCTTCGACCCGCCGACGCCGACCGGCCCGGTCGCGGCCGACGGGCCGTGGGCGGCGATGAAGTTCGTGGCCCGCGGCCAGCTGCTCGCCACCGCCCAGCCCGACCGCTTCCGCCTGACCTTCCGCCAGGGCGACCGCGCCGCGGAGTTCGAGCTGCGCGCCGCCTCCATCGTGAACCCCTTCGCGCTGCGGGAGCTGGCCGAATTCCGCTGCCCCGCTCTCGCGCCCTGAGGGGTCGGCCGTGACCATCGGCCTCTACGGCAAGCTGCCGGCGCATGGCGATTTCGTGCGCCGGCACCTGCCCGACAGTTTTGTCCTGCCCTGGGACGAGTGGCTCCAGCAGGGAATCCTGGCGGCGCGCGACGCCCTGGCGGACGGCTTCGAAAGCACCTGGGACGCCGCCCCCCCCTGGCGCTTCCGCCTGCCCGCCTTCGCCTGCGGCCCGGACGCCCTCGCCGGCGTGCTGGTGCCGAGCCAGGACCAGGTCGGCCGCCGCTTCCCCCTCACCCTCGCCCTCCCGCTCGCCCCCGACGACCCGCCACCCGCGGAGACCTGGTACGCGGAGATCGAGGCCACCGGCTGCGCCGCCCGCGACGCGGTGGAGCCTGCCGATGCGGTGCTCGCCCTGCTGGCGCGCGGCCCCTGGCCCGCGGCCGATGCCCCGGCGGAGGGCTGGTGGATGGCCGACGGCCGCCGCTGGGACCTCCCCGCGCTACCCGCCCCAGACCAGTTCCGCATCCTGCTGGAGGGCGGCGCATGAGCCTGCGCCTCGTCTCCCGCGCCGTCACCCATCCCGGTGCCGTGCGCCCGCGCAACGAGGACGCGCTGCTCGACCGCGCCGATCTCGGCCTCTGGGCGGTCGCCGATGGCGCGGGCGGGCATGGCGCGGGCGATGTCGCCTCCGCCGCCATCGTCGCCGCGCTGGCCGACCTGCCGCCCGCCCTCTCGGCGGCCGAGTTGCTCGCGCAGGTGCGGCTGCGGCTGTCGGCCGTGCATGCCGAGCTGCAGGCGCGCGCGGCCGCCGCCGGGCCGGGGCGGATCATGGCCTCCACCGTCGTCGTGCTGCTGGCGCGCGGCGGGCATTACGCCTGCCTCTGGGCCGGCGACAGCCGCGCCTATCGCCTCCGCGACGGCCGGCTCGAACGCCTGACGCGCGACCATTCGCTGGTGCAGGAGCTGGTGGACCAGGGCGTGCTGGACGAGGAGGCGGCGGAACAGCACCCGCAGGCCAATGTCATCACGCGGGCCATCGGCGCGCATGGCGAGCTGGAGCTGGACAAGGTTTCCGCCCGCGTCGCGCCGGGCGATGTCTTCCTGCTCTGCTCCGACGGCCTGTTCAAGGCGCTGGCCGAGGCCGAGATCGCCAGCGTGCTGGCCGCCGGCGGCGGCCCGGACGCGCTGGTCGAGGCGGCGCTGGCCCGCGGCGCGCGCGACAACGTCACGGCGCTGGCGGTGCAGGCCGAAGCCTGAACCGGCGGCGCTTCCCGCAGGGATCGCGCAACCCTATGCTTCCACGCGCCGGATCGCGCCCGCGCGCGGCGCCACCCCGGCAACGACGCGGCCGCCATGCCGCTTGCGAGGGCCGATGCTGCCGAGCGAACTCCAGGCCAAGTACGAAGCCCGCGGCACGCTCGGCGCCGGCGCCATGGGCACCGTGCTGGATGCCTTCGACCGGCTGATCGAGCGCCGCGTCGCCATCAAGCTTGTCCGCCTGCCCGGCGGCGGCGATGCCGAGGCGCAGGAAGCCCATGCCCGCTTCCGCCGCGAGGCCCAGGCCGCCGGCCGCCTGACGCACCCCAACATCGTCGCCGTCTACGACTATGGCGAGAAAGCCGACACCGCCTGGATCGTGATGGAGATGGTCGAGGGCGGCTCCCTGAAGGACATCATGTCCCGCGGCGACCGCATGGCGATGCCCGTCATCCTGCGGGTGATGGAGGAGATGCTCTCGGCGCTCGCCTATTCCCACGGCCGCGGCGTCGTGCACCGCGACATCAAGCCCGCCAACATCATGCTGGCCGGCGACGGCAGCGCGAAGATCGCCGATTTCGGCATCGCCCGCATCGAGAGCTCGACCATGACGCAGGTCGGCACCGTGATGGGCACGCCGAGCTACATGGCGCCCGAGCAGCTGCGCGGCGAGCCCGTGGATGCCCGCGCCGACATCTGGGCGGCCGGCGTGGTGCTCTACCAGCTGCTGACGGGGGAAAAGCCCTTCGAGGGCAACTACACCGCCCTGATGCACCGCGTGCTGAACACCGAGCCGCTGCCGCCGTCCCAGCTGGCGGTCACCGTGCCGCCGGCCTTCGACGCGGTGGTGGCCAAGGCGCTGGCCAAGCGCCCCGACGACCGTTTTGCCAACGCCGCCGCCTTCGCCGACGCCCTGCGCCAGGCCGCCATTGCCGCGCCCGCCGCGTCGGCCGAACCCGTCGCGACGGGTTTTGCCGGCGCCGGCAAGCTGCCCGGCCTGGACGACGCGACGATGCTCGCCACCGGCATCCGCCCGCCGCCGCCCGCCGCCGCGCCGCCGCCGCCTGCCCCGCCACCCGAGGCGCCGCCGAAGCGCGGCAACACGGCGCTGATCGCCGGCGGCGCCGCGGCCCTGGTCGCGGCGACCGTCGCCGCTTTCCTGCTGACCGGCGGCGATCCGCCGCCCGCCCCGGTGCCGGCCGCGCCGCCGCAACGCGCCGCCGCGCCGGCCGAGCCGCAAGCCGCCCCGCCGGTCGCCGCCGCACCGCCGGCACCCGTCGCGCCCGCCCCCATCGCCGCGGCACCGCCCGCACCCGTCGCCCCAGCCCCCATCGCCGCGGCGCCGCCCGCACCCGTCGCGCCCGCCCCCATGGCCGCGGCGCCGCCCGCGCCTATCGCCCCCGCCCCCATCGCCGCGGCGCCGCCCGCGCCCGTCGCGCCCGCCCCCATCG
>JAIYDD010000240.1 GCA_027487675.1 Acetobacteraceae bacterium | reverse complement strand
TGCTGCGCCGCGCCGCGCTCTATCTCGGCAATGATTCCGGCCTGATGCACCTGGCGGCCGCGGCCGGCGCGCCGGTGGTCGGGCTGTTCGGCATGTCCGATGCCCGCGAATACGGCCCCTGCGGCCCGCGCGCGGTCGCCGTCATGGCGGATGGCGAGCCGAACTACGCGGCGATGGACGGCCTGCCGGTGGACCGCGCCGTCGCCGCCGCCGACCGCCTGCTGGCCGGCCTCGCCCCGGCATGAGGGTGGCGCATCTCATGGCCGGCGCCGCGCATGGCGGGGCGGAGGCCTTCTTCGAACGCTTGGTGATCGCCCAGCACCGCGCCGGCATGGCCGTGCTGCCGGTGATCCGCCGCGACGCGGACCGCGCGGCGCGGCTGGAAGCGGGCGGCGTCGCGCCGGTGGCACTCGGCTTCGGCGGGCCGCTCGACCTGCTGACCGGCCGGCGGCTTGCCGCCACGCTGCACGCCTTCCGGCCGCAGGTCGTGGTGGCCTGGATGAACCGCGCGGCGAAGTTCGCCCGCGGCGCGTCGCGCGGCGCGCCCTGGACGCTGGTCGGCCGGCTCGGCGGACAATACGACCTGCGCTACTACCGCGGCTGCGACATCCTGGTGGCGAACACGCGCGGCCTCTGCGACTGGATCGCCGGGCAGGGCTGGCCGCGGGAAAGGCTGCGCCATTTGCCGAACTTCGCCGCCGACCTGGCCGGCGCCGCGCCCGCGGCGCTGCCGCTGAACCCGGGCGGGCCGCTGCTGCTGGCCATGGGGCGGCTGCATCCCAACAAGGATTTTCCGACGCTGCTGAAGGCGCTCGCCCGGCTGCCCGGCGCCCGGCTGGCACTGGCCGGCGAGGGCCCGGACCGCGCGGCGCTGGAGGCGGAGGCGCGGGCGCTGGGCCTGGCGGAGCGCGTCGCCTTCCTGGGCTGGCGGCAGGATGTCGGCGCGCTGCTGGCGGCGGCCGACATCCTGGTCGTGCCGTCGCGCCACGAGCCGCTGGGCAACGTCGTGCTGGAAGGGTTTGCCGCCGCCCGCCCGGTGGTCGCCGCCGCCGCCGACGGGCCGCGGGAGCTGATCGAGCACGGGCGCACCGGGCTGCTGGTGCCGGTCGGCGATCCCGCCGCGATGGCCGAGGCGATCGCGGGGCTGGTCGACGAACCGGCACGCGCGGCGGCGCTGGCCGCGGCGGGACGCGCGGCGTTCGAGGCGAAGCACGCGGAAGCCTCCGTGCTGGCGGCCTGGGCGCTGTTCCTCGAAGCGGCGGCGCGGATACGGGGATGACACGGGACAAGACCGGGGGAGGCGCTGCCTCCCCCGCGCCCCCTCCGCCAGGCCCGGGCCGGGCCTGGACCGGCTTCCGTTGGCGCCAAGCCGGGACGGCGCGCGCATGTGCGGGATAGCGGGCATCGCGATGCGCGAGGGCGCCACGCCGCCGGCGGAGGCGCTGGCGGCGATGCGCACGGCACTCGCCCATCGCGGGCCGGATGGCGGCGGCACGCATGTCGCGGGCGCGGTCGGGCTGGTGCACACGCGGCTGGCGATCATCGACCTCGCCACCGGCGATCAGCCGCTGCGCGCCGGCGCCGCGGCGCTGGTCGCCAATGGCGAGATCTACAACCACGTCGAGCTGCGCGCCGACCACGCGCTGGCCACGGCCACCGGCAGCGATTGCGAGCCGCCGCTGCACCTCTACCGGCGGGATGGTCGGGATGCCGCCGCCGCCGCGCTGCGCGGCATGTACGCCATCGCGATCCATGACCCCGAGGCCGGGCGGGTGGCGCTGCTGCGCGATCCCTTCGGGATCAAGCCGCTCTACCTGGCGGAGATATCGGGCGGCATCGCCTTCGCGTCGGAACCGCAGGCGCTGCTCGCCACCGGCCTGGTCGCGCCGCGCGTGAACCCGGCGGCGCGGGCCGAATTGCTGCAGATGCAGTTCACGACAGGCGCCGCCACGATCTTCCAGGGCATCTCCCGCGTGTTGCCGGGCGAGAGCCTGGTGATCGAGGACGGCGCCATCGCCGGCCGCGCGCGCCGCGCCGCCCTGCCCGAAGGCGGGCCCGAAGCCATCGAGGCGGAGGCCGCCCTTGCCCGCCTCGACGCCGCGCTGGCGGACAGCGTGGCGATGCACCTGCGCAGCGACGTGCCCTATGGCCTGTTCCTATCAGGCGGCGTCGATTCCGGCGCGGTGCTGGCGATGATGGCGCGCCTGGCGCCGCGCCCGGTGCGCGCCTTCACCGCCCGCTTCGACATCGCCGAGGCGGCCAACGAACAGGCGGCCGCGGAGGCCGTGGCCCGCGCCACCGGCGCCCACCACGCGACGGTGACCGTGACCGAGGCCGAGGTCTGGCGCCACCTGCCCGCCATCGTCGCGGCGATGGACGACCCGGCCGCCGACTACGCCATCATCCCCACCTGGTTCCTCGCCCGCCGCGCGGCAGAGGAGGTGAAGGTCGTGCTCTCCGGCGAGGGCGGGGACGAGTTGCTGGGCGGTTATGGCCGCTACCGCAAGGCGATGCGGCCCTGGTGGCTCGGCGGCCGCGCCCCGCGTCGCACCGGCAGTTTCGATCGTGTGCCGGGCGTGCTGCGCGAAGCCTCAACCGGCTGGCGCGCCGGGCTGGACGCGGCGGAGCGTGAGGCCGCGGGCGGCGGGCGGACGCGGCTGATGGCGGCGCAGGCCGCCGACATCGCCGCCTGGCTGCCCAACGACCTTCTCGGGAAACTCGACCGCTGCCTGATGGCGCACGGGGTGGAAGGCCGCACGCCCTTCCTGGACCCCGGCATGGCGGCGGCGTGCTGGCGGCTGCCGGACGCGCTGAAGGTGCGCGGCCGCACCGGCAAGTGGCTGCTGCGCGAATGGCTGTCGCGCAACCTGCCCGCCGCGCGGCCCTTCGCGCCGAAGCAGGGTTTTACGGTACCGGTCGGCGCCTGGATCGAGGCGGTGGGCGAGCGGCTCGGCCCGCTGGTCGCGGCGCAGCCGGGGGTGGCGGAGATCGCGCATCCCGATCGCGTCGTCGCGCTGTTCCGCGGCATCGCCGGCGACGGCCCGCGCGGCTTCGCGGCCTGGACGCTGCTGTTCTGGGCGCTGTGGCACCGCGCGCATGTGGAAGGCGCGTCGACGGCGGGCGATGTGTGGGACGCGCTGTCCGCGCGAGGCTGACGGCGCGCGCCTAACAGGCTGCGGAAATTCGCCTTGGGACGCAAAAGGAAAGGTCGAGGGGCTCCGCCCCTCGAGCACCCCGGTAGGAACCTGATGTTCCCGCACCTCCCCTTAGTTATTGATATATCCCGTTAAATTTGGGGAAGGTCCAGGAAACTCAGTTTCCTGGCGGGTGGGTGCGGGAGGGCAGCGCCCTCCCGCTGCCTTCTTCAGCCGGCGAATTTCCGCAGCCTG
>JAIYDD010000069.1 GCA_027487675.1 Acetobacteraceae bacterium | reverse complement strand
CTAGGAGCCTGTCCTGGTAACCGCGTTTCTGCCCAACGCGGCGGCGGACCGAGCGGCCCACGTGGAGTGGGAGCGCCGACGGTCGGTCAGGCTGCTGCTGCCCTGGTGAGCTTGGTGAGGTTGTGAGCGGTGCAGACCAGGGCCCATTCGTGTTTCACCTTCTCGATGCCGCGGAGGAGGAATTGCCGGAACCCTCGTGCTCCCTTGATCTGCCCGAAGACGGGTTCGACGACCTGCTTGCGTAATCGGTAGCGGCTGCGCCGGCTGGCGCGTCTGAGCCGCTGGCGCATCGCCGAGGCCAACGGTCCTCGGCGTTGCTCCTCGCCGCCATCGGGGTGCTTGGCGCGACCTGTGGCGACGTAGCCGCGGATCCCGCGCCTGTTGAGATCAGCCAGGTTGGCCTCGGAGCAGTAGCCGCTGTCGGCCGAGACCTCGGTCGGCGTGGCTTTGGTGTTGGCGGTGACCGCGTCGAGCAGTGGCGCCAGCGCGTCATGGTCAGCGGCGTTGTTGCTCAGGTCATGCGCCACGATCACCTGCGCCGCCGCGTCGACCGCAGCCTGGGCGTTGTAGGCCTGCACGAAGCCGTCGCTGCCCTTCATGATCCGGCTCTCGGGATCGGTGAAGTTGCGCTGCGCGCTGGGCTTCGGCTCGCCGGGCGGGTGCTTCGGCTTGCGGCCGCGGCGCCCGCGCGGCGTGCCGTCGGCCTTGGTCCCTGGGTCCGGCCTGGCGGCTTCGGCCGCCCGCGCCTCTGCCTCGAGTTCCGCCTTTGCCGCCCGGATCCGCTCCAGCCGGCGCTGCTTGTCGCGCATCCAGCCCGGCATCTCGTCGCCGCGCCGGTCGGCGCCGAGCGTGGCGTCCTCCGCGGCGTCCGCGCCTTCGGCCTGTGCGAGCCAGTTCTGGACCTCGGCGGCCAGTTCGGCCTCGGCCGGGCCCATCCGGGCGTAGCTCATGGCCTTGTGCTTGGAGGCGTTGGCCCGCAGCTTGGTGCCGTCCACCGCGACATGGTTGAGCCCGACCAGACCCGCGCGCCGGCACACGGCGAGCACCTGAACGAAAAGCGCGGCCAGCGCCGGGAGATGACGTCGGCGGAACTCGCTAATCGTGCGGAAGTCCGGCCGGTTCAGCGCCGTCACCGCCTGGAAGTCCAGCCGTTCCTCGCAGGCGCAGGCGATCCGCCGCGACGAGTAGACGCCGCGGCTGTAGGCGTAGAGCAGCAGCGCCACCATCATCGCCGGGTGATATGGCGGATAGCCGCGCGGCTCCGTGTAGGTCACGAGGATGGCAGAGAGGTCGAGTTCCTCCGCCACGATGTCGCGCACCAGATGCGCAGCATGCCCCTCGGGCACGTACTCCTGCACCGAGGGCGGTAGCAGCCAGACCTCGTCCACCTTCCAGGGCCGAAAGCTCTTCGTCATGCCGACCAGCGAATCACCGCTCGCACAAGCTGTCGAGCGGATTCACCCGTTACAAGGACAGGCTCCTAGTCCCGAGCTTCGGAGAGAGACTGGCCCTGGTGAGACGCAAAGGCCGGTCGTTGCGTTCTCCAACCCTCAAGCCACGGCAGCAAAACCCCAGGAAACCTGCGGTTCAGGGCGCCGGCGGCGCATGGAAAATGTGAGGTTGGAAGACCGACTGGAGCAGCGGTGGGAACCGGATTCCAACCTGCTCTGGACGAAAGCCCGGTAGCGGCGCGCTATTTACCCCGAGGATGGGGCCGCTCCGGTGCGGGGCTAAAGAATTGCGCCCGGGCCTCCCGCACGAAGGCCACGATGTTGGCGGAACTTCGGCGGCTGGCCTGGTACACGAGGCTGACGGGTACGGGGTGCGGTTCATAAGCGCCGAGCAGGTGTCGCAGCCGCCCCTCCTTGACGGCCTCCTCGACCTGATAGGACAGCACGCGTGTGATGCCTTGCCCGCGAATTGCCGCGGCGATCGCTGCATCGGCGCTGTTGACGGCAAGGCGGGGCGCAATCGAGACACTGGTCCTCGTACCGGGCGGCGGCCCAGAGGCGGCGAAACGCCAGATATCGCTGGCCTCGAAGCCGTCGAAGGCGATGATCCTGTGGCGCCGCAGATCGTCGGGCACTGCGGGCTCACCCTGCGCCGCGATATAGCCGGGGCTGGCCACCACCACCCGGCGCACCTCGGTCAGCGGCACCGCCACCAGGGCACTGTCCGGCAGCGCGCCGATGCGCACGGCGATGTCGAAGCCTTCCTCCACCAGATGCGTCACGCGATCGACGAAGGTGAGGCGGATGGCGAGGGCGGGATGGGCGGCGACAAGAGCCTCGGCGATCGGCATGACATGCAGCCGCCCGAAGACGACCGGCGCGGTGACGGAGAGTGTGCCGCGGGGTGAGGCATCCTCGCCTCGCACTTGGCTGCGCGCCGCTTCCAACTCGGTCAGGATGCGCCGGCACTGCTCGGCATACAGCGCGCCCGGCTCTGTCAGGCGCACGACGCGGGTGGTGCGGTGGAACAGGGTCACGCCCAGCTCGGCTTCAACCATCGCGACCGCGCGGGTGACGGCGGCCGGGGACCAGCGCAAGCCGCGGGCGGCGGCGGCGAAACTTGCCTGATCGGCCACGGCAATGAAGGCGCGAAGGGCGTCGAGCTTGTCCATGCATTATTTCAGGGACAGCAAGAATGAAGTGTCAACAATCCACATTATCGCTAGGCGCAGACTGGATCATCTCTCCCCCCACAGCATTACCGCTGCTTTTCAGGAGAAGCCACCATGTCCCGCCTCACCATCCCGGCTCGTGAAGCCGCCCCCGCCGCCTCCCAGCCGTTGCTCGACGCCGTCGAGAAGTCGCTCGGCAGCGTACCCAACCTGTTCCGTCTGGTCGGCCAGAGCCCGGCTGCACTGTCCGGCCTGCTCGGCCTGAACGGCGCCCTGTCCAAGGCGCTCGATGCCCGCACGCGCGAGCGCATCGCCCTCACCGTCGCGCAGGTGAATGGCTGCGACTACTGCCTCTCGGCGCACACCTATCTCGGCCTGAACGTTGCCAAGCTGGATGAGGCCGAGATCGCGCTGAACCGCCGTGGTCATTCCGGCGATCCGCGCGCCGACGCGGCCGTGGCCTTCGCCACCAAGGTGGCCACGCATCGCGGCCAGGTCAGCGATGCGGACCTCGCGGCCGTGAAGCTCGCCGGCTTCAGCGAGGCGCAGATCATCGAGATCGTCGGCCTCGTGGCGGTGAACGTGTTCACCAACTTCATCAACAACGTGGCCGAGACGGACATCGACTTCCCGGTCGTCCGCGCCGCCGAAGCCGCCTGATCCGCCGTTGGCGGGTGCCGGCCTCAATCCCCCGGCGCCCGCCTGCCCACCCGATGACCCGAGCTTGGAGTTCCACCGTGACCCTGCACAAATTCGCCACCGTCAACGGCCGCCAGATCTTCTATCGCGAAGCCGGTGACCCTGGCCTGCCCACCCTCATCCTGCTGCACGGCTTCCCGACCAGCAGCTTCATGTTCCGCGACCTGATCCCGAAGCTCGCCGACCGCTTCCATGTGATCGCGCCCGACTATGTCGGCTTCGGCCAGTCGGACGCGCCGCCCGTCGGCGCGTTCGCCTACAGCTTCGAGGCACTGACCGACCACGTCGCGGGGCTGATCGACCAGCTCGGTCTCACCTCCTACATCCTGTATATGCAGGACTATGGCGGGCCGATCGGCTTCCGGCTGTTCACGCGCGATCCGCAGGCTGTCGCCGGCTTCGTGATCCAGAACACCAACGCCTACATGGCGGGGGTCGGCGAGATGCCGGCGCAGATCTTCCTGCCGCTGTGGACCAAGCGCGACGCCACCAGCGAAGCCGCCGCCCGCGGCTTCCTCGCGCCCGGCACGACGCGCTTTCAGTACCAGGTCGGCGCCCGCAACATCGAGGCGATCAGCCCCGACAATTGGACGCATGACCAGGCTTTGCTCGATCGCCCGGGCCATGACCTCGCGCATCTCGATCTTCTGGAGGACTACAAGACCAATGTTGCCCTCTACGAGACCTGGCACGAGGCGTTCCGCACGCATGCCCCGCCCACGCTGATCCTCTGGGGCAGGAACGATCCGTTCTTCACGCCGGCCGGCGCCGAGGCCTTCTTGGCCGATCTGCCGCAGGCCCGCCTTGTCTGGCTGGATGCTGGTCATTTCGTCCTTGATGAGAACGCCGCGGCCGTCGCGGCGGAGATCAAGGCCAGCTTCGCTGCGCAATAGTCCATCCAGTTCCACCCGCGCTTGGATCACCATCATGGGCCATCGCTTTCTCGACATCATGGGCACGGCCTCCGTCCGGGCGGCCCGCGCGGCGAATGGCAGCGGCTCCGCCTATGCGCGCCACGATGCCGGGCCGGACACGCACGACCAGCTCGGCCCTGACGAGGCCGCCTTCATCGCGGCGCGCGACAGCTTCTATCTCGCCAGCGTGTCGGAAACCGGCTGGCCCTATGTGCAGCATCGCGGCGGCCCGCCCGGCTTCCTGGTGCTGCTGCCCGATGGCCGCATCGCCTTCGCAGATCTGCGCGGCAACCGCCAATACCTGACCCTCGGCAATGTTGCCGCCGATGGCCGGGTGGCGCTGTTCCTGATGGACTATCCGAACCGGCGCCGCCTGAAGCTGCTGGGCCGCATGGCGGTGGGCGCGGCGGACGATGCCGCACTCGCGCCGCTGCGCACCGTCGCGCGGGCCGAGCGGGTGATGGTCATCAACGTCGAGGCGTTCGACTGGAACTGCCCGCAGTACATAACGCCGCGATTCACCGAAGCCGAGATCTTCGAGGCCTTCGCGCCGCTCCGCCAGCAGGTAGCGACTCTGGAAGCGGAGAACCGCGCGCTTCGCCACCGTCTCAGCCTGATCGAGGAACCCCGCGCATGACCGAGCCCCGCCCCCCCGTTCCGCCCTTCACGCGCGAGGACGCCATCCGCAAGATCCGCATGGCCGAGGATGCCTGGAACAGCCGCGACCCGGCACGCGTCGCGCTGGCCTACACGCCGGACAGCCGGTGGCGGAACCGGGCCGAGTTCTTCGCCGGCCGGCCGGCGATCGAAGCCTTCCTGACCCGCAAATGGCAGCGCGAGCATGACTACCGGCTGATCAAGGAACTCTGGGCGACGGCGGGCGACCGGATCGCGGTGCGCTTCGCCTATGAATGGCACGACGATGCCGGGCAGTGGTTCCGCGCCTACGGCAACGAGAATTGGCGCTTTGACCATCTCGGCTACATGGCGGAGCGCCACGCCAGCATCAACGATGTGCCGATCGCGGCGGCCGCGCGGCTGTTTCATTGGACCGCCCCAGGGGTCCGCCCGGCCGAGCATCCGGGGCTGACCGAGCTTGGCCTGTAGCCGTCACGCCCCGCCGCTGAGCTGCGTGTCAGCGCCAAACTCCTCGGCCAGGAAATCGACCATCGCGCGGACCTTGGGTGCGAGGAAACGGCGTGTGGGGTAGACGGCGTGGATCGGCAGCGCCGGCGCCTCCCACGCTTCCAGCAGCCGGATCAGTCGCCCGGTCTCAAATTCGCCGTCCACGAAGTGCCAGACCGGCACCATGCCGACGCCCAGCCCCTGGAGCGTCGCCGCGCGCACGGCCTCCGTGCTGTCCACGCGCAGGCGGCCGCTGACGGGGATGGCGATACGCCCCTCCGGCCCCTGGAAGGGCCAGGAGGCCCCGGTGGCCAGCCCCGCATAGACGATGCAGGCATGGCGGCGCAGATCCTCGGGCGTCTGCGGCGTGCCGTGCCGGGCCAGGTAGCCAGGTGTCGCGGCGACCACACGCCGCGACAGGCCGATGCGGCGCGCCACCAGCGCGGGATCCTCCAGCACGCCGACCCGCAGCGCGAGGTCGATGCCCTGCTCCACCAAATCGGTGAAGCCATCGCCCAGCACGAGGTCCACGCCGAGCTCGGGGTGACGCGCCAGGAAAAGCGGCAGGCGCGGCAGGATGTGCAGCCGCCCCATCACCGTGGCCGCCGAGAGCCGCAACGTCCCGGTCGGCCGGCCCTGGCGCCGGCCGACCGAGGTCTCGGCTTCCGCCACCGCCTCCAGCGCGCGCCAGGCGGTTTCCAGGAAGGCGCGCCCATCCTCGGTCAGTGTCAGGCTGCGGGTGGTGCGCTGGATCAGCAGGCAGCCGAGATGCTCCTCAAGGGCGGCGACCTGGCGGGAGATGGTGGGCTGCGAGGTCCCGGCCTCGCGCGCCACGGCGCTGAACGACCCCGCCTCCGCCACGCGGATGAAGGTGCGGAACAGGGGAAGCGGATCGTTCATTGATACCTTTAGCGTATAGGTGAAGTCCGCAGAGGGCAAGTTATGCGGTTGATGCGAATGGAGGAAGGTCCCCTCACGGAGCAGCCGCGAAACCCCGCGACGCCCCCCAGGAGAGACCCCGATGACCAGCCCCGCCTATTTCACCCGCTACCCCACCATCCGCTTCACGCGCGAGGCCGACGGCATCCTGACCATGGCGCTGCACAGCGATGGCGGCCCGCTGACCTTCACCGCCGCCGACCACGAGGCCTTCGTCGATGCCTTCTACGAGGTGTCGCGCGACCGCGCGAACAGCGTCGTGATCCTGACCGGCACCGGTGGCGACTTCATCCCGGCCATCGACTTCAGTTCCTTCGGCGATGTCTCCGACCCCGATGTCTGGTCGAAGGTCCATGACGAGGGCACGCAGATCCTGGAGAACATCGCCAACATCCGCGTGCCGATGATCTTCGCCCTCGAAGGCCGCGCGCATGTCCATGCCGAATACGGGCTGCTCGCCAATCTGATCGTTGCCGGCGCGGGGGCGAGCTTCAACGACCTGCCGCATTTCGCTGGCGGCATCGTGCCCGGCGATGGCGTTTACACGCTGTGGTCGCATTGGGTGGGGCCCGGCCGCGCGCAGGCGATGATGCTCGACCCGAAGCCGCTCTCGGCGAGCGACGCCGCAGCGCTCGGCGTGGTGGCGGAGGTCGTGGCCGATGGCACGGCGCTGGCGCGCGCGCAGGAGATCGCGCGCTCCTGGCTGACGCGCACGGCGGTGACGCGGCGCAACACGCGCATCCACTTCATCCAGCCGATCAAGGAACGGATCGTCCGCGAGGTCGGCTACGGCATGGCGCTCGAAGGCGCCTCGGCCGCCGCGCTCGTCAAGAGCTTCCGCAACGCGGCCTGAACCGCACCCTCGACAAGGACAACGACCATGAACATGCAAGGCAAGCGCGTCGTCATCACTGGCGGCTCCAGCGGGATCGGCCATGAGCTGGCACGGCAACTCGCGCTGAAGGGCGCGCGGCTGGTGCTGACCGGGCGGCGCGCGGAAGCGCTCGCCGCCGCCGTCACGGCGCTGCGGGAGACGACCGGCGCGGAGGTGTACGGCGTCCCTGGCGACATCGCGGACGGGGCGGTGCGCGAGACGCTGCTTGGCCAGGCGATGGCGCTGCTCGGCGGAATCGATGTGCTGGTGAACAATGCCGGCGGCGTACGGGCGGGGCGCCTGGAGGACACCACCGAGGCCGAGTTGCGCGCGATGATCGAGGTCGATCTGATCGCGCCGATCCTGCTGACGCGGGCCGTCCTGCCGGTGCTGCGCGACTCCGGCGCCGGCCTGGTCGTGAACATCGCATCGGGCATCGCGCAGATGGGCGTGCCCTTTTACGCCGGCTACGCCGCCGCCAAGGCCGGCCTGGCGCGTTTCGGCGAGGCGCTGCGGCGCGAGCTGAAGGGCGAGGGCGTGCATGTCATCACCGTCTACCCGGGTGCGACCGAGACCCGGATGATGACCACCTCGCGCGCCGATGCCTCGATGGGCTTCGCGCTGCAGAAGGTGGAGGACGTCGTCGGCTCCATCGTCGCGGGCATGGAGGCGGATGCCTTCGAGGTCGTGCGCGGTGGTGAGGTCCGCCAGGCGATGCTGGCGCAGAACCGCGACGATCCCGCCGCCGTCGATGCCCGCTTCCTCGCGCTCAAGCCGCAGCTCGAAGCCGCGGTGCGCGACCACAACGCGCTGTAGGAGCAACCCCGATGATCGAACTTCATGCCTTCCCCACGCCCAACAGCATCAAGGTGCCGATCCTGCTGGAGGAACTCGGCGTGCCCTTCACCTATCACCCGGTGAATGTGCGCGCGGGTGAGCAGAAGACGCCGCGGCACCTTGCGATGAACCCGAACGGCAAGGTGCCGGTGATCGTCGACCATGATGGTCCCGCAGGTGCTGCGATCACCATCGTCGAGAGTGCGGCGATCATGATCTACCTGGCAGAAAAGCATGGCCGCTTCCTGCCGATCGACCCGGTCGCGCGCGTGCGCTGCCTGGAATGGCTGATGTTCCAGGCCGCCGGGCTCGGCCCGATGTTCGGCCAGGCTGGCTACTTCCTGAAGCTGGCGCCGGAGCCCAACCCCGCCGCCATCGATCGCTTCCACACCGAGGCGCGGCGCAACATGCGCGTGCTGGATGGCAGGCTGGCGGAGGTGGAATGGCTGGCCGGCGATCAAATCTCGATCGCCGACATGGCGACCTTCGGCTGGATCTGGCGGCGCGGTTTCGCCGACATCGACTTCAGCGAGGCGCCACATGTGGAGCGGTGGTTTGCGACGATGTTGACGCGGCCCGGGGTGGGGAAGGCAGTGGCAATGTTCAGCGCTTAACGGAGCGACGCGGCTACCGGTTGAAGGCCGTATCAGGTGCGCCCAAAGGTGGAGCGGGTGCGCCTAGGGTCGCACCATCGGCACTGCCACAACACCGCACCGACGGAGGGGCGTCCCCGACGCCGTCCGGACAGCGGGCAGGCGGCGGGCGCGGCCGTCGCGGGTCCGGATGCGACGCCGTGTGTCGCCTGGCCCGATGGCAGCCGACGCCCATCCCGCTCCGGATGCGCCGTCATGGCCGCGCTTCCGCCGCCGCGATCGCCCGTTTAACGTCGCCGGCATCGCCATGACCCTTCGCCAGCTCAGCTACCTCGTCCGCGTGATCGAGACCGGCAGCATGACCCGCGCCGCCGAGCAGCTGCGCGTCGCGCAGCCCGCCCTCGGCACGCAGATTCGCCTGCTAGGAGCCCGTCCGGCTATTCGGGAACGCAAGCTCGGCACGCACTATTGATTCGCACGAGTGCCGGCGGCACTTCTTTTCGGGGCACAATATCCCACCCGAGAGCAATATCATATCGT
>JAIYDD010000274.1 GCA_027487675.1 Acetobacteraceae bacterium | reverse complement strand
TTCTCCGCCCGCATGATCCCGGGCAACGAACGCGCCATCCTGCGCATCCAGGACGAGCTGTCCCGCGCCGGCGTCGATGTGATGACCGCCGACGACCACATGGTGCATGTCTCCGGCCATCCGGCGCGGGACGAGCTGAAGCGGCTCTATGGGCTGGTGAAGCCGAAATACGCCGTGCCGGTGCATGGCGAATGGCGGCACATGAACGAGCACGCGAACCTCGCCGAGAGCCTGGGCGCGGAGGCCTATGTGATCGGCGACGGCGACGTGCTGCGGCTGGCGCCGGGCGTGCCGGACATCGTGGAGGCGGTGCCCGTCGGCCGGCTGGCGGTGGACGGGCCGCGGCTGCTGCCGCTGGACGGCGACGTGCTGGCGGCGCGCAAGCGGATGCTGGTGAACGGGGTGGTCGTCGCCTCGCTGGCGGTGGACGGGTCGGGGCGCGTGGTCGGCCGGCCGCAGGTCTCGGCGCCGGGCCTGTTCAACGGCAGCGACGAGGAGCCGGCGCAGATCGCCGCCGACCTGGCGCGCGCCGTGGGCGACTTGCCGGCGCCGACCCGGCGCGAGGACGGGCCGCTGCGGGAAGCCGCGCGGACGGCGGTGCGCAAGGCGCTCGGCCGGCGGCTGCGCAAGCGGCCGGAGGTCGAGGTGCATCTGCTGCGCGTGTGATGCAGGCCCGCGCGGGGTCGCGCGGGCATTCCGGACGGCAAGGGGCGCCTGAGGGTCATGGACTGGTTCACCGGCATCATCGTCTACCTGCTGATTTGGTGGACGGCGCTGTTCGCCGTGCTGCCGATCGGCACCCGCCCCATGGAGGACGCCGACCCGGATGCCGGCGGCTGGCGCGGCACGCCGGCGCGGCCGCTGCTGGGTTGGAAGGTGCTGGGCACGACGGCGCTGTCAGCCGTGCTGTGGCTTGGAGTCTACGGGCTGGTGGACAGCGGCTTGATCAGCTTCCGGGAGGGCTTCTGGGCCTATGAAGGCGCGGCGAGTTCAGGGCCGCTGCCGGGGCGTGCACAAAATTAGGGCGGCCAAACCGCCTCCCCGCGGTCGCCGCCCAGTGATCAGGCAGATCAAGTCTGGAAGCCCTTTTTTCCGGCTTCCGCGTGCGGCGTTTCTCGTTGTGCCGCCTTCGCTCTCCACGCCATTATCTGTCCCAGAGAGAGGGTTGGTCCTCTCTCTGCCGTGTGACTGGCGTTTCCTCCCTAAACTCGGGCTGCACCCCATTGGGGTGCGGCCCGTTTTTTTTAGCCGCTTTGCTCCGGGAAGCAAAGGGGAATTCACGACGATTTCGCGAAACATCGCAGTTTCACAGTATTCACATCGCTTTTCTGCGCAATAAAATTTCTGCCGCACCGCAGCAAACCTCGCATCTTGACGATTTGCCCCGCCCGCTGGCGCCCGAGCCCATGCCACACTAGCTTGCGGCCACATTACGACGCCCCCGGAGACACCCTTGCGCCTCTCCCGTGCCTTCCTGCCCACGCTGAAGGAAACCCCGGCCGAGGCGCAGATCGTCTCGCACCGGCTGATGCTGCGCGCCGGCCTGGTCCGGCAGACCTCCGCCGGTATCTATGCCTGGCTGCCCATGGGCTGGCGCACCCTGCAGCGCGTCGGCCAGATCGTGCGGGAGGAGCAGGACCGCGCCGGCGCGCAGGAGATCCTGATGCCGACCATCCAGTCGGCCGAGCTCTGGCGGCAATCCGGCCGCTACGACGCCTATGGGCCGGAGATGCTGCGCCTGAAGGACCGCCACGAGCGCGAGATGCTGTTCGGCCCGACCAACGAGGAGATGGTCACCGACATCTTCCGCAGCTTCGCCAAATCCTACCGCGACCTGCCGCGCAACCTCTACCACATCCAGTGGAAGTTCCGCGACGAGGTCCGCCCCCGCTTCGGCGTGATGCGCGGCCGCGAATTCCTGATGAAGGACGCCTATTCCTTCGACCTGACCAAGGAAGGCGCCGAGCATTCCTACCGCCAGATGCTTTGGGCGTATCTCCGCACCTTCCAGCGCATGGGGCTTCGCGCCCTGCCGATGCGCGCGGATACCGGGCCGATCGGCGGCAATCTCAGCCACGAATTCATCATCCTGGCCGAGACCGGGGAGAGCGCCGTCTTCTACGACGCGGATTTCGAGCAGATCGACTGGCTGGGCGCCGACTTCGCGCCGGACAGCGTCCAGGACATGCAGCGCTGCTACGACCTCGCCACGGCGACCTATGCCGCGACGGACGAGATGCATGACGAGGCCGCCTGGGCCCGGGTGCCGGAGGCCAGGCGGCGCCAGGGTCGCGGCATCGAGGTCGGCCACATCTTCTACTTCGGCACCAAGTATTCCGCGCCGATGGGCCTTTCAGTCCAGGGCCCGGACGGGCAGCAGGTGCAGCCCGAGATGGGCAGCTACGGCATCGGCGTCTCCCGCCTGGTCGGCGCCATCATCGAGGCGAACCACGACGAGGCCGGCATCAAGTGGCCCGACGCGGTCGCCCCCTTCCGCGCCGCGGTGATCAACCTGAAGCAGGGGGACGCCGCCTGCGACGCGCTCTGCGACAAGATCTATCGCGCGCTGGGCGATGACGCGCTCTATGACGACCGCGCGGAGCGGGCCGGCGTGAAGTTCGCCGATGCCGACCTGATGGGGCATCCCTGGCAGGTCATCGTCGGGCCGCGCGGGGCGGCCGCCGGCATGGTGGAGCTCAAGCGCCGCATGACCGGCGAACGGCACGAGGTCTCGCCCGAGGACGCGCTCGGGAAGATCAGGGGCTGACATG
>JAIYDD010000092.1 GCA_027487675.1 Acetobacteraceae bacterium | reverse complement strand
TGTTCCACGCCGACCAGCCGGGCTGGGAGATCGTGCGCCGCATCCCGATCATGGGGCCGGAGGAGCATGGCGGGCATTGCGAGATCGTCTTCGACGGGCTCGAGATCCCGGACGAGAACATGCTGATGGGCGTGGGCGATGGCCTGAAGCTCACGCAGATCCGGCTGGGCACGGCGCGGCTGACGCATTGCATGCGCTGGCTCGGCATGGGACGGCGCGCGCTCGAGATCGCGATGGCGCGGATCGAGACGCGCGAAAGCTTCGGCCAGAAGCTGATCGACCGCGAGAGCGTGCAGGGCCTGATCGGCCAGGCGGCGATGGAACTGGAGATCGGGCGGCTGCTGACCATGAAGGCGGCCTGGGCACTCGACCAGGGCAGCTTCGCGCGCAAGGAAGTCTCCATGGCGAAGGTCGTCGTGGCGGATGCGCTGCACCGGGCGGTGGACACGGCGCTGCAGCTGCTCGGCGCGCGCGGCTATTCCAAGGACACGCCGGTGGAGTGGATGTATCGCTACGCCCGCCAGGCGCGGCTGGTGGATGGCGCGAGCGAAGTCCATCGCATGGTGCTGGCGAATTTCCTGCGGCGCGAGAAGACCGAGTTCTTCCGCTGGGGCGCCGACGCGCATGGATGAGGCGGCGCGCGGCCGGCTGCGCGACTGGCTCGCCGCCGCGTCGGGTGATGCCGGCTTGCGCATCGGCGCGATCCAAAAACTGTCGGGCGGGGCGATCCAGCAGAACTGGGCGCTCGACGTCGAAGGCGCGGCCAGCGCGCGCCGCTGGGTGCTGCGCACGGACAGCGCGGCGGTGCTGGCCGTCAGCCATTCGCGGCCGGCGGAATTCGCGCTGCTGCGCGCGGCGCATCAGGCCGGCGTGACGGTGGCGGAGCCGCTGTTCCTCTGCGAGGACAGCGCCATCATCGGCGCGCCCTTCTTCGTGATGGCGCGCGTCGGCGGCACGGCGCTCGGGCCGCGGGTGGTGAAGGACGGGGCGCTCGGCGGCGGGCGCGAGCGGCTTGCGGAGCGGCTGGGGCGGGAGCTGGCGCGCATCCATGCCATCCGGCCGCCGCGCGATGACCTGCCGTTCCTGGGCGCGCCGCCCGCCGACGCCGGCCTGGCCGCCATCGCCATGCTGCGCGCGCGGCTGGATGCGGCCGGCGTGCCGCGCCCCGTGCTGGAATGGGGGCTGCGTGCGGCGGAACGCGGCGCGCCGGCACCGGTGCCGCCCGTGCTGGTGCACAACGATTTCCGCACGGGCAACCTGATGCTGGATGCCTCGGGCGTCACCGCGGTGCTGGATTGGGAATTCGCCGCCTGGGGCGACGGGCATGCCGATCTCGGCTGGCTTTGCGCGAAATGCTGGCGCTTCGGCAACGTGGCGCAGGAGGCCGGCGGGCTCGGCCCGCGCGACGCGCTCTATGCGGGGTATGCCGCCGAATCCGGCGCGGCCGTGGACGATGCCCGCGTGCGGTGGTGGGAGCTGATGGCGCATCTGCGCTGGGCCGTGATCGCTGCCGACCAGGCGCAGCGGCACCTGTCCGGCGAGGAGCGCAGCCTGGAGCTGGCGCTGACCGGCCACATCATCCCCGAGCTGGAATGGGAGATCCTGGCCATGGCGGAGGCGGCATGAGCGCCACCGATCCGCGCCTCCGCGCGCCGCGGCGATCGGGGGCGTGATGCTGGAGAAGCCCGGCGGCGCCGATCTTCTGGCCACGGCGCGCGACCTGCTGCTGGCGGAACTGCTGCCCGCCCTGCCGCCCGACAAGGTGTTTGCCGCGCGCATGGTCGCGAATGCCATGGCGATCGCGGCGCGCGGACTGGCCGTGGAGGCGCAGGCGGAAGCGGCGCTGCAGGCGCGGCTGGCGGCGCTGGTCGGCGAGGGCGCCGACCCGCTGGCGCGCCTCGCGGCCGGCATCCGCGCGGGTCGCTTCGATGGCGACGAGGCGGTGCGCAACTGGCTGCGGGATGCGGCGCGCCTGCGCGCCCGGGTCAGCGCGCCGCGCGCGCTGGGGTAGCGCACCGCCCCGCTTGCGGACGCGCCCCGCGCTCGCTACCCCTATCGGCGGGCCACGCCCCCCCAACGGGGCGCAACCGCTTCTGGAAGGGAGCGCCATGACCGCCATCGCCACGCCGGACCTGCGTCCGGCCAATCCCCGCCCGGCCGTTCGGCCGGAAAATCCCAGGTTCTCCTCCGGCCCCTGCGCCAAGCGTCCCGGCTGGACGCTGGAGGCGCTGTCGGGCGCCATGCTCGGCCGCAGCCACCGCGCCAAGGAACCCAAGGCCAAGCTCGCCGAGGTGATCGAGCGCAGCAAGGCCATCCTCGGCATGCCGGCCGATTGGCGGCTGGGCATCGTCCCGGCCTCCGACACCGGCGCGGTCGAGATCGCGCTGTGGTCGCTGCTCGGCCCGCGCGGCGTCGACATCCTGGCCTGGGAGAGCTTCTCGAAGGACTGGGCGACCGACGTCACGAAGCAGCTGAAGCTCGCCGATGCGCGCGTGATCTCCGCGCCCTACGGCAGGCTGCCGGACCTGGGGCAGGTCGACCCGGCGCGCGACGTGGTCTTCGTCTGGAACGGCACCACCTCCGGCGTGCGGCTGACCGACGCGGGCTTCCTCGGCACGGATCGCGAAGGGCTCGCGATCTGCGACGCGACCAGCGCGGCCTTCGCGATGGAACTGCCCTACCAGAAACTCGATGTCGTCACCTGGTCCTGGCAGAAGGTGCTGGGCGGGGAAGCTGCGCATGGGATGCTGGCGCTGTCGCCGCGCGCCGTCGCGCGCCTCGAATCCCACAAGCCGTCCTGGCCGATGCCGAAGCTGTTCCGCCTGACCAAGGACGGCAAGCTCAACGAGGGCATCTTCAAGGGCGAGACGATCAACACCCCCTCCATGCTCTGCGTCGAGGATGCGCTGGATGGCTTGCGCTGGGCGGAAGGGCTCGGCGGGCTGCAGGGCCTGATCGCGCGGTCGGAGGCGAACCTCGCCACCATCGCGGCCTGGGTCGCGCGCACGCCCTGGGCGGATTTCCTGGCGGAGGATCCGGCGACGCGGTCCTGCACCTCGATCTGCCTGAAGATCGTCGCCCCCTGGTTCACCGCGCTCGACGCCGCGGGGCAGGCCGAGGCCGCGAAGAAGCTCTCCGGCCTGCTGGAGAAGGAAGGCGTCGCCCTCGACGCCGCAGCCTATCGCGATGCGCCGCCGGGCCTGCGCATCTGGGGCGGCGCGACGGTGGAAACCGCGGACATCGCCGCGCTGCTGCCTTGGCTCGACTGGGCCTTCGCCCAGGTGGAAGCCGAATATGCGCGGAAGGCGGCCTGAGCCATGCCGCGCGTCCTGATCAGCGACAAGCTCTCCCCCGCCGCCGTCCAGATCTTCCGCGATCGCGGCGTCGATGTGGACTTCAAGCCGGGCCTGGCGCCGGCCGATCTCCGCGCCATCGTCGGCGAATACGACGGCCTTGCCGTGCGCAGCGCCACCAAGGTGACGCGGGAGGTGCTGGAAGCGGCGCCGCGCCTGCGCGTCGTCGGCCGCGCCGGCATCGGCGTGGACAATGTCGATGTCACCACCGCGACCGCGCGCGGCGTCGTCGTGATGAACACGCCCTTCGGCAACGCCATCACCACCGCCGAGCATGCGATCGCGATGATCTTCGCCCTCGCCCGCCAGATCCCCGAGGCGTCCGCCTCGACCAAGGCGGGCAGGTGGGAGAAGAACCGCTTCATGGGCGTGGAGCTGACCGGCAAGACGCTGGGGCTCATCGGCTGCGGCAATATCGGCTCGATCGTCGCCGATCGCGCCAGCGGCCTGCGCATGAAGGTGATCGCGCACGACCCCTTCCTGTTGGAGAAGCGCGCGGTGGAGCTCGGCGTCGAGAAGGTGGAGCTCGACGCGCTGGTGGCGCGCGCCGACATCGTCTCGATCCACGCGCCGATGACCGAGCAGACGAAGAACATCCTCAACCGCGAGCGCATCTTCGCGCTGAAGAAGGGCGCGCGCGTGGTGAACTGCGCGCGCGGCGGCCTGCTGGACGAGGCGGCGCTGCACGATGCGCTGAAGTCCGGCCACCTGGCCGGCGCCGCGCTCGACGTGTTCGAGGTGGAGCCCGCCACCGACAGCCCGCTCTTCGGCCTGGAGAACGTGGTCTGCACCCCGCATCTGGGTGCCGCCACGACCGAGGCGCAGGAGAACGTGGCGCTGCAGATCGCCGAGCAGATGTCGGACTTCCTGCTGTCCGG
>JAIYDD010000278.1 GCA_027487675.1 Acetobacteraceae bacterium | reverse complement strand
GCGCCGTAGACCATGTGCGTCCCCGCCCCGCCGCCGGTCAGGCCGATATCGGTCATCAGCGCCTCGCCCGGGCCGTTCACGACGCAGCCGATGATCGAGAGGCTGATCGGCTGGTCGATATGGGCCAGCCGTTCCTCCAGCTTCTCGACCGTGCGGATCACGTCGAAACCCTGGCGCGCGCAGGAGGGGCAGGAGATCACCTTCACCCCGCGATGGCGCAGATGCAGCGACTTCAGCAGCTCCCAGCCGACCGAGACCTCCTCCTCCGGCTCGGCGGAGAGCGAGACGCGCAGCGTGTCGCCGATGCCGGCCCAGAGCAGCGAGCCCAACCCGATCGCGGACTTCACCGTCCCCGCGCGCCGCCCGCCGGCCTCCGTGATGCCGATGTGCAGCGGGTGGTCGCAGGCCTCCGCCAGCTGCTGGTAGGCGGCCACGGCGAGGAACACGTCGGACGCCTTCACGCTGATCTTGAAGTCGTGGAAGTCCAGCTCCTGCAGGTGCGCGGCGTGCCACAGCGCGCTTTCCACCAGGGCTTCCGGGTTGGGCTCGCCGTACTTCTCCAGCAGGTGCTTCTCCAGCGACCCGGCATTGACGCCGATGCGGATGGAACAGCCATGGTCGCGGGCGGCCTTCACCACCTCCCGCACCCGGTCCTTGGAGCCGATGTTGCCCGGGTTCACCCGCAGGCAGGCGGCGCCGGCCTGCGCCGCCTCGATCGCGCGGCGGTAGTGGAAGTGGATGTCGGCGACGATGGGCACGTTCACCTCCCGCACGATCTCGTGCAGGGCGGCGGTGCTCTCCTCGGTCGGCACGCTGACGCGGACGATGTCGGCGCCGGCCAGTTCGCAGCGGCGGATCTGCTCGATCGTCGCCTTGGCATCCTCGGTCGGCGTGTTGGTCATGGTCTGCACGCTGATCGGCGCGTCGCCGCCGACCAGGACCTTGCCGACGCGGATCTGGCGCGACTTGCGGCGCAGGATCTGCTGGTAGGGGCGGTAGGACATCGAGGCTCCCTCGTCGGGCGCGGCGGCCCGGCCGTCGCGCGCGCCCAGCATATGGCACGGCGCGGCGCGATCCCAGGGGGAGGAGGATCGGGAGGAGGATCGGGAGGAGGATCGGGAGGAGGATCGGGAGGAGGATCGGGAGGAGGATCGGGAGGAGGATGGGAAGGCAGCCGGCAGGCCCGCCGCCCCGGCCGGCGCTCGGCGCCGCCGCGTCCCGCTGGCCGGCCGGAAGGCCGCGGCCGGGCCTTCAGTTCGCGCGCGGCGCCGCGGGCGGGGTGGCGGCGGCGGTGGCCGGGGCCAGGCGCTGGCGCAGCCGGTCCGGGTCGAGGCCGATGTTGCGTCGCACGCCCACCACGCCTTCCAGCGTCGGCTGGGGCTGGCCGTCGAGCAGCAGTTCCAGCCCATCGGCCTTGCCGGTGTCCAGCAGCAGGCCGTCGCGCACCGGCACCGGCCAGGTCTCGCCGGGGCGCAGCACGCGGTTGAGCAGCACCTGCCCGCCGCGCGGGTCGCGCACCTGCACCCAGGCGCCTTCCGGCGTGCCCGGGCGGGCGCGCAGCACCACGCGGGTGCCGTCCGGCACGCCCGGGATGGCAATGGCGGGGGGCGGGGCGGCGGGCGGCGGGGCGAGCGCGGCCACCGGGGTCGGCGGGGGCGCCGGCGGCAACGGTGCGAGAGGGCCCTGGCCCAGCGGCACCGTCGCCGCCTGGGCCGAGGTATTGGCCGGCGCCAGCGGCTGCCCGCCCGGCGGCGGCAGGGCGGCGAGAGGCAGGGTGCCGGGCTCGACCCGGCTGCCGTCGCGGGGCGGCAGCTGGCTGCGGCCCTGCTCGGCGGCCTGTTCCAGGCGCGGCGGCACGGCGGGCACGGCATCGACCGTGCGGCTGCCGCCGCCGCTCATGTTGAACCAGGCGACATAGCCGACGATGGCGATGGCGGCGCCGACCGCCACCACCGCGCCGGCCGGCATGCCGCGTTCCGGCACCGGTTCGGGGAAGACCAGCTTCGGCTTGGCGCTGGTGGGTCCCGTCAGCTCGCGGAAGCGGCGGACGAGGTCGTCGGCCTCAAGGCCGAGCGCGGTCGCGTAGGTGCGCACGAAGCCCACGGCATAGGCCGGCGCGGGCAGGTCGCGCAGCCGCCCTTCCTCGAGAGCTTCCAGGTAGACCCGGCGGATGCGCAGATGCTCGGCCATGCCGGCCACCGAATGGCCCAGCGCCATCCGGGCTTCCCGCAATTCCTCGCCGATCCGCGCCGCCTCGGCGGCGTGATCGTCATGCTTCGGCTGGCGCTTCATGTCGTACGGCACGGGGTGCACAACTAGCGCGTGCCACAATCCGCCGCAAACCGAATCCTCGCATCCGCGCGAGGTGTCACGCGGCGGAAATCCATGTTTTTGTCAGTGCTGCCCAAGGAAGCGGCGGGACGCCAGGGCCGACACGGCCTGCGCGACCAGCTCCGCGATGATCTCCACCGCCGGTTGCTCGCGCGTCACCATGCCGACGCTCTGCCCGGCCATCAGAGAGCCGTTCTCGACATCGCCGTCGATCACCGCGCGGCGCAGGGCGCCGGCCCAGAAATGCTCGATGTCGAGCTGCGCGGCGTCCTTGGTCAGTTCGCCGGCGCGGAAGCGGCGGATCACCTCGGCCTGGTGGTCGAGGAAGCGCTTCGTGCCCTGGTTCTGCAGGGCGCGGACGGGAATGACCGGGAAACGCTCATCCAGCTGGATGGAGGGCAGGGCATCGCGCGCGGCGCCGCGGATGAAGGCCTGCTTGAACCTTGCATGCGCAATGCTTTCGGTCGCGCAGACGAAGCGGGTGCCGAGCTGCACGCCGGCCGCGCCCATCTCGAGATAGGAGAGGATCGCCTCCCCCCGCCCGATGCCGCCGGCGACGAAGACGGGCACGTCGCGGATATGCGGCAGGATCTCCTGCGCAAGCACGGTCAGGGAGACGGGGCCGATATGGCCGCCGGCCTCGCTGCCCTCGATCACCAGGGCGTCGGCCCCCGACCGGACCAGCTTCTTCGCCAAGGCAAGCGCGGGGGCGAAGCAGACCACCTTCGCCCCGCCATCCTTGGCCGCCTTGATCGCGGCGCCGGGCGGGATGCCGCCGGCGAAGACGATGTGGCCGACCTTCGCATCCAGGCAGACCTGCACCAGCTGGTCGAGGCGCGGGTGCATGGTGATCAGGTTCACGCCGAAGGGGCGGCCCGTCATCGCCTGGGTCGCCGCGATCTCCTCGGCGAGCCGCGGCGGTTCCATCGCGCCGCAGGCGATCACGCCGAAGGCGCCGGCATTGGACAGCGCCGAGACCAGGTGGCGTTCGCTGACCCAGGACATCGCGCCGCCCATGATGGCCACGCGGCTGCCGAGGAAGGCGGCGCCACGGGCCATCAGCGCCTCGACCTGCGCCGTTGCCCAGGCGGGGGCTGTGGTCTCCGGCAGGGCGTCCATGCGGGTCAGCCTTCCGTGCGGCGGGCGGGTTCCGGCCCGTCCAGCCCATAGGCCGTGTGCAGGGCGCGCACGGCGAGTTCGGTGTAGTCCACCGGGATCAGCACCGAGACCTTGATCTCGCTGGTGGAGATCACCTGGATGTTGATGCCCTTCTCGGCAAGCGCCCTGAACATGGTGGACGCCACGCCGGCATGGGTGCGCATGCCGATGCCGACGACGCTGATCTTCGCCACCTCGGGGTCCGCCACCACCGCCTCGTAGCCGATGGCGTCGCGGTTGCGGTCCAGGATGTCGCGCGCCCGCGGCAGGTCGGCGCGGCCCACCGTGAAGGTCATGTCGGTGGTGCCGTCCGCGCCCAGGTTCTGCACGATCATGTCCACGTTCAGGTTGGCCGCCGCCATCGGGCCGAAGACCATGGCGGCGATGCCGGGCTTGTCGGGCACGCGGCGGAGCGTGACCTTCGCCTCGTCGCGCGAATAGGCGATGCCGGACACGATGGGCTGTTCCACGATCTCGTCCTCGTCCACCACCAGGGAACCTGGCTTGTCCTCGAAGCTGGAGAGCACCTGCACGCGCACGCCGGCCTTCATGGCCAGTTCCACCGACCGCGTCTGCAACACCTTGGCCCCGACCGAGGCGAGTTCCAGCATCTCCTCGTAGGAGATGCGCTCGAGCTTGCGGGCGCGGGGGACGATGCGCGGGTCGGTGGTGTAGACGCCATCGACATCGGTGTAGATGTCGCAGCGATCGGCCTTCACGGCGGCCGCGACGGCCACCGCCGACAGGTCCGACCCGCCGCGGCCAAGCGTGGTGATGCGGTTGCGCACGGGCTCCACGCCCTGGAAGCCGGCGATGACCGGGACCTGGCCCTGGGCCATGCGCTCGACCAGCAGGCGGCCGTCGATCGATTCCACGCGGGCCTTGCCGTGGGCGTCGTCCGTCAGGATCGGGATCTGCCAGCCCTGCCAGGACCGGGCATCGACGCCGATGGTCTGCAAGGCGATCGCCAGCAGGCCGATGGTGACCTGTTCGCCGGTGGCCACCACCACGTCGTATTCGCGGGCATCGTGCAGCGGCGAGAGGTCCTGGCACCATTTCACCAGCTGGTTCGTGACGCCCGCCATGGCGGAGACGACGACGGCGACCTGGTGGCCGGCCTCCACTTCCCGCTTCACGCGGGCGGCGACGTTGCGGATGCGGTCGAGGTCGGCGACGGAGGTGCCGCCGAACTTCATCACGATGCGGGCCATGGGGCGCTGGGTGGTGCTCGGGCGTTCTGGGGGCGCGGGCGTGCGGGCGGCCGGCCGCGGGGCGGCCCCTGTTGCGCCCCGGCGGGGCGGCTCAGATAACGGGCGCGTGCCCTTGCGGCAACCGTCGGCGGTGGCGCATCGGTTTTTTGGGAGGGGTCAGGCGGCCATGCGGACCACGGGCGGGACGGCGGTTTCGGCGGAGGTCCGGAAATTCGACGCGCTGGCGGGGCGGTGGTGGGACCCGGACGGGCCGATGAAGCCGCTGCACCGTATGAACCCGCTGCGCACCGGCTGGATCGCCGAGCGGATCGCCCGCGCGCATGGAAGGGCGGGCCGGGACCTGTCCGGCCTGCGGCTGCTGGACGTGGGCTGCGGGGCGGGGCTGGCGAGCGAAGCTTTTGCCCGTTTCGGGGCCTCGGTCGTCGGCGTGGATGCGGCCGGGGAGGCGCTGGCCGCGGCGCGGGCGCATGCGGCCGCCGGCGGGCTTGCGGTGGAGTACCGGCAGGGCGGGCCGGAGGATCTGCTGGCGGAGGGCGCGGGGTTCGACGCGGTGGTGGCGCTGGAGGTGATCGAGCATGTCGAGGACCGGGCGCGGTTCCTGGGCGCGCTGGCGGGGCTCGGCGACCTGGTCTTCCTGTCAACGCTGAACCGGACGGCGCGGTCGTTCCTGTTCGCCAAGGTCGGCGCGGAATACGTGCTGCGGCTGCTGCCCGTGGGCACCCATGACTGGCGGATGTTCGTGACGCCGGGGGAGCTGGGCGCCGGGCTGCGGCGCGCGGGGCTGACGGTGCGGGAGATGACGGGGATGGTGATGGACCCGCTGACGGGGCGGTGGCGGGCGAGCGGGGATGTGGGGATAAATTATATGGTGGCCGCGAGCCGCGATTCACCATAATCTGCAACATCCCCGAAAAGGGAAAGGCCCTTGCCGAATACCGAAATAATACTCATGCAGCCGAAGTACCTGTTTACAGAGCTTCTTGCCTGGAATGACCGCCTGTGGTCAATTCCTGACGAGACGGAAATCGTACTTGATTTCCGAGATGTTCAATTTTCATTTATATTTGCACTCACATTCATGGCTCACCAAATTCGCTCAATCCAACTGAAAAGGAAGGGTACAAAAGTCAACGCCCGAAATACTTCTCATTTGACTTGGGTTGAGGGAATGAATTTTTTCCTCGCATCCGGTATAGATTGGGGTTCTAAGCTACAAGCCCGGGTTGGCGATGGCTTTAATTACATCCCCATCACGCTTATCGATTGCAGATCCGGGAGCCAAAGGCGCGATTTAGTCGAAATGAATGAAGATATAGATCGAGAGGCCGAGAAAATTGCGCACGTGCTCCTCCATCTCGGTTCCGGAAGCACATTCGATACAATTCAATATGCTTTTCGGGAAATAATCCGCAATGTTTACGAACATAGCGGGTCCCGAGTTATCCTTATTGCGGGTCAATACTATCCCGCCAACAAAAATGCCCAAATTATCATTGCAGATAGCGGGATGGGTATTCCAAATTCTCTTCGCTTTAACCCAGCATTCAAAGATCTTTCGGACCCTGACGCACTTAACCTCGCTCTAATGCCTGGTGTATCGGGGAATGCTAGGGCACTTGCTACCCCCAGCGCAAATATCTGGCAAAACTCGGGATACGGTCTTTACCTGACCACACGGCTAGCAAGAAATTCTGGCTTCTTTCGCATCATCAGCAGTTCGGCAGTTGTTGAGCTGAGTCGCGGCACAGATCCTCAACGCTCAAAACGGAACTATCGCATTGGTAATTTCCACGGAACGATGATTCGCCTAGGATTAGATTTGTCGAGCAAAGAAAATTTCGGGGCCAGACTCGCGAGATACGCAGAAGAAGGCAAGGAAATTGCCCGCGAAATCAAGGGCGCAAAGGTTCTGGATGCTTCGACAGCGTCACTTCTCCTGAGGCGCGACTTTGATCGCGCACGGCGCGGGTAGAATCTTTTTGACGTCCTCCATCAGCATCACTTGATATCCGAGCCGGCGAAGCAAAGAAGCGGCTGGGAATGGGCTGGTCACGCGGATCGCATCTAGCGTCGCCGCGGACCGGCTCAAGCCCGGCCCGAGGCCGGCGCCCGTAGCCTCCCTGGCCGGGGGGCGGGCATCCCCGGCCAAGGGCGGGCCGCGTGGGCTGCCCAGGCACGCCGCATCGCCATGCCGCGGGTGGGATCACCCCTGGCGCAGCATCCGCGGCGTGACGCGGCGGGCGCCGTGCAGGACGCGGAGGATCAGCACCGTCTCGCCGGCCACGCGATAGTAGATGGCGTAGGGTGGCTCCGACAGGCGCCGCACGCCGCGGACGCGCTGGGATGCGCGTTCCGCCGCCTCGGGGAAGTCGCGCAGTAGAATCAGGCGGTCGACCAGCCGGTCCACCAGGGCTGACGCGGCCCTGGGGTCGGACGCGCCGACGGAGGCCCTGATCTCGTCGAGATCGTCGAGCGCCGCGGGCCGAAAGGCGATCTCCGGCAAGGCTCAGCCCCGCCAGGGCAGGCCCGCCTTCAGGCGGCTCCGCAACGCGTCGAGGTCCGGCCGCACGGGCGGGCCGCTCGCCTCGGCTTCGGCGATCAGGGCGGCGAGGTCCTCGTCCCCGGGCGCGGCCTCGTCGCCGGCGAGCAGCCGCAACGCCTCCTCGACCACGGCATGCGGGTCGGCATAGCCGCGCGTCTCGATGAGGTGGCGGATCAGCGCCATCGCCTCGGGCGAGAGGTCCAGGGTCATGCGCGGCAGGCTAGCACGGGCGCCGGCGCGGCGTCGTCATCCGCGGGAAGGGCGCGGCCTTTCGGCGGTCGGCCTCGCCTGGGCCATGGCCCGGCTTCGGCCCCCCTTACCCATCCGCCCGCGGCACCCAGGGCAGCCGCGCCACGTCGATGCCCTCCTCCGCCAGCGCCTCGGCCTCGGCATCCGTCGCCTCGCCGTAGATGCCGCGCGCCTCGGCCTCGCCGTTGTGGATCTTGCGGGCTTCCTCGGCAAAATCCTTGCCGACGTAGTCGCAGCTCTTCTCCACCTCGGCCCGCAGGCGCTGCAGCATCGCCACCAGCTGCGCCGGGATCGGCCCGGCCGCCATGCGCTGGCCGGCGGGCTCCGGCACCGGCGGCGCGGCGGGCGGCGCCTCGGCGGCCGGCGGGGCCGCGGGGCGCTTCGCCTTCTTCCGGCTCGACACCACCGCCGGCGCCATCAGCGCGCGCTCCACCTGGGTGCTGCCGCAGACCGTGCACTCCACCAGCTCCGCCTTGGCGAGCTTGTCGAAGGCCCCGCTGTCCCTGAACCAGCCTTCGAATTCATGCGCGGCCGCGCAGCGCAGCTTGTAGCGGATCATTCCCGGTCGCCCTGGCCGCCCCGTGGCGGCGGTCGTTCTGGATATACGCGCCGCACCCGCGCGGCGCGAGTGCCGGGGCCTGGCATCCCGGGCGACCCGGTTCAGGCCTCCGCGCCTCGCGGCCCCGCGGCCGTCGGCGGCGCCTCAGCCGGCCAGCAGCGGATCGAGCCCGCCCTGCCGGTCGAGCGCCGCCAGGTCGTCCGAGCCGCCGATGTGCCGCCCGTCGATGAACACCTGCGGCACGGTGGTGCGCCCGCCCGACCGTTCGATCGCCTGGCGCCGCGCCTCGGACCCGTGCGGGGCGTGGATCTCCTCGAAGGGCACGCCCTTCCTGCGGAACAGCCCCGCCGCGCGCGCGCAGTAGGGACAGAAATCCTGGACGTAGATCTCGACCTTGGCCATCCGCGCAACATCGTGCCGCGGCCGGCCCGGCGCAAGCGGTGCGGGCCGGCCGGCCAGGGCAATCGCATGCGCGGGACGACGGGGCGCATGACCTGGACGCATCCCGCCGCTGCCCGCCCCGGCCGGGCGCGCCGGCGCCCCCGCGCCGGCCGTGGCGGGGCGGCCGGCGGTGCGGCGGCCCG